>JACNHV010000082.1 GCA_014383445.1 Candidatus Desulfobacula maris | reverse complement strand
CTTGACAATTTCCATACAATGACAGTAGATACACCAAAACAATACATGTTTTCAATACGTTAATCAAAAGGATTGAAAAACGCGCTTAGGAAACGTATTTTTTGACAATATATTAGAATAAGGAGGCAGGTCCCTTATGACAAATCCCAGGCATTATCTTTTTTTGACAATTCTTTACCTTCTGGTGGTGGCAGGCATATGTGTTCTTCTGTTGACACCCCTTAAAGCTGCATTCATGGCTAACTGGGGTTTTAATCTTCTTATCTTTGCAGCTCTTTGTGTGGGCATTGGCATTAATATCTACCAAATCCAGAGGCTGGAGCCGGAAATCAAGTGGATTAAAATTTTCCGCACCGGTGATCTGGGCCTGTCTGTTACTGAACCACCAGCATTGCTTTCTCCCCTTGCCAAACATCTGGAAGTGATTCACCGGGACCGGTTCCGCTTGTCTGCCCTGTCCCTTAATACGGTTCTGGACGGGATACGGGGTCATTTGGATGAGTCCAGGGAAATCTCCAAATATATGATCGGTCTACTGGTGTTCCTGGGGCTTTTAGGTACTTTTTGGGGATTGCTCCAGACCATCGGTTCTGTGGGACAGGTAATCAGCGGTCTGGACGTGGGAACCCGGGATTTTGTCAATGTGTTTAGTAATTTAAAACAAGGGCTTGAAGAACCGCTTAAAGGGATGGGTACGGCCTTTAGTTCATCTCTGTTTGGTCTGGGCGGCTCCCTGGTACTGGGATTTGTCGATATTCAGGCGGGTCATGCCCAGAACCGGTTTTTCAATGAAATGGAAGAATGGTTGACCGGAGTGACTCACCTTGTGGAAACCGATGAAATGCCTGAAATCAATGCCAATCTTTCTGTTACAGCGTTACAGGATATTGATAATCACCTTAAAATAATGATCAAGCAGACCCATAAAAATAACCAGGTCATGGCTCATATATTAAAACAGCAGATTAAACCGTCAGGGGATAACCCAGACCTGAAGAAATAACAGGAGATCGCAATGATATCCAAAACGCGGCGCATATCAAATCCTATTACAGCCTGGCCAGGGTATGTTGATGTCCTGTCAGCGCTGTTAATGGTGGTTATCTTTGTGTTGATGATCTTTGTTTTGGCCCAGTTTCTGCTCAGCGAGGTACTCTATGGCCAGAAAAATGAACTGGCACTTCTCCATGATCAGGTCAGTGAACTGGCCGAGCTTTTGGGGCTTGAAAAGGAAAAATCCAGCCAGTTGAACACTGAGGTTGGCCGGTTGTCAGATGCCATCATCGGGTTATCCGAAGACAAGGACGTGCTCATGTCCCAGGTTGCAGAGGATTCAGTCCGGTCTCAAAAAGACAATGCTCAGATAAAGCAGCAGATGTTGAACATTGGCAGCCTGAATGAAGACATCCAGACCCTGACCCGGGTAAAGGATGACCTGGAGCAAAAGGTGGCAGAACTTGCTGTATCCCTTTCTGACAGGGACTATCAGGTTTCGGTATTGCGGGATCGTTCAAAAGCACTGACTGCCAGACTGGCGGATAAAGAAGAAATGACTATATTGGCTCAAGAAAAGATTGATGAGCAGGATATCCGGATCCAGGCCCTTTCCGTGGTGCTTGAATCCCAGAAAGAAGCCTTAGCCCGGGAAAAACAGCTATCTGCCAGCGTCAGTGCAGAAGTGGCCCTTCTTTCCGACCAGATCACCAAACTCCGGGCCCAGTTGAGGATGATCAGTGATGCATTGGCACTGACAAAAACACAGGGCCAGGAAAAGGATGAAAAAATTGCGGAGCTTGGCAAACAATTGAACATTGCCCTGGCCCGGAAGGTGAGTGAACTTCAAAAATACCGGTCAGAATTTTTTGGGAGGCTTCAGAAAATTTTGGGCAATAACCCGGCCGTAGAGATACAGGGGGACAGGTTTGTTCTTCAGGCAGGCCTTCTTTTTGAATCCGGGTCTGCCAACCTGGGTATCCAGGGCCGCAGCCATCTAACAACCCTGGCAAATACTCTGTTAGAGATTTCCAGAAAAATTCCAAATGAGATTAACTGGATATTGCGCATTGACGGTCACACAGACCGGGTTCCCATTAAAACCAAGGACTTTCCGTCCAACTGGGAATTATCGGCTGCTCGGGCAGTCTCTGTGGTCCGATTTTTGAGTCAAAAAGGCATTCCGGAAAAAAGGATGGCAGCAGCCGGCTTTAGTAAATACCATCCCATAGACCTGGCAGACACGCCTGCAGCTTATCAAAAAAATAGACGAATTGAAATCAAGCTGACCAGTCAATAGACAGTCCCAATGTTTGGTTTAATTTGAATAGGCATCATCATACCTATTTATAAATATTTCAATATATTGTATAAGACAAAAGTTATTTTTGTTTATTTTCTGGAGGTTAAAATATGAAACCGGTTGTGGCTATTCTTGGCCGGCCCAATGTGGGGAAATCCACTTTATTTAATAGGATTACACGCGCTAGAAAAGCGCTTGTTGATGATTTCCCTGGTGTGACAAGAGACAGGCATTATGAGGATGCACAATGGAATGATGTTGAATTTACAGTTATCGATACTGGCGGGTTTTTAAGTACAGATGATGATTATTTTGCCTCCCAGATCAAAACGCAACTGACAATTGCGGCGGAGCAGGCCGATGTTATCATTTTCATAATGGATGGCCGGACCGGACTGTCACCCTACGACCGGGAGCTGGCAGATTTTTTGCGCAGGATGTCCAAACCCGTATTTTACCTGATCAATAAAATAGAAAGCTACAAACAGCATGATGAACTTTTAGAGTTTTATTCATTGGGCATTGATCACTTTTATGAGGTTTCAGCAGAGCACGGTATTGGTGTGGGAGATTTTTTAGATGACCTTGTCCAAGCTCTGCCGGAATATGAGCAGGTCCAAGAAGAAGATGAGACTCTGATTAAAATTGCCATTGTTGGTCGGCCTAATGTTGGGAAATCTTCACTTGCCAATCGTCTGTTTGGCGAACAGCGCCTTGTGGTCAATGAAAAGGCCGGCACCACACGGGATGCCATAGAACTTAAGTGTGAGCATAAAGGCAGGCAGTTTATACTTGTGGATACTGCAGGTATTCGGCGTAAGGGCAAAGTCACCCAGAAACTTGAAAAATTTTCCATATTGAAATCATTAAAGAGCCTTGATGATTGTGATGTGGCATTAATTTTGATTGATTCAGATGAGGGTATTACAGATCAGGATATTACCATTGCAGGATATGCTGAGGACAGGGGATGTGGCGCTTTGTTCCTGTTAAACAAGTGGGATCTTTTAGATGAAGAGCGGAAAAGTGTTAAAAAGTATATGGAGGATTTAAGGGATAAGGCAAAGTTTTTATCTTATGCACCTGCCATGACGGTTTCAGCCCTTACCGGACAAAGATGTCATAAGATCCTGGATGAAGTGGTCAAAATTCATAAAGAATATTGCCACAGGATTAATACGGGTGTGCTGAACCGAATTATTGAAGATGCTGTTTACAGGACAGAACCCTCATTGCATAAAGGGAAAAGGTTAAAATTTTTCTACGCCACGCAGGTGGCCACAAAACCGCCGTCTTTTGTCTGTTTTGTCAATTTCCCCAATGCAGTTCATTTCTCATATAAGCGCTATTTGCTCAATCAGTTAAGGCAGATGATCCCATTGGAAAAAACACCTATTAAACTCTTTTTCAGGGAAAAAACAGGCAGGATAAAATTTGCCGGTAATTCAAAAGAAGACGAAAGAATTTTTCAGAAAAAGAAAAAACATAATACCAAAAGACAAAAAGAGAGAACAGAACAGAGCAAAAAGAAAAGACAAAGAGATAAGGACAGCTCTTAACGAGAATGGATCTTTTTGAATCTCATAGTTTCCAGGATAAATCCCTGGCCCGTCCTTTGGCTGACAGAATACGTCCCAGAACCCTTGATGAACTTGTGGGCCAGGAGCATCTAACCGGTAAAGGAAGCCTTCTACAAAAAGCCATTGAAGATGACAGGGTGTTTTCCATACTTCTCTGGGGCCCTCCTGGATGTGGGAAGACAACTTTGGCAGGCATTATTGCCAAAGAAACAAAATCTGAATTTGTAGAAATATCTGCTGTCCTGTCCGGGGTTAAGGAAATCCGTCAGATTATCGAGCAGGCCAAAAAAAATCGGGCATTGTATAAAAAGCAAACCATTCTTTTTGTGGATGAAATCCACAGGTTTAACAAGGCCCAGCAGGATGCTTTTCTCCTTCATGTTGAAAAAGGACTGATTGTCCTTGTGGGGGCCACCACCCAAAATCCTTCCTTTGAAGTCATTCCTGCCCTGGTATCCAGATGCAGGGTCTTTACTTTGAAAAGCCTTGAAAAGAAAAATATTTTAACCATTTTAAAACGGGCATTGATAGATCCTGAGAACGGTCTGGGACTTGAGAAAGAAAGGCTGTCTGATGATGCGCTTGAGCATATTGCAAGTGTGTCTGATGGCGATGCTAGGATTGCTTTGACCAATCTTGAGACAGCAGTGCTGCATTTTGCACAAAAAAAACAGATTAATATCCAGGATGTTGAGATAGCCATAGAAAAAAAATCGCTTTTATATGATAAGGCAGGAGAAGAGCATTTTAACCTGATTTCCGCATTTATTAAAAGCATGCGGGGTAGTGACCCGGACGCAGCAATGTATTGGCTTGAGCGAATGCTCATGGCAGGCGATGACCCCTATTACATGCTAAGAAGAATGATCCGATTTGCTACAGAAGATATTGGAATGGCTGATCCCGGAGCCCTGACCATGGCGCTGAATGCCAGTGAAGCCTTTCGAATTTTAGGCCACCCCGAAGGGGATGATGCTTTGTTCCAGGCTGCCATCTACCTTGCAACCGCTCCCAAGAGTAATGCAGTTTATGCAGCTCATAAACAGGTCAAAAAAATCATTCAAAAAACCGGTTACGCCCAGGTTCCGTTCCACATAAGGAATGCTCCGACAAAGCTGATGAAAGACTTGGGTTATGGTAAAGGATACAAATATGCCCATGATTATAAAGATGCTTTTTCCTCCCAGTCCTATCTGCCAAAGGATCTTGAAGATCAGCGGTTTTATTATCCAACAGACCGGGGATACGAGAAAACAGTAAAACTCAGGCTTGAAGCCTGGATCAAATTAAAACAAAATAAACAACCATGATGC
>JACNHV010000083.1 GCA_014383445.1 Candidatus Desulfobacula maris | reverse complement strand
GACTACCTTGATATCCTGAAAAAGACGGGATGGTATCATACGCATATTATCCAGGCCCCCATGTCATCCCAGCGCTTCACGGCTGGAGTTGTTTCTGCAATGCAGAAAAAAAATAATGAATGGTTGAAAGATCACCCCTGTCCGGCGCGGTCCATCAGTTCAAACATAGCCTGGCACAGATTTCTGGTCAATTGTGGAATGTTCCTTGACAATCTGTCGGCAGGGCGTTATTTTACATTAAGTAGTAATTTAAAATAAGAAAGCTGTTAATTCAAAAATTGAAATAAAAATATGAACAGAGATCTTCAAGGCCAATATATCAATATATCGACAGTTGGAGAAAAGGCTCAAGCATTCGTTCCAGCCCCGTTGCCACCGGAACCTCCCATTGAATGGTCATCCGAACTCAGGGAAAAATTTGACCAGGCTCTGTTGGCCCTTGGCCGCCTGGACAGTGTCTCAGTACTGCTTCCAGATACATCGCTTTTCCTTTATATGTATGTGCGCAAGGAAGCGGTGCTCTCGTCTATGATCGAGGGCACTCAATCATCACTCTCAGACCTCCTAATGTTTGAATTCGAACATCAACCCGGAGTTCCCTTAGATGATGTGCAGGAGGTAAGCAACTATGTAGCCGCTCTTAATCATGGTCTCAGACGACTTGGAGAGGATTTTCCTCTTTCGCTCAGGTTGCTGAAAGAGATTCATAGTGTATTGCTATCGAAAGGCCGCGGCAAAGAATGTGATCCTGGTGAGTTTCGAAGAAGTCAAAACTGGATTGGTGGAAGTCGCCCTGGTAATGCCGCTTTTGTACCACCACCACCTGAATATCTTCAAGAATGTATGGGGAAACTGGAACTGTTTCTACATGATCTGCCGGAAAAAACTCCGGTGTTGATCAAGGCGGCATTGGCACATGTCCAGTTTGAAACCATCCATCCGTTCCTTGATGGTAATGGTCGTCTCGGCCGCCTGATCATTACTCTATTGCTATGCTCTGAAAAAGTTCTCAAGGAACCGATGCTGTATCTCAGCCTCTATTTCAAAACATACCGACAACGTTATTATGAACTTCTGAACGAAGTACGGCTGACCGGTGACTGGGAGGCTTGGCTCGATTTCTTTGCAGATGCCGTTATTCATACAGCAACAAAAGCCGTTGAAGCCGCTCAGCAACTGATGAAACTATCTGCTGAAGATGGGCTGCGCATTAACGGACTGAAACGAATATCCGGTTCGGCCCATCTCGTTCATAAGGCAATGCTCGAGCGCCCAATGGCTTCACCGAATTGGGTCCAGGAGAAAACGCAACTTGCACCGGCTACAGTTAATGCCTGCCTGCGTGAACTTGAACAGCTTGGTATAGTGAAAGAAATAACCGGCCAGAAGCGTAATCGCCTTTATTCTTATGCAGAGTATATCCGGATCATGAGCGAAGAAACCGAATTACCCCGTTAAGCGAATATAGAGCTTATGTACGGAATTCCAACAAATCAAATGAAGCGGATTATACCGCTTATTTGGGGAGTTCGACAATGATGAAAAGAAGACCTGTTTACGGTGGACCCCAAAGACTGAACAGTTTCAATCGCTACAGGAACACACAGGCAAAGAACTGTATGTTTATGCATCAAATTTATCAACGACCTTCGGCGAGGTCTATTCCCCTGAACATACACCGCGAATGAGGGTCGTAGATGCCGTCAGAAGATCAATGTCAATTCCGCTGTTTTTCAGCGCTGTAAAGGACGATCGAAAAGACATTTTTGTTGATGGTGGTGTCATCAACAACTACCCGGTAAAACTATTTGATCGTGAAAAAAGTGAGTGGAAGAGGTAAAAGCCATCATAAAGGATCTGGATGGGAATGATCCCCTGCTGTATGCGGCAACAAAAGCCATTGGACCAAAACAATTAACGGAAGATGAGGCAAGGGATACTGCCATGCAGAAAATTAAAAATATCAGGCACATTTGGAAATTTCAACACCTTACAAATCCTTATTTTTGCTAACTGCGGGGTTTGGGGATTAGAATACTTAAGATTTTAGGATAAATATAGATCAGAATTAATCACAGATCCTTGTATACATCTTTTCTATGACCAATTTTTACAATAAGAATGACGACTTTGCTCTCATGGATTTCATATATTATTCTATAATTTCCGGTACGAACCTTATGAAAAGAATTGTTACCTTTCATTTTGGTTATATTGGGCGTTGGCAAATTTTGGCCAAGTTCTTCAACTTTTTTTTTAATCCGTACCAAATCTTTTTTGGGGAACCGCTTCAAACTTTTCAATACAATAGGTCGAAACTCAATAGAATAAGTCATAAATCAAAGCCCCAATTGTTTCCAGACTTCTCCGGCAGGAATATTTTCTCCAGATTCTGCAAGAGCCTGTTTGGCATCTTCAATATCAATGTGATCCTCAATTTGCTGAAGCAGCTCAAGCTCATCTATAGAAACCAAAGCTGCAACATCTTGACCCCTACGTGTCAAAACAATAGGTTCTTTCCCGTAAGCAACTTTATTAACAATATCGGCAAAATTTTTTCTGGCATCCGCGGTAGAAACTTTAGTGGTCATTTAGCACCTCCATTTTTGTACTTAATATACAATATATACAACACGTACTTAGCAATGTCAACCATAATGGTGGAAATAAAATCGTATTATAATCGGGTAGCCGGGGGTTTTAATCCCCCAGCCTGTGGTTAGCCAAAAAAGAATCAGGGAAAAAATTCATGCTAATTTGATCTCAAACTACTGTTTATGTCAGTTCTGATTTTTTGAATTTGGCTAAATTTTAATAACAGGATTTAATTATGCCTTGAAGATACCATAAAATCTCAAAAGCAGGACGCAGATATACAGACATTTTGAATTTCAAATTTTAGTCCTCTAAAAATCAGCTTAAGCCGCTTTTTCCCATTTATATAGATGGTGTAATCCAGCAATTCTGGGAACGTTCAGCCACACCATTTTGCCAGGGACATTTGTAACTTATCACTTTTGGCTTTATACCTATATTTTTTATGAATTGCTTTACCCGGGCAGAAAAGATTGAATCCCGATCAAAGATCAAATATTTTGGAGCACTGTCAAAAGGAAATGCATTTTTCAACTGCTGAACCACCCACTCTGCTGTAGGGTGCTCAGTAATATTGAAATGAACGATTTTTCTTCTGGCATGATCAATAATGAAAAATACATAAAGAGTCTTGAAGCTAATAGTTGGGACGGTAAAAAAATCCATGCCCATTATGTATTTGCGATGATTTTTTAAAAACACTTTCCATTGTTGTCTTTTTTCCTTGGTGTTACCAGGGTCACCGGGTCTAATCTTTTTAAGATATCGAGATATGGTTCTTTGAGAAACCTGATTTTTAGTATAGCCAAGTTTCAAAAGCTCAGAATATATTCTGGGAGCACCCCAGATAAAATTTTCAGTTGCCATTTTTTTTATAAGCTGGAGGATTTCCAAATTTATTGATGGCCTGCCAAGTCTTTTATGTTTACCTGACTTTTTAGTCCAATATTTCTTGAAACGCCGCCTTTGCCAGTCGATAACAGTTTCGGGCTTAACGATTATCAGAGCATCCATCCACTTTGGCCAGGCCCGTTTTAATGCAACTAACAAGGATCGATTCAGATCAGTTAGGATTAAAAAGGGCCTTTATGTGTTGGGCAATGAATATAATAAGCCTTACAACAAGTTTGTCCTGGCGAATCTGATCTATGGACCGTCTTACATAACCGCTCAAACCGCGATGGCTTTTTGGAACATGATACCGGAACGTGTTGAATTAACGATCAGCATGACAATGAAACGAAAAAAACAGTTTGAAACCCCGGTTGGTGACTTTTCTTATTTGTATTGCCCCAAAAAGGCATTCAATATTGGAGTTCAGCTTGAAGATACAGGAGATCAAAAAAGTTTTCTCATTGCCTCCCCTGAAAAGGCCGTGTGCGACATGACAGCTATGCAAACTCATATTTCGACGAAAAGGGAAATGAAGGAATTTCTTGAGTTAATGCGATTAGATGGCAGCGTTAGCAAAAACTTTGATTTGTCTTTATTAGAAGAAATCAAGAACGGATATCGAAGGCAAAGTATCAAACTGCTGCTCAATTGTTTAAAGGAAGATTATGTTTGATGAAAAAATTGATCAAATGCTGAACAGGTATGAATTAAATACAGTTCATGATCATGAAAATGCTCTTAAGGAGATTATACAGGAAATCATTTTGCTTGGTTTATGGCGGTCAAAATTTTATGAAAAGGCTGTTTTTTACGGTGGAAGCGCATTGCGAATTTTACATAAGCTGGACCGTTTTTCTGAAGGCTTGGATTTTTCATTAATTCAGCCGGAAAAAACTTTCGATATTAAAAAATATCTTGGTGCAGTAAAATCAGAATTGGAACTATGGGGTTTTGAGGTTTCTGCAAAAAAAAAAACAAGAAAAGTAAAAGTACGATCGATTCCGCTTTCATCAAAGCAAATACATTAGTCCATTTATTAAAAATTAATTCAAATTTAAAGACCCATAAAAATGCTGTGCTGAAGATAAAATTTGAAATTGATCAGGATCCGGCAACCGGTTTTGACAGTGACCTTAAATATCATCTCCACCCAATTCCGTTTACCATTAAAACCATGACCTTACCCAGTTTGTTTGCAGGCAAAATGCATGCTCTGCTATGCCGAACAATAAGAACCAATATTAAAGGCCGTGACTGGTATGATTTAATATGGTTTGTGAAAAATAATATTCCATGTGACTTGCATTATCTTAAGAATAAAATGTTGCAAACAGGCCATATTGATTTTTCAGAGGCATTTACCAAAGAGAAGCTTGTTGAAATGATCTCTAAAAAAAGTAAAGAGATTAATTTTTCCATGGCAAAAAAAGACGTTGAACCATTTTTAAAAAATTCAAGGCAAAAAGATGAATTGAGCCTTTGGTCTAATGATTTTTTTAATGGTTATTTAATTCATGAAATTGGTGTCCAGATGGATCACTAATTAAAAGTAATCCTCCCCCAAAGAACAGTAACTTTTCAACAAATCAAATGAACCAGACAAGCTGGTTATTTGCATGTTCAACGACTTTAAAAATAATGTCTAAATTCTTAAATATCGGATCACACCAAAGAATAGGTAAACGGAAAACAATACCAGGAAACCGGCACAGCATCCGATAA
>JACNHV010000085.1 GCA_014383445.1 Candidatus Desulfobacula maris | reverse complement strand
ATTATTGTTCGCCCGCAAAAAAATGGCAGGTTTCAGCTTATTGCAGGAGAACGCAGGCTCAGAGCAATTAAAGATTACACGGATATGACGAGTATTCAGGCAAAAATCGCAGTAGTAGATGATCTTCAGGCAAGAAGAATAAGCAATACAGAAAACATTTTAAGAGAAGATTTATCCGTCATAGAATCCATTGAGGCGACCATTGGAATCATTGATGTAGAAATGGGCGAAATGCCTGAGTATTTGACGGTAGGAAAAACACCCCTTGAGAGGGTGCATAAATTGCTGTCAAAGTTAGATTCTATAAGGGTTAGCAAGGATAGAGGATCAATGGTTTCCAAGGAGGCTGATGACCTGTTCCATAAATTTATGGAACAGGTAGAATTAATTTTCAAAAATCTGCCAAAACCCTTGCAGTGGAGGTCTTTTCTTAACAATGATCTGATTTTATTAACCGACATTCCCTCAATAGTTCAAACCGCCTCTGTAAAACATGGCCTGGCCGGTTCCGGCTGTTAAAAAGCCTGATCTGATTTTTTTTGATCCCCCTTACTTTAAAAAAATGGCAGAACATTACATGAAAGGCAGTATTTCAGATTTTTCAAAGGCTAAATATTTAAAATTCTTTAAAGATCTTTTCAGCCTCATGAGAGAGCATTCAAAACCATCAAGTCGTATTGCATTTCTTAATGCAGACTTCAGAGACTTTCAGGGTATCCCGGCTTTTGATGAAGACCCTGAAAACGCCATCCTGCTTTTAGAGTATGCCAAACTGCTTGAAAACTGCGGATGGAAGATCACGCATTTAATAGACTGTCCTTTGTCAACGGAAAGGTTTACCGGAAATATGGTAAGCAAAATGCAGGGAAAAAGAACCCTCGGCATTATCAGAAGAACCTTGATCATAGGGAAACCAAATATCCTTCACAAACAATGATTATAAACCATCCCCCAAAAGTTACAGCTACTTGCATTGATCAAAAGTGTTTGCCATCAAAATTCCAGTAGCGTATCATTTTGGCATACATGACAATTCCAACAGATTAATTCTCTGGATATTTTTTAATTTTTGAATAACATCAACTGGGGATATCAGGACCTTCCTTAACAAGTTTCATTCAACCCCCAATGCTTTATACACTGCATCCACAGGATCTGAGTAAAAACTGGTCTAAAATTTTGCAAAAAGTTCCCCGGGAACAGCTGGTATATCCCCCACACTGCTCATGGGAATCAGGATACGTTTTGCCCCTGCATCAAATCCCACCTGGAGGGGTACTTTAGCAACTTTTGATTTTATTATGGAGGCGGCTTCAATTTGAACCGGAGAATAATGGCTTTGCAGACCATATTGGACAAATACTTGACAGCGAATAACCATTCAGCCTGTTTTTACTGGGGGGTGACTTTTTTGTATGGGCGGTAAAGCTTGGCAAGGTGGTAGCCAGTTTGGTAGCCACCAATCAAAAAGAGGCCACAGCGTAAACCATAACCCCTTGATATCATTGGTCGGGACGACAAGATTTGAACTTGTGACCACTTGTCCCCCAGACAAGTGCGCTACCAGACTGCGCTACGCCCCGAGCTTTTTTAAACAAGGCGACTTTTAACACTCTTTGAAAAAAGTGTCAAGAAATTTCGAAAAATCAAAAGCAATGGGAAAACAGGATCGGCGGCTATAAAAAAGAATTGGTCAATCCTTCTGTAATGGCAAACTTTGTCAACTCTGCAATGCTGTGAATATTCAATTTGGTTTTCAAATTTGTCCGGTGGATATCAATAGTTTTAATACTGACGTTTAATTTTTGGGCAATAGTCCTGCTTTTATGGCCTTCTGCGATCAATTGCAACACCTGTCGCTCCCTTTCCGATAATAATGAAAAAACAGATGCGTTTTTATCATTCACAGGGACATGCTCTTTATCCGTGACAAAATTTTTAACCTCTTTGCACAAATAATATTTCCCGGACAAAACTATCTTGATACAGGTTAGCAATTCTTTAAAGGAGCAGGATTTTAAAATATATCCTGAAGCCCCTGCTTTTATCATTCCTGTGACATAAATTTTCTCCATATGCATGGACAATGCAATCACTTTTATTCCAGGATTTTTAGTGAGAATCTGTTTTGTTGCTTCCATCCCGTTAAGACCAGGCATGCTGACATCCATTATGACCAAATCAGGCAGATATCGGCTTGCAAGTTCAATGGCTGTAAGGCCGGAATCCGCCATTGCAACAACCTCAAAGTTTTCTTCCGTTTCCAGGGAATTGGCCAGCCCATGCTGCAAAATGCTGTGATCATCTGCTATAATAATTTTAACTTTTTTCATATCAATTGTCTTTTCCAAGGCAGATAGGTGCCATCAAAATAATTTTTGTTCCTTTCCCAGGAGTTGAATCCACTAAACATTTCCCTTCAAAATTTTCCATCCGCTATGTATTCAACCATTTGATCAAATTCCTAATCACACTTATAGCATATATAATATTTCAACAAGTAAATTTAAAAAAAATCCAACGGCTGACACAGGCGGTCTGAATAACCTCATTCTTACCCTGAAGAGCCATGGAAACTGGTGGGAAAACCAGGACTTGCCTGAAACATCAACCCCAGCCGTCCAGGACATTGACAAGAACATGTGTATTTAGTATTTGATGACAAGCATCATGATCTGTACAAATCTTTTAATTGATGATCTGTGGGAAAAGTATTGATATATGAAGGCAAATAAACCGGCAAAATCGACTAGCATCCTGATTCTGGGACTTGGGGGAGTAGGCTATTACCTGGCCAAGCGTCTTGTTCATGAAGGTTATGCAATCACGGCTATTGAGCAGGACAACAATTTGCTTCGCCATGCAGACGGTAATATAGATGCCCGACTGATTCAGGGAAATGCCATGAGCATTGAATGCTGGCGGGAAGCCAGCGCCGAAAAAATGGATTATCTAATCGCGGTTACCAACAATGATGCCGTGAATATGATGAGCTGCCAGATTGGGGACCGCTTTGGTATTCCAAGCAAAATAGCCCGGGTGCGCTCCACTGAATTCGGGGGTGAAAATTCCCTCCTGAATGCCAAGGATCTTAAAATCGATCTGATCATCCATCCGGAAGAGCTGGTTGCCAGGGAAATTTTCAGACTGATTAAGCTTCGGGCTGGAAATGATATCATTGCTGTAGCCAAGGGGCAAATACAGGCCATGGCCACCCGCATTCATGAGGAATCACAACTGGCCTACAGAAAACTGAAAGATATTTCTCGAGAGTATAATGATTTCCCGTTCCGGATAGTTGCCATTGCCCGGGGAATCACTACGCTGATTCCCAGCGGCGAGGATGAGTTATTACCACAGGATCTAGCCTATTTTATGGCCCGCAACAAAAACCTGCCCAAACTGATGAGCCTGGCAGGTGTTGAACAGCAAAACCGCCACCGTGTGATGATTATCGGCGGGGGACTTGTTGGTGCCCGCCTGGCTGAGCTGTTAGACAAAACGGTGGAGGTCAGGCTGATCGAAAAAGATGAATCCGTGGCTCAAGAGCTTTCCTTTGAACTGAAAAACTCAGAGGTGTTACACGGTGACGGATCAGATTCAAATGTACTGATTTCCGCAGGGCTCTTGGAAATGGATACTTTTATCACGGCCACGGGTGAAAACGAAACCAATATCATGAGCTGCGTTTTGGCCAAACACCTCATAACTTCACAAGGTACCCGAAACCGCAGTCAACAAAAAAGCAACCAGAGCAAATGTATTGCCCTGGTTAACAAAGAAGATTATATGGTATTGGCGACAACAATGGGATCGGATCTGGCTTTGAATAAAAAAATACTGGCTGGCAATAGAATTTTAAAATTCATTCGCCGGGGTGAGCTTCTTTCCGTGGCGCACCTGCATGGTTTTGATGCTGAAATGGTAGAAATCATTGCCGCCCCGAACTCACCCATTACCAGCAAACCCCTTTCCAAACTGGGGTCTTACTACAATGGAAAAATAATGATAGGGGGCATTCATAGAGATGGTGTGTGGCAGATTGCCGTCGGGGACACACACATTCAAAGTAATGAACGAGTGATCGTTGTCTGCATGTCACAGCACTTAAAAGATGTCCAGAAATTATTCCTGGCCTAAACTTATTTACTCAACTTTCGGAATTACCAGATTTGAGTGGGGTCTTCAAGGACTTAAGGCCGAAAGTTGAGTTATTTATCTTTTCCAGAAAGACGGGTAAAATATTACCAGGGCTGAAAACATTTCCAGCCTTCCTACGAGCATGTTCCAGGATAAGAACCATTTGCCTGCATCTGAAATAAAAGCATAATTTTTAGACGGACCCACCCCGCCGAATCCCGGGCCAATGTTCATCAATGTTGAGATCACAGAACTCATGGCAGTTGTAAAATCCATTTCATCTGAAAGTGTCATAAAACACCCTCCCCCCAGCACCAGGAAAATGTTAACGATAAAATAACAAAATGCCAGATGGATGATTTGTGAATCCACGGGGCGCTGATTTAATCGGACCGACACCACGGCCATGGGCCTGAAGAAGATTTGCTTTATGACGGCAACACCAAATTTCCATATCAGGATATAATGAACGACCTTGATTCCACTTGTGGTGGAGCCGGCACAGGCACCGATGAAGCACACCACATAGAGAAACATCTGTGCTGACTGGGGCCATTGTTCATAATCAGCCGTGGTGAATCCGGTCGTGGTAAGGATAGAGGTAACCTGGAAACTGCCATAACGTATCGAATCCATCAGGGTATATGTATTTTCCTTCCACAGGATCCATGACACCATCCCACAAAAAAAAAGCATGAATCCCAGATACCAGCGAAGCTCTGTATTGATTCGTACGACATGCCAGTTTCCCTGAATCATGTGGTAAAATAACATGAACGTCATGCCGCCCAGAAACATAAAGACAATAATGACCCAGTCAAAGTAAGCATTGTTGTAATGCCCGATACTGGCATTTAACGGCGAATAGCCCGATGTTGACACTGTTCCAAAGGAATGGCACATGGACTCGAAAATTGACATGCCGCCAAAGCACAGCAAAAGGGTTTCCAGCAGGTTCAGGCCTATATAGATTCCCCAGAGCCAGATCATTGTATCCCGGTTCCTGGGGATAAATTTTTCCCTGGTAATGACCTGGCCCGGACTTGATTCAGCCCGGAATATACGCAGCCCTCCCATTCCATGGGGCAAAAAGATTATGGTCAATGTTAAAAACCCCATGCCCCCCA
>JACNHV010000086.1 GCA_014383445.1 Candidatus Desulfobacula maris | reverse complement strand
CACATCTCATTACTCTTTCATTTTTTGTTGTGCCCGCAAGGGCATGGGTGTTAGTGAAAATTGTTTATGTTTGACATAAGATAAGGATTTATTTCAAGGACAATTCATGAGTTATAAAATTGAACTAAAGGATGCCCTTAAAGGCTATACATATGACCAGGACAAAATCATGTCTCCTGAAGATACAGTGGCAGGATTTAAAAAAAAAACAGCCAACCTGAATCTTGATATTTTAAGCCAGACCCGAAGGATTGATAATGGACGGTTGGATATACCGATTTTTTTCAGTGAATGCGGCACTGACGCTAAAAATGTGATCGGAACAAAAAAGCAGATGGGTAAAGGCGGGACACCTGCTCAGTCTGAAGCCAGCGCAGTGATGGAGCTTGCAGAAAGGTTCAGTTTTTTTTCTTTTGTAAAAAAAGAGGGAAACTTTATTTATTCAACCCCAAAGGAATTGGGTGAAAAAGCCCTTTCCTATGAACAGATCATTAAATCTGTCCATGATAATAAAGAAGATGCATTAAAAGTAAAACCAATCTTTGATTGCCTTCCCCTAAAATGGACCAAAGGATATAATCTGACAAAACAACAAGAGATTTTTATCCCCTTTAACTGGTTTTATATGATTAATGAATTTAACGGACCCAGTGCAGGTAATTGTACGGAAGAAGCATTAAGCCAGGGGATTTGCGAACTGATCGAGCGGCATACATCTTCCATGGTCAGCCATGAAAATTTAAATGTCCCGGGAATCAACCTTGATTCTTTTACTGATCCTCTGGTAATTGAAATGCTGGGTAAATATAAAAAAGAGGGGCTTAAAGTTTATGCTTCGGATTTTTCTCTGGATACAGGCATACCAACTATTGGTCTTCTTGCCTGGGACCCTGCAACCTTCCCTGACTTAAGTGAAATTGTCTGGACGGCTGGCACAGCGCCCAACCCTGAAAAAGCCATTAGCCGTGCCCTTACTGAAACAGCCCAGCTTGCAGGAGACTTTAATTCAGGTTCCAATTATGTGGCAAGCGGCCTGCCCAAATTTACCAATATTGAAGATGCCCGATTTATAACCCACCCTGAAAAGATGATCAACGCAGATACTTTACCTGATCTTTCAAGCCAGAATATCAAAACGGAAGTGGAAAACCTGATCCAAACTCTTGACAATAAAGGGTATCAGGTCCTTGCCATCAGCACCATGCATAAAAAGCTTGAGATTCCGGCATTTTATACCATCATTCCCGGGGCACATTTCAGGGAAAGAGCAGTTGCCGCAAGTGTAGGCATGTTTTCTGCCAGGCTTATCACGGAAAATTTTGATCCTGTACAGGCGCTGTCAAAGCTGGATGAACTGGAAAAGGCCTTGCCCGGCAAATATTATACAAGCTTTTACAAGGGCCTGATGCTCAACGCTATTTACGATCACCAAACGGCTTTAACCCAATTTGAAACTGCCCTGAAAAGAGATCCTGTAAAACTGAATATGCCTGATATCTATTCCCACATGGGGGCATGCTTAAAAGATCTTGAACAGTATGAAACGGCCATTGAAATATGTAAACTAGGCCTTAAAATTGATGAGCAGCGCCCGGATATGTTTAATACCATGGGGGTCTGTTATTTTATGCAAAAAAACCATAAAACCGCCATTACCTGTTTTGAAAATGCCCTTGAGGTTGACCCCTCTCTTGCCATCAACTATGCCAATATCGGTTCAAATTACAGGGAACTGGGAGAAATTAAGCTTGCCATCAAATACTATGAAATGGCCCTTAAAATAGATCCATCCATTACATTTGCCAAAGATAATATTGAAAAATTAAAAAACAAATAACTCAACTTTCGAAGCTGCCAGATTTGAGTGGGGTCACCCACTAAACTAAGGCGTTTGGTTTTCTCTTTTAAAACCAGAATGCCGATCAACATAGTAAACAATACGCCCAGCCGCCTTACTGAAGACACATAGGCCACGGGCCCAGGACTTATGGCAGTGTAGTATGATAAGGAACATAAAAAAAGTCATTCCCCCAGCTCATAAAAACTGAAGAAAGCTCTTTTAAATCTGAGTTGAAATAGACAATATAATTGCTTTTTTACTACCTGATGATGCCTTCTCCGATGGGGATGCTTATTATAATGCTAATTCCAATATTTTCAAACCTGGGACTAAAAATTTTGAAAGTCCTATGTCTTTTTTGGATTTTTGCTCATCAGCTTTTATAAGCCCGCAATAGTAAAAATATCCAATTCAGAAAATTGGATTTTATCCTTGTCTCCATTCTTCTGATATGCTTTAATAATTTTCATTATCGATGATAGAGGTATATGTGTATTCCTCCTCCTTATTATTATTTATTTGGTTCTCATTTTTTTTAATACAGGAAGGTCATTTTTTCAAACTGAATCGGGGTGATCAGCATATCCCTCCTTTTTGTTATAATTATCAGGCTGTTTAGTACTGCGAAAGCAGCATAAAACAACCCTTTTCCAACCCATCAAAATTATTTTCAACCCAATCTATTTTCTATTTTGCCACTAACACACACATACATTCCCCTGTAATCTGAACACAAATTTTCTAATTTCTTCATGGTTAAATTTTTTTTTATTTTTTTTAAAAAAAAGCTGGCGTCGACAGTTTTTATCTGGTATACAATCGTTTATGGAACCTTTAATCATCAGAAATAGGGAAATCACCGACCAGGATTTAAAGTTCATTCAAGCTGTTGTTCATGAATATTGGGATAAAGGGCGAACTTCAATTTCTGAAATCTTATGCCAAAAATGGAACTGGGTCCAGCCCAGTGGTCGGCTCAAAGATATGGCATGCAGGGAACTGCTTTTGACCCTGCATCGAAAAGGTTTGCTTGATTATCCTCCGCCAAGATGTGTACCTCGCAATAAAAAAAGAATTGTTAAAAAAATTGAAGCTGATACCAGTCCTATATCCTGTAACATTTCTGACCTTGAACCAGTACAGGTTAAAATGGTCAGACATACTGACCTGGAATCACTTTACGACAGTCTTGTAGATCAATATCATTACCTTGGTTATGTTCAGATTGTGGGCAATCATTTAAAGTATATGGCCTTTGCCGGAGATATCCCTGTTGCATGCATTGGCTGGGGATCGGCTGCCTGGGCAGTAGAATCCCGGGAAGAGTTTATCGGATGGACTCAGCCTGTTAAAAATAAAAACCTTCATTTTGTAATGAATAATACCAGATTCTTAGTTTTGCCCTGGGTGACCGTGAAATGTCTTGCCTCAAAGATTTTATCTTTGAACATTAAAAAAATATCTTCTGACTGGATCAAAATTTACAACTATCCTTTATACATGCTGGAGACGTTTGTTGAGCAAAATAGATTTGTCGGCACCTGCTACAAAGCCTCTAACTGGATACGTGTTGGGGAGACAAAAGGCACATCTAAAAAGGGTCATAAGCATCTGAAGCATGGCAAAATTAAGGATGTTTACCTTTATCCCCTTGATAAGAATTTTAAAAGGTTGTTGAGGAATGACACCGTTTGATAAATTTAATATCAGCAGTGTCAGTAAAAAACTCAATACTATTAACATTAAACTTTCAGACAATTATATTCCTTTTCCCTGTCTTGTTCTTCTTTCAAGTTATCAGTTTAAAAAACGATTTGTGAAAATCCTGCCTAATGGAGATATCCAGGGTGGATATGTCAAAATGATCATTTCCCTGATTGATTTTTCCTTTGTCAGATCCTTGACTGCTTCGTGTTACAGCATTAAAAGCCCGCCTGCATACGATCCTGTCTCTCTTTTTCTGCTGGAGCTGTTCCGGTATATTGACCAGCATCAAAACATGAATAGTTTCCTTAAGGTTTTGCGTGATAAGGACAGGGGAAGGGCATATCGCAGTTATGCCGGTCTCTGTGAAGATCGTATTCCCTCCAGAGGAACCTTTTCCAATTTTAGAATCAGGCTTGGCGCGGCTCTGTACAATAAAATCTTTCATGGCCTTGTTGATATCTTTAGACAGCTTCAAATGATTACATTTAATATACTTGCTCATGACGGCACCTTATTCCCCACCCGGGCCAGATACAAGGGGTGCACCTGGTTTTCTGACAAATGCTCATGCATTGATGTCCATGATATTGTGTTCCGGGTGAAAAGACAGATTATGTACCGGCTGAACAATCTTAATAAAGTCAATCTTGACAAAGCTTTCAGGATCAAATGTGAATGTCCTTTTGTGCCTGAAGGCAAGGTCATGAAAAAAACGCCCAAGATGGAAGTCCTTACCATGAAGCTTGGATTTATGGACGGAGAATTGTCTCAAAATCAAATCCATACTGCCATGCTTTTTGAGGTAAAAGAAGAACTTGATAAACATGGAATGGTTATCGACGTTCTGCGTTCAAACCTGTTTGAAATAGATCCCTTAGACGGCCATGCAAAGTTCAGGTGCCCGAAGATACCAAAGGACACCGATGCCCGAATAGGTGTCCGCAGGGACCCCCAGAATGCCAATAGAAAACAGAAAATATTTGGATACAACCTTGTGTTGTCAACTTCTGTTGAGCTTGATCTTAAGCTTGAGCTGCCCGTTGCTGCGACCAATATTGCTGGCAATGCTGAAGAAGGCAAGAAAATCATCACCAACACGGAACAGATCAGAGCCCACCATGACTGCCAGACAAAAATCGATATTGCAGATGCCAAATATGATACCATTGAAAATTATACCTGTTTAAGGGAAAAGGATTCCATCCCCATTATTGATTATAATAGTAGAAACGAAAAACTGACCAGTGAGGCTCTCCGGAACCGGGGATACGACCGGAACGGCTGGCCTTACGCCCCTTGCGGCATCCTTACAAAGCCCAATGGTTTTGACAAAAAACATCAACGTCACACCTTCTGCTGTTTTAAACAATGTCTTAAATTAAAGGCTGCTGGCATTAAAAATATTCAGAAAGATTATGATATTGGTTCTTGTCCGCATGTTAAAAATAGAAACGGGTTTTCTAAACATACATATATCAAGGACAATCCACGGCTTATTAATGAAATCCCCCGGGGAACAAAGCGGTTTAAAATGATCCAGCGGTACCGGTCGGCCTCGGAAAGGGCAAACAGTACGATCAAAGAAGATTTGAAAATCATTGAAAAACCCATTGTATATAATAAGGAAAGGGCTGACATAGTTGCCCAGATTGCTGCAATCGCCCTGCTGCTGAAAAGGGCTTTTGCCTTTATTGCCAGAATTTCTACATTGTTCATGCTGTATGAATTGTCCAAAGATCCTGCCATTGCAGAAAAATTACAGCCTCATTATG
>JACNHV010000089.1 GCA_014383445.1 Candidatus Desulfobacula maris | reverse complement strand
TCAAAAATGAACGATCATACAGATGTGGTTTCCTGCCAGGCCTGTCACATTCCAACATACGCAAGAGTAAATCCCACAGAGATGTGGTGGGACTGGTCTAAAGCAGGCAAGATGAAAGATGGCAAACCCTATGTGGAAGAAGGTCCTTTTGGAAAACCAGTTTACAAATCCATCAAAGGCGAATTTAAATGGGAAAAAAATGTGGTACCCGAATATTTCTGGTCAAATGGATCACAGACCAGCACCACTGCAGATGATGTCATTGATCCTGCACAAATTGTAAAAGTCAGCCATCCTGTTGGCGACAGAACTGATCCGGAATCCCGCATTTTTCCATTTAAAATTCATAGGGGAAAACAACCCTATGATAAAGTTCACAAAAAACTTCTAGCGCCCATGCTTTCAGGAGAAAAAGGCTACTGGGAAACCTTTGATATGAATGCTGCCATTGAACACGGCAATAAAACCATTGGTATCCCCTATTCCGGAGAATTTGATTATGTAGAAACAACCTATGCCTTTCCCATCACCCACATGGTTGCACCCAAGGAGAATGCAGTGAACTGCACCCAATGCCATATCAGGGAAAACTCAAGACTTGCCAGTATCACGGAACTTTATATGCCTGGGCGAGACAAATCAAACCTGTTTGATACCATTGGATGGCTCTCGGTTCTTGGTGCCCTGGCAGGAGTACTGCTGCATGGTTTAGGTCGATTCTTTACCCGGAACGGCAAGGAGGAATAAATGAAAGATAAAAAAATTATCAAAATTTATCTTTACACAAGATATGAACGTCTCTGGCACTGGCTCCAGGCATTTATGGTTATCAGCCTGATCATTACCGGCCTTGAAATTCATGGAACCTATAAATTATTTGGTTTTCAAACTGCTGTCAAGATCCATGATTTTATTGGCCTGTCCTGGTTAGTTCTGTTTGCTTTTTTTGTATTCTGGCTGTTTACAACTGGGGAATGGAAGCAATATATTCCCACAACCAAAAAGCTGTTTTCAGTAGTCCTCTACTATTCCTGGGGAATTTTTCAGGGCAAACCCCATCCCGTGCAAAAAACAAAAGGAGCCAAGCACAATCCATTGCAGCGACTGGCATATCTTGGCATATCTGCCATGCTGCTGCCCGTGCAGATGGCGACAGGGCTATTATACTACCTGTATAACGATATACCGCAGATCCTGCCCCTGTCCGTACTGGCTGTTGTACACACACTGGTTGCCCTCTTCCTATTAAATTTTCTGGTCGTCCACCTTTATATGACTACCACTGGTCATTCACTTTTCAGTCATATTTCAGGAATGATTACAGGCTGGGAAGAAATTTACGAAACAACTGAAATTGAAGACTGGGAAACCCTGGCAACAAAAAAGAAATAAACGCTCAATAATGAATTGTGAGTTGTGAGAGAAAGCTAAGTTGATGGTTTTTTCTCACTACTCACTACTCAGTACTTTCATATAAAAATCACAAAACTTGACCCTTCCAATTGTATCTTCCTCCCGCTGTTATGTCTCGATATAATGACACATTAATGTTTCAGACATTTGCCTCTGTAAAACAAATGTAGCAAAATGTATCCACATCAACTTATATAAATTCATGTGCAAATAAATTTTGCATATATTTTACTGGATATTTCAAAACGCTCTTGTCATAAGCAGATGAATAATTTATGGTATTACCGTCCATCGGGCTTTATTTTAATCTCTTTTTCCTTTTATGGCATATTAATTGCTTTTTAAAACAAAAAAAATACCAATTAAGGCGTGTCTGATGAAAAATAGTATTCTAAATATTGATAAAAAAAACAGATTAATCAAAATTATCAATTCTATCTTTACATTTTATCGTGATGGTTTTAAGGGGATGGTTCTTGGGAAAAAACTGTGGACAATCATTCTGATTAAACTTTTCGTGATGTTTGCGGTCCTGAAGCTTTTATTCTTTCCTAACTATTTGAATACAAAATTTGAGACGGATGAAGAAAAAGGCAATTATGTTCTCGAACAAATCACAAGGCATGTTTCCAAGGGCCAATCAAAATGATCTATTTACTATAAAACCAAATTTTATTTAACAGGAGAAAAATAATAATGGTTGATATTGATTTGAATATGGTGAACTGGGCAAGAGCACAATTTGCTCTTACAGCCATGTATCACTGGATCTTTGTCCCTTTGACACTGGGACTTTCTTTTTTATGCGCCTTTTTTGAATCTATTTATGTACGCACAGGCAATAAAGAATGGCGGTCTATTACAAAATTCTGGATGATGTTGTTTGGAATCAATTTTGCAATTGGTGTTGCAACAGGAATAATTCTTGAATTTCAATTTGGAACAAACTGGTCAAATTATTCCTGGATAGTGGGGGATATTTTTGGTGCCCCCCTTGCCATTGAAGGAATTTTTGCTTTTTTCCTTGAAGCCACTTTTTTTGCTGTCATGTTTTTCGGATGGAACCGGGTTTCAAAAGGGTTCCATCTTTTTTCCACCTGGATGGTCGCCATAGGGTCTAATCTATCCGCTGTATGGATTCTTGTGGCCAATGGCTGGATGCAGAATCCCGTTGGTATGATCTTTAATCCTGAGACAGCACGATTTGAAATGAACAGTTTTTCTGAAGTTGTGTTTAACCCTGTGGCCATTTCCAAATTCGTTCACACTTCAAGCTCTGGTTTTTTACTGGCTTCTTTATTTGTTCTTTCAATTTCCTGCTGGTACATGATAAGGGGCCGGCATATTCAAATGGCCAAAAAATCAATCGTTGTTGCATCGGTATTTGGTCTGCTTTCTGCAAGCTATGTGGCTTTTACCGGAGATGAATCCGCCTATGTGGTTGCCCAGAAACAGCCCATGAAACTTGCTGCAATTGAAGGCTTATACAAAGGGCAGACAAAGGCACCCATTGTTGCCGCCGGAATTCTAAATCCTGATAAAAAACCAGGAGACAATCAAGACCCTTTTCTTGTGAAGATAAAAATTCCCTATCTTCTTTCTCTTTTAGCAAACCGCTCCCTGAATTCATTTGTACCTGGAATTGACGATCTTGTTTATGGCAATGATGAACATAAAATAGAAAGTATTGCATCAAAAATAGCCAAAGGTAAAACAGCCATAAATGACCTTGCAATGTTTAAACAGGCCCGCAAAACAAACAATAGCCAAGAAGCCACTTTATCATTGGCAAACTTCAGAAAAAACCAGGAATTCATGGGGTATGGATATCTCAATAAACCTGAAGAAGCTGTTCCACCTGTTGCGATCCCCTACTATGCCTTTCACATCATGGTGGCTTTGGGAACACTTTTTCCTATTATTTTTGCTGTCTTTCTTTTTTATGCCTTTAAAGATTCTCTTACTCAAAAAAAATGGCTGCTCACCATCGGCTTAATATCAGGATTTCTGGGCTATATAGCATCTCAGGCAGGATGGGTTGTAGCAGAAGTGGGTCGTCAGCCCTGGGCCATTAATGGTCTTTTGCCCGTTAAAATGGCAACAACAAATCTTGCACCTGCAAATGTTCAGACCACTTTTTTTATGTTTTTAGGATTATTTACCCTTTTACTTTTGGCTGAAATAACAATCATGCTTAAACAAATATCCATTGGACCTGAAAGAGGAGAGATAAAATGATTTCAAACCTTGACTATGCAACTTTGCAGCAGCTTTGGTGGCTTATCTGTTCCATTGTTGGTGCACTTTTTTTGTTTCTTACCTTTGTCCAGGGAGGACAGACTCTTTTGTGGCAGGTCGCTAAAACCGATCTTGAAAAATCATTGGTGCTAACATCTCTTGGCCGCAAATGGAAAATGCCTTTTACAACCCTTGTATTGTTTGGTGGCGCATTGTTTGCAGCTTTCCCAAAATTTTATGCCACAAGTTTTGGGGGTGCTTACTGGGTATGGATGCTGATTCTTTTTTCATTTATTATTCAGGCTGTCAGCTATGAATATAGGAAAAAACCGAACAATCTTCTGGGATCAATAGTTTATGAACTGTTTCTTTTTATAAATGGTTCAGTCGGAATTCTGCTCATTGGTGCTGCATTGGGTACATTTTACACGGGTTCAAACTTTACGCTTGATTTATATAACAGGGTAACCTGGGATTATTCCTTGCTGGGCATAAACTTAAGAGGACTTGAAGCTGCTTTTTCCCTATTCAATCTTTCCCTTGGGATTTTTCTTGTTTTCAATGCCAGAATTTTAGGCGCATTATACCTTTTAAACAGTATTGATTTTTCTTCAACCCCGGAACTTGAATCAAGATTGCGCAAAGCACCCTGGAATAATTTTTTGATTGCCCTGCCCTTTCTGCTTTATGTACTTATCTGTATTCTTTTTATGCAAGGATTTAATGTAGATGATGCAGGTGTTGTTTCGCAAGTTTCTTCTAAATACTTATCAAATCTTTTAGCCATGCCCTATCTGCTTGTAATGTTACTATCAGGAATAATACTTGTATTATACGGGGTTCTGTCATCTTATTTTAAAAAAAGCAATAAAGGTATATGGTTCAGCGGATTGGGCACCATACTTGTAGGACTTGTTGTATTATGCCTGCCAGCTTTTAACAATACAGCCTTTTATCCGTCAAAACTTGATCTGCAATCAAGCCTTACCATCTTTAATGCATCCTCCAGCATGTTTACCTTGACAACCATGACCTATGTGGCCCTTGGCATACCCATTGTCCTTGCCTATGTTGTCTATGTCTGGAAACTTATGGATTCAAAAAAACTGACGGCAAAAGAAGTCATTGAAGAAGAATCATATTAATTATAAATTGAGGAGATTATATTAATGAGTGCAATACTTTTGATACTTTATGTTATTTTGATAATTGCATCTTATAAAGGGATTTTCTTTGCCCTTAAAAAAACCAAACTATTATAACTTTTCCATTTTTTGCTTTTAACCGGAATAGTTATGATATAGAGTATATATAACTTGTAATCAAAATTTAAGGAGATTTAAAATGGACAAGTACGTATGCAACCTTTGTGGTTATGTGTATGACCCGGCAGATGGTGATCCAGACAATGGCATTGATCCTGGAACAAGCTTTAAAGATCTTCCAGATGACTGGTGCTGCCCAATCTGCGGTGCTGGAAAAGAAGATTTTGACAAAGAATAAATTATTATAACAGCCGGGCAGCTTTCTTCTGCCTGGCTGTACTCTCAAGAATCAGCCAGGTCAAATACCAGGATATCTGAAATATTTAATTCCAGCATTTTTATGCTTGCCAATGCCCTTTTTGAATTTTTTTCCAGGGCGGGGAATTGTGTTGCCTCTACTTCAAGTTCAAGCAATAATTGTTTTATTTTAAGAATTTTATCGTTAACCCCGTT
>JACNHV010000146.1 GCA_014383445.1 Candidatus Desulfobacula maris | reverse complement strand
TATCTCACATCTCATTACTCTTTCATTTTTTGTTGTGCCCGCAAGGGCATGGGTATTAGTGCATTTATGAATAAACAAGGAGATATAAATGAAACATCAAGATGAAAGATTCAAAGGTGTTCGGGATACCAATATTTACTATCAATATTGGTTACCTGAAGAAGAGCCTAAAGCCATACTTTTAGTTGTTCATGGATTGGCTGAGCACAGCGGACGATATATGAATCTTGTCAACCATCTGGTTCCATCGGGCTATGCAGTCTATGGGATCGATCACATGGGACATGGAAAGTCAGATGGCAAAAGAGTGTTCGTGGAAAGATTCCAGGATTACACAAAAACCCTTAAGACCTATTTTGACATGATCCGGGCATGGCATCCTAAACGACCCATATTTTTGATCGGGCACAGTATGGGTGGGTTGATTAGTGCAGCATACCTGCTTAAGCATCAGGAAGACCTGGCCGGCGCTGTTCTTTCAGCGCCAAGTATCAAAGTGCCTGACAATATCTCCCAGGCCACCATTTTTATAGCAAAGATGCTTTCAATAATATTACCCAGGGCTGGACTAGTTCAATTGGATTCAGAAGGTGTAAGCCAAGACCAGGCCGTAGTAGAAGCTTACGTCAATGATCCTTTGGTGTATACGGGAAAAACCACGGCAAGGCTTGGCGCAGAAATAATCAAAACCATGCAGGATATAACCAAACAGGCAGCAAAGATAACCTTGCCGATACTTATTGCTCAGGGAAGTGCTGACAAATTGGTTGATCCGGGCGGTGCCCAATTATTATATGATATAGTAGGCTCAAGGGATAAAACAATAAAAATTTATAATGGTTTTTACCATGAAGTATTTAATGAACCAGAACATGAGCAGGTATTGAATGATGTCAAAACATGGATAGAGGCTCATCTTGATGCAGTATAGACAGCACTAACCTGCATCAAGAAAAATGAAACTCAACAATATAAAAAATATAAGTATAATGTTACAAATAAGGAGATTATAAAATGATAAACGTAATTGCATCAATACAAATTAAAGAAGGTCATTTGTCAGAATTTGTTGAGATTTTTAAATCCAATATTCCAAAGGTTCTTGAAGAAAAGGGATGTATAGAGTATGTGCCAACAATTGATGTCCCTACAGGCCTGCCCCCCCAGGAGTTGAATATTAATGGTGTCACTATAATCGAGAAGTGGGACAGCCTTGAGGACTTAAAAGCACATTTAACAGCACCACATATGCTTGCATATAGAGAAAAAACTAAAACTCTTGTTGATAAAATGTCCGTCAAGGTATTGAAAGAAGTATAACCCGGCTTTCAAAACTCTTTCTCTTTTTCAGCGTCCTGGACAATTTTACGCAATTGCTCCTTTACCCCCCTGGGTAATGGATCCGGCTGATGATTCTCAAGTATATTTTGCGCCTGTATTACTGCTTTCTCGTACATGGTTTTAGATCCGTCCGCCATCCATCGATCGATTCCCTTACGATTGATGAGTTTCGGCTGTGACTGAATTCGCATGTGCTTAAAGGTGGCGGGGTGACTTAAAAAATCTTTAAAAGGTCCCACATCCTTTGTGACATCCACTGCAAGGGTTTCATCGTTCACAGGGATTCCTCCCAGAACATATCGAATCATTTTTGCAAACTCATTATCAATAACCAGCTGACCAAAATCAAATGTCATGCCCGACTCAACCATACCCAAGCCGTAAATGAGGTTGGCACCTGCCAACGCCGGTAACAAGGCTGTAAGGGTTTTTTCATGGCCAGTCTGGACATCGGATATTTTACTGTCAGCCTAGCCACCTGCGACAAAGCTCGGCAAAGCATAGTATCGTGCCAGTCTTGCCACGGCAGCACTGATCATGGCACATTCAGGAGATCCCACTGAAGCGCATGCCAGTCTCAAATCCATGGCTGTGGTGGAGCTCCCATAAATAACCTTGGCTCCCTTACAGGTCAACTGGCTCAAAACGATCCCGGACAATACTTCGGCATTGTGATTAACCAGGGTTCCGGCAAGTGTCACGGGAGATGATCCGCCGGCCATGGCCATGGACAGAATATTGACGGCCATCCCTGAACGGGCAGCACCCATAATCACCTCACAGGTATCTTTCACAAGCTTTAAGGGACTGACAGGACAGGTAATAAATGTGACCAGAGGACGTTCCAGCAGCTTTTCCCTGCTTCCTGCAATGGCCGTGGCCATTTCCACAATTTTATCCAGCTGATATCCATCAAAGGGCCCCAGGAAAAGATGCTTACTGGTATTGTTAAAACTGGCTTCAGCATTGTGCATCTGGGCCACTGTCTGGGGCACTTCATGGGCTCCGATTGCCCTTTCATAAACAGCGATCTCGTCCATGGCATCGGCCAGTTTTGCTGCGTTGGCTACATCCTTTTTGGTGGGGGCACGCAAATCACCCGTGTATGGATCTCTTACCTTGACACCTTCACCAAAGGTGGTAAAGCCTACTCTGTTGCTTTCAAGGATGATATCATTTTCAGGATTCCTGCCGGCCAGAAACACCTTGGATGGTGCTGACCTGATGGCCTCTTCAACCATATAAGGCTGAAGTTTAACGATTTTACTATCCGGATCAACCTTTGCACCGCCATTTTGAAAAAGTTCAATGGCTTCTGGATCTTCAACAAACACGCCTGTGTGTTCAAGTACTTCCAGGGTTGCCAAATGAATCTCTTCAAGCTCATCATTGGAGAGAAAGGTAGCGCCGAATCCACCGCTAAGGGCCTTTCCGGCATGACTGTTTCGTTTCAATAGTTACCTCCTTCAAAAATATTATTTTTTTGTCACTCTTGACGTATGAAGTACAATTGGAATATGTTTTTTGTAATGATTGAAATCATTATCAATTGAAAATATGGGCATATTTTTCCTCCATGTTTTTTCTACACACTATAAAAAATTTATCATGTGTGAAACTGAAAGGCAATTGCAGATTTTATAAAAAATTACAAAGGGTTCTTCAGCAGCTCATTGTAATAATCGGTTTCTATTGCTGGATTCCCGATAATAATGAAAATAAAAGAAATTCTTGAGTCTCCACGCGGAATCTATTGTAAACCCTGATGATAATCCTATGGCGATGTTTTCTTCAATATGGTATTGTGGTAGTATAACCTGAAGGTCACACGTAACCTCAAGGTCACACGTAACATAAAGGTCACAAATAAAATAATGCTGAATGCTAATGAACATAAAAGGAGAGATAACGCCAATGTCAGGCATAAAAAATGAATATGGATGGGACAAAGCTTCGGGGATCTCCCTATACGATAAAATCCGCCAGGATATGAAGAAGGCAATGATTAAAAAGGATACGGGCGTTAGAGACACCATGCGGCTCATCATGGGAGACTTTCCCAGCCTCACCGTCCCCATTACCCTGGAGAGCGGAAAAAAGACCACCCGGGTAAAGAAGCCGGAAGAAATAACGGATGATGACCTCCTTAACATTATCCGCACATTTGTTAAATCGGAAAAGACCGTTCTGGAGTTTAAGAAAGAAACCACCTCAGACTACCTGGAACTGCTGAACTTATATCTTCCAAAGATGGCTAGTTCTGAACAGATCGAGCAATGGACCCGGGACAACGTTGACCTCTCCTTGTTCAAAAGTCCCATGCAGGCCATGGGAACTATTATGAAACATTTTGGAAAGCTTGCCGACGGCAACCAGGTAAAAGAGGTCCTCAAGAACATGGAGCGTTCCTGACGATGACCAGCCGGGACAGCTCCATTATCATTTACCGGGATTTTTTATTAGAAATAACATAGGAAAAACATGCTTAGAATTGGAAGATATAATGATCTGATTGTGGAAAAAAGAGTTGATTTTGGTTTATATTTACAATCTGAAGAAGACAGGATTTTACTTCCTCAAAAATACGTTGCAGAAGATGTAAATATAGGTGATACACTTAAGGTGTTTGTATATAATGACTCTGAAGACCGGCCTGTTGCAACAACTTTAAAGCCAAATGGAATTCTTGGAGATTTTGTTTTCCTTAAAGCAAAAGATGTTACATCCTTTGGAACATTTATGGACTGGGGGCTTGAAAAAGACTTGCTGGTACCCAAAAGTGAGCAGCAGGACAGGATGATTCCCGGGAAAAAATATCTCACAAAAATCTGTTTGGATGACAGGACAGGCAGAGTCTTTGGCACCACAAAAATATCCATGCATTATGATAAAGATATTAAGGATCTTAAGGTGGGCCAGAAAGTAGATCTTCTTATCCACTCCATTACCAAGATAGGTATTATGGCCATAATAAATAACAGATACTTTGGTATGTTATATATAAACGAAACCTATCAGGACTTAAAAGCAGGAGATACCTGCACTGGTTATATCATGCGAATTCGTGAAGACAAAAAAATTGATCTTACTTTAAAAAAACCGGGTTATGATTCTGTAAAAGAATCTGGGGACACCATCGTAAATATTTTAAAAGACGCAGGGGGTTTTGTGCCATGTCATGATAAAAGCTCTCCGGAAGAGATTAAAAAAAAATTTTCCATGAGTAAAAAAGAATTTAAAAGAACCATTGGCGGCCTTTTTAAAAAAGGTATCCTGGATTTGGAAGAAACCGGGATCAGGCTTAATACGAAAAAATGGATAAATAAGTCGATAAATAAAAGATAGGGAGACGAATAGTAAAAGCAGGGTCTTTAATAAAATGAATAAAAGTAACCTCTTTTTGTGTTTATTATTAATTTTAATTATTCTTTCAGGATGTTCCACTGGTCCACCCAAACATATCAACAATGCCTGCAGTATTTTTGATGAAAAATCAAGCTGGTATAAAGCCGCAAATAAATCTTACAAAAAGTGGGGGGTTCCAATACATGTTCAGTTGGCAATAATGCATCAGGAATCACGTTTTATCAGTGATGCAAAACCTCCCAGACGAACATTATTATGGTTTATTCCCTGGACTCGCCCCAGTGATGCATTTGGTTATGCCCAGGTAAAAGACAGTACCTGGGATTGGTATAAGGATAAAACAGGCAATTGGTTTGCCGATCGTGATGATTTTAAAGATGCAGTTGATTTTATCGGGTGGTATGGAAATGTATCCTATAACATGCTTAAAATATCTAAATGGGATGCATATGGACAATATCTTGCCTATCATGAAGGGCATGGCGGATATAAACGTCGGACATATCTAAAAAAAAAGTGGCTGATGCAGGTGGCTAGAAAAGTAAAAGCAAATGCAGCCCGTTATGCTCAGCAGCTAAAACAATGTCGATACTAGGACAGGAACTTGCTTTTTGACCCGTCTTTGCAGAATTCTTTTTGAGCCACCAAAGAATAATCAACTATGGAAAAGTTT
>JACNHV010000105.1 GCA_014383445.1 Candidatus Desulfobacula maris | reverse complement strand
GGCACATCTAATGCGGTAGAATTCATAAATCAATGGATGAGCAATGAATTCGGGGGATACCATACTTAATTTCAACAAGAAAAATGCACCGGATTTCACCGGTGATTTAAAAATGTTCTTCCAAAACACTACTTGACAATGCGTACGTTATGGCGTACTATGTTTAAAAGTTCAAGGAGGTACAAATGACAATATTATCAGCAACAGAGGCTCGTTCAAATCTTTACAAGCTTATTGATCAAGCATTGTCATCTCATGAGCCTATCATTATTACAGGCAAAAGAGGCAACGCCGTTCTCCTCTCAGAAGAAGACTGGAAATCAATTCAAGAGACCATGTTTCTTTTAAATATTCCAGGTATGCGTGAATCTATTATGGAGGGCTTTGCAACGCCAATTGACGATTGCAAAGAGGAGCTTGACTGGTGAGTTGGAAGGTCGTGTTTACAAAACAAGCTCAGAAGGATGCTAAAAAACTCTCCTCATCTGGGCTGAAATCAAAGGCAGAAGAAATTATTGAATTATTGAAACATAATCCATACCAAACTCCACCTCTATACGAGAAACTTATAGGCGACTTATCGGGTGCCTATTCAAGAAGGCTAAACATTCAGCACAGAATTGTTTACCAATTTTTAAATGATGAAAAAATCGTCAAAGTGATTCGAATGTGGACTCACTACGAATAGATTGAAGAACAATTTGCTGCACGAGAGCGCATATATTCCTTACCCACCCTACACTAATTTTTCAAGGGTAAGGTGTCTCACTTATACTGTCACAGAGGGCAAGTCAAATGCTGCGGACAAGCCGCAGATTTAGGTCGTTAGCGTGACTGTCAGATGAATGAAAAGACATGAAGGAAAATGAAAATACTAAAAATCACAAAAAAACGTGCCAGAAGGATTGCCGTTTACTCATCTCTTATTAATTCGGACAGGATCAGGTCCAGAGGGGAAAAAGGGATTCTTCAGACCATTGACCATCTCGGATATGTTCAGATAGATACCATTTCGGTTGTGGAAAGAGCTCACCACCATACCTTGCGAAACCGAAAACAGGATTACACACATGATCACCTGGATTCTCTTCTCTCACAGGATCGCCAGGTTTTTGAATACTGGGGTCATGCGGCTTCTATTCTTCCTGTGAAGGATTACCGGTTTTACCTGCCGTATATGGACAGATGCCGGAACCCGTCGACAGGCTGGGTACAGAAGAGAAAGGAAAAATGCAGTCATGTGATTGAGGACGTGTACAACCGGATTAAAGAGGAAGGTCCGCTCTCATCAAGGGATTTTAAACCGGAACCTGGCAGGAAACGAAACGGCTGGTGGGACTGGAAACCGACCAAGACAGCTCTGGAGATTTTGTTCAGCGAAGGACGTGTCATGGTTTCCGGCAGGAACGGTTTTCAGCGAATATATGATTTAAAAGAAAGGATACTTCCCGGCCATGTTAACAGGGAATATCCCACTGATATTGAGACCGGCAGGTTTTTTGTCAAACGGGCGCTGCAGAGTTATGGATTAGCCACAGCTAAAGAAATCTGTGAGCACATCTATATTGCAGACAAACAAAATACATTAAAAGCCCTGTCTGATATGACTGAGAAGGGTGAGGTTATACCGGTCCGTATCGCATCCCTTGAATCGTGCAATTACGTTATGCTGAAAGAGTCAGTTAACAGACTGCTGAGACTGAATAAATTAAAAAACAGGCTCCGGTTTCTTTCTCCCTTTGACAACCTCGTGATTCAGAGGGAGAGAATTGAAAGACTTTTTGATTTCGTCTACAAAATTGAGTGTTATGTTCCCGCACCCAAACGAAAATTTGGATATTTTTCTCTTCCACTTCTCTGGAATGAACAACTGATCGGCCGGATGGATAGCAAAGCAGACAGGAAAAGAAAAAAACTGTTTATACGAAATCTGGTATTTGAAGAGGATTTCAGAGAGATAAAGCACCTCCTTCCAGATCTGAAAGCAGCTCTTGAAGAGTTTATGGTATTTAACGGCTGCACAGAGTTTGTGATTGAACAGGTGAATCCGGAACGTTTCAGGAAGTACTTTTAAAAAAGGTAAACTCAGGCTTCAGATCGGGGGTCACCTTACTTGATTCCAACAAGTGCAATAATGACTGATAAACCGTAGATTTCAAAAGTTATAAGCAAAAAATGATAGAAAAAACTGTTTTTAAAATTATTGAACTGATTGCAGGAAATACGGATGAAATTTTTGCGTTTGTTAATGATATGAAAACCAAATATCCAAAGCTGGATAACGACAAATTAGCAAAAAAAATAGCGAATAAAATAAAGAGGAAATGCGCAATTCAAGGTGGCTTAATGGCAATTCCCGGTGCAATTCCTGGCGTTGGATCCATTATTCAAATTGGAATTTCATTATTTGATTTTTCCCAATTGATAAAAAATCAAGTTTATCTTATTTTTTCAATTGGATATTGCTATGGAATATCTGACATAGATAAACTTAAACGTGTAACCCTTAAATGCTTTGGTTTCACTTTAGACATTGATAATGTTGCGGATTTTAGCAATCCAATTGGGGAAAAAATGGTTAAAAATCTGTCCGACAAGGCTATAAGATTAATAATTAAAAAATTACAAAAAGCATTAGCAAAAAAGTTTGTTTTTAATTTGATCCTGAAGCTCATTCCCTTTGGGATAGGTATCATATTGGGATCTATCTCACATTGGATGATTATCAAAACGTTTCAATATAGTTCTATCAAATTTTTCCATGAGTTAATTGAGCAGGATAAATCTTTACCTAAAACTGAAATAATATAACAAAGCACTTAACGCCAGTGGCCTTTACAGGCACGCGATGTTAGGAAAGTTTGCTGCCGCTCTATTTAGGAGATTAATTGAAATATTTTGAAGATTTTGTCGTCGGTGACTCCGAATGGGTCGGTGAATATCATCTTACCGAAGAAGAAATTATTTCATACGGTGAAAAATGGGATCCCCAATTTTTCCATGTAGACACTGGGGCTGCAGAGAATTCTGTTTTTTTCGGACTTGTAGCTCCTGGCAAGCAATTGATAGGCATTACTGTTTTAAAACTTGTCACGCATCAACCAAAGGTTTCAATCCTTGCTGCTTTAGGTTGGGATGAAGTTCGTTTTCATGAACCTGCCCGTCCTAATGATATATTAACCGTCTTTCGGGAATGCCTTGAGGCTAGACCATCCAATTCCAAATTGGATCGTGGCATTGTGAAAAACCGCGTTACTCTATACAATAGTAAGAATCGATTGCTACTCAGCTATGTAGATTCAATATTGGTTTTAAAACGACCTTTAACTTGAATTGCCTTTGGCCCAACATGGCGCTGAAGTGTGAACGGGAGGTCAACACCGCTTTTCTAAATGAATATCCAAACTAAAAAGATTAAGTTTCGAGGCAGGTTGCTCTTATAATCGCCCGGCCCCTTAGTTTAAACGTTATGATTAAAAGATGAAGAATAATTCGATAATAAAATGGGTGTTGGCTTTTACTATTGTTTTGGTATGCGTTTTCACAATGCCCAATTATGCTGTTTGTTTTGAAAAATATTACATTAATAATAACCAGGTCCTTTTATATAAAATCATAAACTGGTGGTATGATAGCCTTCCAGAAGAATCTCATCAGCTTTGTGGATATCTTATTAGATGCCAAGATAAAGGCAATTTTCAAATCCAATACGATGCCATTGAAATGAAGTTAAGGTTTAATGCCAAAGAAAGTTTTGCAGATTTATTATCCATATTCAAGCAATGCGAACAGTGTTGGGGACCTTCATATTTGAAATTAACGTGGTTAAATAAAGAATATTTTGGCGATGGACAATTCATTGCTTCAACAGACAAGGACTCAACAGTAAACTCCTATATATTTGCCCATATAGAAAGAACCCATGCCCAGCAGATTCAGAGTATTGTAGATGTTATAGGAATTGAATTGGAAGGCGTAATCTGTGGTTTGATGAATAGTAAAATAGCCTTGCATAATGCAGGAAAACTATTGAAGACTTGTCAGGCGGGTTCAGAAAAGCAAGATGAAAATTTTCCAATTACTCTTAAAATTGTGAATTCTCAAACTGAAGAGATATTAGCAAAATTATCTGTGATTTATAATTAATAAATGGAATTCGGGGGACAGCATACATAATTCCAACAAGTGAAATCCTGACGTTGCGACAAGAAGTCGCTTTTAATAATGTTGGGCTTGACCCAACCTGCTGTATTACCGGCAGTTTTCTACTCCGGCATGCATTACCAGTAATAACCTGAAGGTCAGAAACTGGTTTTGTGTGGAGCCCGGATGACAATGAAGCCCTTGGCCATAGGCCTGAAGAGAGAATCGTGAGAGGACCTCAACTCTGGGAGCATCAACCTGGATGGGAGCTAGGAACGATGGTATGCGTAACATATGTGAACTGTTAATAAACGTCGTTATTTTCGTCAGGCCAAAGATGCTGACAGGCCTGGGCCAAACTGGCAAGAGGTATGGTTGGAGTGTTCGTTTGTCGCTTCACGTAATCGATGATCCCTCCGGCGGACAGACAGACGCTAACCCATTGTGTGTTGAAAGTGGAACTTGGTAAGCCCCCGTATCTCTCCTTCTCCGGAAGGAAAGCTGGCTGCAAGGCTGGCCTATGGGGATGCGGGTAGAGGAAAGCTGGAGAAAGCGAAGGCTGAGCTGTAATGGACCAGATACGGGTTCAAAATTTGCCCGACCATAACCTGAAGGTCACACGCGAAAGTGTGCAGACTTCCGGCATGGTGTTGAATCACGTGAAACGATTTGAATGGAATAACTGTATTGGTGTGGATAGATGATATCATTTTATGATGTTGACGGCCGTATGGGCTTGAAGAATGTGTGGGATCTCCTTGATTGGGGCAAACACATACAGATAGTATCCCGTATACAAGCGCGTATCGTGAAGGCAGTTAAGAATGGATTAAAACAAACGGCACGCGGCCTTCAAAGGCTGCTGTCCAACTCGCTTGCAGCAAAGCTTATCGCCATAAAGCGGGTGATATCCAATAGTGGAAAACGAACCCCGGGTGTGGACAATATATTAATTGATACCCCCCGTAAGCGATTGGAAACGCTCAAGAATCTTAATCTTCCCGAATATAAAGCAAAACCGTTAAAGCGCATTTACATCCCGAAGAAAAATGGTAAGAAAACACAGGGGGATCGTTATGTGTGGTGAGAAGCTGCGTAATTTTAATTTAGCTGTAGCTGCAATTTTTACCAACTAAAAAATGGTTTTCTGTCAACAACAAAAGTATATAATCTAAAGTCGGTGAGATGTGAAATCAAACCAAAGCTACATGAATATGTCTTCCAACAACTTTGGCAAATTT
>JACNHV010000204.1 GCA_014383445.1 Candidatus Desulfobacula maris | reverse complement strand
CACGTGCCGCAATTGGAGGGCGAATGAAGATAAATTCACTCCTCAGAAAGTTGAGCTTTTAATAAAAAACAGGGTTGAAAATGATGTCATTGCTGTTCGTGAAAAGACTGTTTCATGAAGGGGTTTGGCACAGCTCCGCTCTTTCGCTTGCATTCTTGCGAGTAGATACAGCAAGGAGAGAAAAAGGAACTATTGTGTTATATATAGGGGTTATCATAAAATCAATAGGTGAAAATACCTAGTTAATGAAAATTACCAGGTGAGGATTTTAAGGAAATGTGGTAAAAGCTAACATTTATTTGTTTATTCATTTTAGGACATTTTACCATGCTGTTGATTTTTCCGCCCGTTGCCAAACCGTGTGAGCCTCCGGCAGGAGTGGCTCTTTTGTCTTCTGCTCTAAAGGAGCACGGGGTTTTGTGTCAGGTAATTGATGCCAATATTGAAGGGCTTTTATATCTGATCAACTCTGATATTGTTCCCATTGATCCCTGGTCAAAAAGGGCATTAAAGAACAGGGAAAGAATACTCGCTGATTTAAAAGATAAAACTTTATATGAAAATATGGACCGGTATCATCAACGGGTCTATGATTTAAACAAGCTTTTGTCCATGAGTGTGGATACCAGAAGATTCAAGATCACATTAAGCGATTATTCAGATTCAAAACTGTCTTCTGTTAACAGCAGGGATCTGTTGAAAAGCGCCAGGCAATATAAAGAAAATCCTTTTTATCGGTTTTTTGAAGACAATCTTAGAGAAAAAGTTCAAGACAGTGATTCAAAATTTGTCGGTATCTCCCTTTGCTACCTGAACCAGGCCCTTGTCAGTTTTGCCCTTGCCGGATGGGTCAAAGATAATTTTAAAGATAAAAAAATCATTATGGGCGGTGGTTTGATCTCATCCTGGATGAGCCGGCCGGATTATAATGATCCGTTTAAAGACCTGGTTGATCTGACCATCAGAGGGGAGGGGGAGATTCCGCTGCTGGAACTTTCTGGTGTTAAAAATGTGGATAAGAAGCATTATGTGCCGGATTATGATTTTGTAAAACAGGATCTGTATCTGGCACCTGGAAAAGTCCTGCCTTTCAGGGCATCCATTGGCTGCTACTGGAGCAAGTGCAATTTTTGTCCGGAAAAAGCAGAAACCCGTCCCTATAGTTCAAACCGGGCATCACGGGTGCTGGCGGATTTAAAAGAGATTGACGAAAAATATGCTCCCGATTATATCCATTTGATTGACAATGCCGTTACCCCGGCTTTTTTAAAAGCCTTATCAAAGAATAGATTTGGATTTAAATGGTATGGGTTTGTCAGATTTGAACGAGAGTTTCTGGACCCGGGGTTTTGCCGGGATTTGAAACAATCCGGGTGTGACATGTTAAAACTGGGTCTTGAATCCGGGGACCAGGATGTCCTTGACCAGATGAACAAGGGAACAAACCTGGATTATGTGTCAACCACATTAAAGAATCTGCATCAGGCAGGGATCTTAACCTTTGTTTATCTTCTTTTTGGAACCAGTTATGAAAACGAACAGAGTGCATTTACGACCCTTGAATATATCAAGGCACATGAAACATATATTGATTATTTAAACCTGGCCGTATTTAACCTTCCTAAATTTTCTGATGATGCCAGAGATCTTGATACCCGGGAATTTTACCATGGCGATCTGTCATTGTATTTAAATTTTACCCATCCTTCAGGGTGGGAGAGAAAAAAGGTTAAACACTTTATTGATAAAACATTTAAGAAACAGGTGTCAGTGGGGTCAGGCATTCGTAAAAATCCCGCTTTTTTTTCATCAAACCATGCTGCTTTTTTTAAAAAATATAAGGAAAATAAATAATGATCGCTCACATTTTATCAACGGGTGATGAAGTTCTTTTAGGAGATATTATTGATACCAATTCAGGCTTTCTGTGCCAGGGTCTCAAAGAGATGGGCATTGAAGTTCAAAAGATCATGGCTGTGGGTGATGATGTTGAAGCGATTGCAAACGTCATTGAAGAGATCTCGCATACGGCTGATATCTGCCTTGTGACGGGCGGGCTTGGACCGACCCGGGATGATTTGACTGCCCTTGCCTGCAGCAGGGCAGCAGGCAAGAAGCTTGAGTTGAACCAAAAGGCTCTGGCATCCATGCAATCTTATTTTGCAATAAGAGGCTTTGTCCTGAACAAGGATAATGAAAAACAGGCATTACTGCCTGAAACTTCACGTGTGCTTATCAATCACAATGGTACGGCACCGGGATTTTATATGAAAATCAATAATTGCCTGTTTTTCTTTATGCCGGGCGTACCTTCTGAAATGAAAATCATGTTTGAACGCGAGATCAAACCCGTATTGGCGGATGAATTCAGCCTTAACGATGATATCCTGATTGAAAGGCTTACCGTGTTTGGTTTACCTGAATCACGTGTGGGTTCGCTGTTAAACGAGTTTAAAACAAAGTTTCCCCGGATGCGGCTGGGTTTTCGGGCTGATTTTCCTGTGATAGAAGTTAAAATAATTTTAATGGATTCTGATAAAGACAATAAAAAAGCGCGATCTGATATTGCAAAGGCAAAACAATGGGCCATTGAACAGCTTGAAAATAAGGTGGTCTCCAGACAGGGATTATCCATTGCCCAGAAAATAGGACGTTTGTTGACAAAAGAAAAGAAAACCCTTGCCATTGCAGAGTCCTGTACAGGCGGTCTTATCTCAAACATGGTGACGGATGTGGCAGGAAGCTCTGATTATTTTTTATTTTCAGGCATTACCTATTCCAATGATGCAAAAATTAATATTTTAAATGTACAAGAGAAAACCATTGTTGAATATGGTGCGGTTCATGAAAAAACTGCCCTTGAAATGGCCCAGGGTGCAAGACTTAAAGCTGGCGCTGATTTTGCCATATCAACCACGGGCATTGCAGGGCCGGGCGGTGGGACAAAAGAAAAACCCGTGGGCATGGTATGTATCGGCCTTGCAGGACCATCTGTTTTAATGGCCAGAACTTATAAGTTTTCTTATGGCGACAGGTTAAGGAATAAAAAAATGTTTGCCATGATGGCGTTGGAGCTTTTAAGACGTCATCTGGTTTCTGTTTTTAAAGCAGCTTAAAAACCAGGCCACAGATTCAGTCTCAAACTGGATCTGATCTTTTTTTGACGTCATCTGGTGGTCCCCGTTTTTATGGATAATTAATTGTTTGGGCTCTTTTGCAGCATCATAGATATCATAGGCATTGGAAACGGGTACCACTTGATCTGCATCCCCGTGGAAAATCATCACATTGGAGAGATTTTGGGCTTTTTCCTTAATATTAAATAAAAGGTTGTCCTTAAAAAAGCTTAAGGGCAGGGCAGGGCGATTCCCATTGGCATCCAATGGGATATTCTCAATGGTCCGGCTCTTTACTGGGGCTGAACAAAGCACTGCCCCGCAAAGATTGAGATCCATTTTTAAAAGTTTTTCCCATGCGTTTATGCAGGTGGAACCTCCCAGGCTGGAGCCGAAAACCGCCAGGTTTTGACTGGTTTTTTTGAGGGATAGAATATGCTGTACTGCATTTATTAAATCACAGGTTCGTTTTTCAAGAGAGGTGTCTTTGATAAAGTCACCCTGGCTTTCACCGCAGCCCCTGTGATCAAACCTGAAAAAGGCTATATTGTTTTGGACAAGCAGTTCTGACAACACCTTTTGTTTTGCCGATGTTTTTGAGCCCTCAAGACCGTGGGAGCCCACAACAAGGGGCGGGTTTTTTACCTTGGGAAGGTGCAGAATCCCTTTGAGTAAAAATCTCTGGGATATGAATTCAATATGATGGCAGCTTTTTTTCATACCTTGTCTTTATGCCATTAAACACTTATAATATCAAGTTTTGAAAATCTGGATGAGCCATTTATTTAAAAAGAAATTTATTTAAAAAGAAATAAAAATTATGACAATTAAAAAAAGAAAAGCCTATGAACTTGAAATCATAGATCTTGCCTTTGGGGGCAGGGGGCTTGCAAAGCCTGATGGATTTCCGATTTTTATCGATCGGTGTGTTCCAGGCGATGTTGTGTTTGCCAAAATCACAAAAAAGAAAAAATCCTGGGCAGAAGGCAAACTGATAGAAATTTTAAAGCAGTCTCCTTTGCGAAACCAGGGGAAATGCCAGTACTGCAATTTTTGCGGGGGATGTAAATGGCAGCAGATAGGGTATGATATCCAGCTGGAATATAAGAAAAGGCATGTGATAGAATCCATGGCGCATATTGGCGGGCTCAAAGATGTCCGGGTGAATGATGTGATCCCGTCGGACAGGATTTATGAATACCGCAATAAAATGGAGTTTTCCTGTTCCTCAAAAAGATGGTTATTACCCTGGGAGCTTGAAAATGAAGAGATTAAAAAGGATTTTGGCATAGGACTTCATGTGCCCGGCACCTTTGACAAGGTTATTGATATTAAGCAGTGTGAGATCATGCCGGCCCTGGGCAATAAGATCCTGGAAGATGTTAGAGTTTTCATAAAAGAATCAGGCCTTTCAGGCTATAACTTAAAGAACCATGAGGGGTTCTGGCGGTTTTTAATGCTGAGACATTCCGTGGCCTTTGATACATGGATGGTTAATGTTGTAACCAGGGTAAAAAAGATTGACGTGGTTCAAAATCTTGCAGACCTGCTGGCACAAAAATATCCACAGGTCAAATCCATATTAAACAGTATAACGGACTCAAAATCAGGTGTTGCCTTTGACAAGGAAGAAATTATTCTTTTTGGTGAAGATCACATAAAAGAAAAACTGGGGAAATTTGAATTTAAAATATCAGCTAATTCATTTTTCCAGACCAATACCAGATCCTGTGAAAAATTATATTCAAAAGTATCGGAATATGCAGCCTTGACGGGGAATGAAATTGTGATGGATCTTTATTCCGGAACGGGTACCATTCCCATATGGCTGTCAGACCAGGCAAAAATGGTGTATGGCATTGAGATTGTGAAAAGTGCAGTTATTGATGCACGACAGAACGCAGGTCTGAATGGAATTGAAAACTGTGAATTCTTTGAAGGGGATATCAAGGATGTCCTGCCACGATTAAAACAAAAACCAGATGTGATGATTATAGATCCGCCAAGAGTTGGTATGCATAAGGATGTTGTTGGACAGGTGCTTTTAATCGGTCCTGAAAAAATTGTCTATGTGTCCTGCAACCCTGCAACCCTTGCCCGGGATCTTGAAATGCTGGCCCCTGAATATGAGATCAGGGAAATTCAACCAATAGATATGTTCCCCCATACCTATCATATTGAATCTGTGGCATTGCTCATTAAAAAGTAAAATGGGGTCAGGCTTGCCTTATTGTCGTTATTGAGCTCAATAACGACAATAAGGCAAGCCTG
>JACNHV010000090.1 GCA_014383445.1 Candidatus Desulfobacula maris | reverse complement strand
TGGGTGGCTGGTTTTAAACCGATGAATTTGGTTGGTTTTTAAACCCCTGTTTCCATATTCTCAAAAACTGACTTTTCATATTAGACTAAATGATTTTGCAATTATATTTTAAAAATTTGGAATCATCAGACATAAGGGCAACCTTGTTGACAAGAGCTTGTACAATTATCATTCGGTCAAAAGGATCTTTATGGTGAAAGGGCAATTTACCCAGGGCCATGGCATGAGTGCCTGAAAAATCCAATACCTCTATCTGCATTTTCCTTGTCATTTCAAGCGGATCAAACTCAATATTAATTTTACCTATCGAAGATTTGATCATAAGCTCTGCAATACTCATAGCGCTTAAGAGGACTTCATTTGCCGGAGACTCCAATTCATAACGTCTTTTATCATTAATTTTTTCAGGACATGACAACATCCATAAAAAAATATGGGTGTCAATTAATATTTTCACGAGTCCTCACCATAAAACATGGTATTAATTTCTTCATCCTCATCCATAAAGTCATCAGGGATATCAATTTGCCCTGCAAGCAGGCCGAGCTTACGCTTAGCTTTAGGCTTATGAACCACCAACTCGACAAGCGGCAAATTGTTCTTGGCAATTATTACTTCTTCGCCGTGATATGCCATATCAACAAGCTTTGAGAGGTTGGTTTTGGCTTCAGATATATTGATAATCATTATGCACTCCTATGTTAACGAATCATTAGATCAAGCATGGCTGTTTAGATCAACAATAGCTATTTAGGTCTATTTAGTCAAGGTTATATTAAAGTTTTTTTGAGATTGGATTTGGGTCTTCTTTTCATACAATTATTTTCATAATGATGATGTTATTCTTGAATCACATGACAAAATTTCTCTTGATCGAAAAAATTTTCCTTGACACTTCACCTATACATTTTTAAACTCAATGTAAATATATTTGGAGGCATTTATGGCACAATTACATTGTTACGTACCTGACAACATAGCAGATAAATTTCACCAAAAAGCAAAACAAGCCAATCTTTCAACATCTAAATATCTGGCTCTTCTCATAAAACAGGAAATCACAGATGAGTGGCCTGACAACTATTTTGATCTTTTTGGCTCGTGGGAAGGAGAACCCCTTGAACGACCCGAACAGGGGAACTTTGAAAACCGTCTGGAATTAAAATAAAATGTATTTACTTGACACTAATGTCTGTATCAATCTGTTAAATGACCACCAGCCTGAAGTTGAAAAAAAGTTTCGTTCCCTCTCTCCTTCTGACATTGCTTTATGCAGTATTGTCAAAGCAGAACTTTTTTTTGGGGCAAGAAACAGCAAAAGAATAGATGCAAATCTGCAGCGTTTACACTTTTTCTTTGCCCCTTTGCAAAGCCTTTCATTTAATGATCTATGTGCAGATGAATACGGGCTAATTAGAACAGACCTGCAGGCACAAGGCAAACTAATTGGTCCCAACGATCTGCTCATCGCAGCTATTGCCCGCACCCATCAGGCAACCCTTGTAACTCACAACACAAAAGAATTCAGCCGGATTTCAGGACTCAGGCTTGACGACTGGGAGTGTTAAATATCCCTTTACGTCCAGTTGTCATCAATGCGCCTTGCTTATAACCTGACGTTCCTGCCTTTTTTTAAATGGCAGAACAAAGGTCAGTCTTGAGAAAGATGATATTATTATCGAATGATATACCGGGTGCTCTTGCCTTGGCCCTGTTTAGCCAGATACCTGTCTTTAACAAGTTCCCGGAGTTTTTTCTTTAGTGTGTTTCGATTTGCTTTTGTAATCGATTCAATTTCAGATATGGATAGTTCTCCATGATTTTTCACCAGGTCAATGATCTGCCACGACAGCTTTGACAGCTTTATAAAAATTTTCTCTCTTTCGATTTTCTGAGACAGTTTCTCTTTTTGTGCATCAAGGGCGTTTAAAAAAAATAATATCCAGGAATCGTATTCCGGATCTTCAAATTTAAATGTGGCCTGAGATCTTCTCAATGCCAGATAATAGTTATCCTTGTTCTTCTCAATAACACTCTCCAGGGAGCTGTAAGGAACATACAGATAGCCTTCTTTTAGAAGCAGAAGGGTTGTTAATATCCTTGACAGCCTGCCGTTGCCGTCCTGGAATGGATGGATTGCCAAAAAATGAACTGTAAATATGGATATACTTAAAAGCGGATGGAGTTCTTTTTCTTTTAATTGCCTGTTGGTCCATTCCAACAATTCTTCCATATCTTTTGGGGTATTAAAGGGTGAAGATGTCTCAAAGATAACACCAAGGCTTTTCCCTTCATGGTCAAAGGCCTCCACATGGTTGGGCATCTTTTTATATTCTCCCCGGTGACGGGAATCTTTTGAGCTGTACTGAAGCAGCATCTTATGAAGCTGCCTGATATAATTCTCTGTAAACAAGAGATCTTCGTAGGATTCAAACACGGTATTCATCACATCTGAATAACCTGCGACCTCCTGTTCATCCCTGGAGCTAAAAGATTTTTTATCCAGTCCGGATAATAACAATTCTATTTCCTGGTCAGTCAGCCGTACCCCTTCTATCCGGGTTGATGATCCTATGGATTCTATGGTGGCAACATGCTTTAGCGCATTAAGGCGCTCCAGTGCCAGATTGCCTATGGCTTTCCACCCCCCTTTAAACTCATCTATTTTTGCAATGAGATTTAAGACTTCTTTTGTGATCTTAATAGAAGGATTTAACATTGGTTCCCTTGCATATATCCATAAATATACCCATATTTACCCATAAACTTTACATTGTCAACCCATAAAATCTCTGATACGAGAAGGAGAAAAAATATGGCATTGGTTGGTATATCAACTCAATTTTTCAATTATAGTATCTGCCATAAACAAATAAAACTACCCATAAACTGATAACTATATTTCAATTTTTTATAGTATAGCTGTCAAGCTCCCAAAAGGATTTTCCGTTTTGGTAACCCAGAAATTTGAAATCCGCCTCTATATTAATATTGCCTGCTATAGATTGATATATTGCATTTGATAATTTAAAGGACAAATCCGGTTCTAAGGTTACAGGATTATTTGAGGATGTTTTGAATCCATAATCATACAGTTCCCAAACGGGTTTCCCATTTTGCTCTCCAAAAAATTTTAACTCTGCCCACAGGTTAGTATCACCTGCTATAGATGGATATATTGCATCGGGAAGTTTAAAGGAGAGGTCTGATTCAATGATAATTGAATTTACTACAGAATTTGAATAAGCACTTTCAAAGCCGGCATCGTTAACAGCTACGCATACAAAATAATATTGCTGACCGCAAGTAAGCACCTTAATAGTTGCATAAATATGACCAGCTACAGGCCCAGGATTTCCAACATTAACAGCATGCGGATATGGTCCGCCTTCGGTCTGGCCATAATAAATCTTATAACCAGCAATATTTGATTCAGTATTGGGAAGCCAGGAAAAGGTCTCAGTACAATCTGCTGCTGCAACCGTTCCACCAAAAAGAAAAAAACAAAAATTTGCAATAACCAAAACAAACCACAACTTTTTAATATTCCTATTTATAAAAATGGGAACCATAAAACCCTTTTGATAATTTCACAATAATTGTCCATGGAAAATTAATATGCAAATTTAGTGCCTTCTGATCAGTCTTTCTTTTTCTGGAACCTGATATTATTTTCAAAAAAATCACCCTTTACTTATCAATTGAAAAACGGCATAAAATCATTATGTGTGGAATTGCAGGCATTATAAACTATCAATCACCTGAAGAGAAGAGCCTTCTTATAAAAATGGCAGAATTCCTGCGTCACAGGGGCCCTGATGCTTCCGGAACTTATGCCCAGGGGCCGGCCAGCCTTGCCCACACCCGTTTAAGCATCATTGATCTTAACAGCGGCGATCAACCCATTCACAATGAAAACAAAACCATATGGATTGTTTTTAATGGAGAAATTTTCAATTATCCGGAATTAAAGGACAAGCTTTCAGCCAAAGGCCATAAATTTTACACAAAAACAGATACTGAGGTAATCATTCATCTGTATGAGGAATTTGGCACAAATTTATTTGAACACCTAAATGGTCAATTTGCCTTTGCAATATGGGATCAGAACACAGAAGAGCTTTTGCTTGGCCGTGACAGGATGGGCATAAGACCACTGTTTTATTATCATAATCATCACCGCCTTGTTTTTGCCTCTGAAATTAAAGCCATCTTTGCTGACAATAAAATTCCAAGACAGATCGATCCTGCAAGCTTATCTGATATTTTCACCTGCTGGGCAACTCTGGGCGATCAAACCTGTTTTAAAAATATTTTCCAGCTCCAGCCGGGACATTATGCTCATTTTTCAAAAAAAGGTCTTAAAATAAAACAATACTGGCAATTACCCTTTGGCAAAAAATCCTATCAGGAGCGTCCTGTTGAAGACTGGGCAGAAGAACTTAACCAGCTTCTTTTAGATGCCACCCGCATAAGACTCAGAGCTGATGTTCCAGTAGGAGCATATCTTTCCGGTGGTATTGACAGCACTTATACCAGTGCTTTGGTGAAAAACAATTTTAATAACAAATTGTGTACATTTTCCGTGGGATTTTCTGACAAACAATTTGATGAATCCTATTTTCAAAATAAGGCTGTTGACTATCTTGGCACAGACCATAAAGCCATATCCTGCTCTTACAATGATATCGGCAGAATCTTTCCCAAAGTTATCTGGCATACGGAAACCCCTGTCATAAGGACAGCCCCTGCCCCGCTGATGATGCTTTCACAGCTTGTACGCGAGAGCAATTTTAAAGTGGTTTTAACGGGAGAAGGGGCAGATGAAGTATTTGCCGGATACAATATTTTTAAAGAAGACAAGGTCCGCCGGTTCTGGGCAAAAAATCCAGACTCTAGAATACGTCCCAGGCTGCTTGAAAAACTCTATCCCTATATTTTTTCCCAGAACAATTCAAAGGCTGTCAAATTCTTAGAACAATTCTTTAAAAAAGGAATGATGGATTTAGACTCTCCTGTGTATTCACACATGCTCAGATGGGAAAACACCTCTCACCTGAAACAGTTTTTCTCCAAAGACCTGAAAAATCAGACATCTGACATTGCTGATTTTACCAATCGATATACTAAAACACTGCCCAATGACTTTATGTCCTGGGATTCTTTATCAAGAGCCCAGTACATTGAAAACAAGATTTTTCTTTCAAACTATCTATTGTCTTCCCAGGGGGACCGCATGGCAATGGCCAATTCCATTGAAGGAAGATACCCTTTCCTGGATCACAGGGTTATTGAATTTGCAGCACAACTGCCGCCACATATCAGGATGAACGGGATGACTGAAAAATATATTCTTAAAAAAGCTGCCAAAGGCCTGATCCCGTCCGA
>JACNHV010000091.1 GCA_014383445.1 Candidatus Desulfobacula maris | reverse complement strand
AAAGGTGATGCCAATGGTGCACTATGCCTTTTTGGGCTGTGGTGTTTCATATAAATGCAACAAAAACACGACTGATACGGCGCCTGATATCCTGCCCTGCCTGCTTATGGAGATAATGATCCAGCGATTCTACATTACAATAGAAACCTGCTCTATCATGAGAGGCGTTCAGCGGCTCTATAACCAGATTTTGGTACTTCGTCATTTGCTGATGATGCGCTTATCATGCTCTTTAAAGGCTGCTGTCAATTTTATACATCAGGGTCTGACCCCGATAAGTGTTTGTTTTTATGTGGTAATCGTTGCAATTTGGGGTGTTTTTTGCTCTTAGCGCCTGGTTTTTGGGGTCAAAAAGTGGGTTTTAAGGGTCAGGCCTGAGGTCAGGCCTTCGCTTATTGTTCTGCCCCTGCTATTAAACAACAGGCATAAAGAGGGATATTGACAAAATCACCATCCCGGGTAAAATTTCTCGGCGAGGTGCGATATATTCTTTTGGGATAGTATTTGTCGGCGTAGCTCCTCAGGCTTTTGATATTTCTATTTAACCCGCTTTTAACTTCCAGAGGGAAAATAGCATTATGGTGCTGCAGGATAAAATCCACCTCTGCATCACTTTTTGAGGTCCAATAATGAAGATCTCTGACACCGCCGGCAACAAGTTCGGAAGCCACATAATTTTCTATAAATGCACCATTATATTCTGAAAAAAGTTTGTTGGATTTAACAATAATATCAGACGAGATATTGAGCATGGCACCCAACAATCCTGAATCGAGCAGGTACACTTTAAATTTTGTATAATCAGCATAACCGGACAACGGCAATTTGGGCGTGCTGATATTATAAACGACATTGATCAAACCGGCCTTTTTGAGCCAGACGATCGTTTGCTCAAATGTTGATGCTCTGGCATTTTTACGCGCCTGGCTATATTTGAATTTCTTGTTTTCCTTTGCCAACTGACGGGGTATGGCATACCAGAACTCAGATGTTTTGATTGCCTGCAACTTGTCGGAATACTTTGAAAAATCCCTGGAGTAAGCCTCTAATATTTCATTTTGAATTTTCCGCGCCAAAGCGATGTCACGACTTGTTTTGTATTCTTTAAGGACTTCGGGCATGCCACCGAGATAGAGATATATTTTAAAATGTGACAATAAATTTTCATGTATTATGTCAAGCAACGGTTCATTGTCTTTTTTTGATTGTAATTTATCCGCCAGAAGTTCTTCATCAAAAGCGATTAAATATTCATTAAAGGACATGGGATAGAGCATCATAAAGTTCACTTTGCCAACAGGAAAGCTGCTGCCTTTTGCCAGGCTGACCCCTAATAATGAGCCGGCTGCAATGATATGATACTCAGAAGCCTGTTCCTGGAAATACTTTAAGCTTGTTAGCACTTCTGGAACAGCCTGGATTTCATCAAAAAAAATCAAGGTGCCTTTGCTGGATATTTTTTCCCCTGTATACAGGCTTAAATTTTCAATAATATTTTCAGGTTTTAACTTCTTTTTAAATAACTCTCCTAAGCCTGGGTCTTGTTCAAAATTGAATTTGAAAAAATTGGCATATTCTTTATTTCCAAATGCTTCCACCAGGTAGGTCTTGCCGACCTGACGCGCACCCTGAAGCAGCAACGGCTTGCGTCTTTGATCTTTTTTCCATAGCAATAACTTATTATAAATTTTTCGTTTCAGTGTTTATCTCCAAAATTTCGTCATTTGCATCATTAATTATATACTATTTTTTGTTATTTTCTTTAATATCTATACCGCAAAAAACGACAATTGGGCAAGTATTTTTTAAGTTTTAATGGTTTTGCCTGCCTGTTCGCTTCCTCTTGCAGGATTCCAGTTTACAAGCCACCAGTTTCAGAGTTTCAGGGTCTGACCCTGCTAAGTGTTTGTTTTTATGGAATAATCGTTGCAATTTGGGGTGTTTTTTGCTCTTAGCGCCTGGTTTTTGGGGTCAAAAAGTGGGTTTTAAAGGTTTTGCCTGGGGTCGGTATTGCTGATCTTTTTATATAATTTTATGACTGAATTGCCGACCTGATCAATATGGAATTTTGTTTTAAATCTTTCCCGGGCGTTTTTGCCCATATCCTTGCGAATCCCGGGATTATCGGCAATTGTATTGATCGCATTGATCAATTGGGCTTCATTGTCCAGGGGGACATGGAAGCCAGTTATCCGGTCTTTCACCACCCAGCCTGTTCCAGAACCCTTGACATTGAAAATAATTGACGGCTTTCCCGCTCTCATGGCTTCCAGGAGAACGACTCCAAATGCTTCTGTTCTTTCTGTTGATGGAAGAACCAGGCAGTGAGCTGAAGAAAGAAGGGCTTCAAGTCTTTCTTCTTCAAGATATCCAATGAGGGTGACCTGTTTTTAATAACGTCACCAGTATAGGCCCTAAATCCACTGGTAATATCGCTGAGCGAAATTCCTGAAACCAGTCTGAGTATCCGCCATATGATACCTTTATAGGCTATTCCTCTTTCTGAGGCAGATCCCGTAACAATCTGACTTTCTTCAAGCTTATCAACCAGTTTTGATATGTATCTGCCCTCATGCTGGCCATCGCCATCCAGTGTTACACAGGCATCATATTTTTTTTCCAGAGCATAGCGCATGCCGGCCTGGATAGCACCCCATGCGCCTAAATGAATTGGCAGATCCATGACTATTGCACCATTTTTTCGGGCAATGGCTGCTGTTTCATCAAGGCTTAAATCATTTACCACTAGAATATTATGCCACCCATTAAGTTTAACCTCTTTAATAACGGTTCCAATAGATCTGGCTTCATCTTTTGCCGGGATGATGACAAGTGTATTTTGAGAATTATATGATGACATAGCGCATAAATAATGTTGTGCCAGTTTTTAATTTTTTAGTTTGTTAATCTTAACCAAAAATTCTTTTTCTGCTCAATGCTCTGATGTAGTATCAGGTTTTACTTCTTTATTAAAGCTAATTTCTGATTTGATATATTTTTTCTGTTATCGGGGTCTGACCCCGATAAGGGGCTGTTTTTATGGGACAATAGTTCCAATTGAAGGTGTTTTTTGCTCTTAGGGCCTGCTTTTTGGGGTCAAAAACAGCATTGTAAGAATTTTGAGATTTGGGGAGAATGATCTATGAATGGTCAAAGGTTTCCCCATTCTTTAATGGGGATTTTTCTATCTATACCATGTTCAATATCATTGAGCAGCATTTTAATCTGCGGAACCGAATATTCTCTATTACTTGGTAGTGTGAGTGTATATGTTCCATAACGCACGTAGAAATGACGTCCTCCTGGTTCAGGTGGTCCAAAGCCAAGCTTCTTCAATTTTTTTATGAAATCTCTTCGCTTGCATGGCTTCAATTTATCCATGAACGACAGTCTCTTTAGAAACGGGCATTCTTTTGTTCAAATTAATTCTACCCACCACCGGCAATCTATCACCATGCCTAATTTTTACAATCAACCATCCCTCAAGCGAGGATATCAATTCCTGCCGGCATTGATACAGCGTTTCTCCAAAAGCTACAACACCGGGACATTGTGGAATTTTACCAGAAAAACTACCATCTTCCAGCTTATCGTAAGTGGCTTTACTCATCGCCTTATTAATGTATTCGATAAGCATATGACTACCTCCTTAATGTTTCGGGGTGACGGGGTCTGACCCCGATAAATTTTTGTTTTTATGGGAGAATCGTTCCAAGTCTGCGGCGTTTTTTCCTCTTAGAGCCTGCTTTTTGGGGGCAAAAACTGCCTTTTAATCAATTTTTTCGGGGGCCACGTGCCTTTGAAATCAGAATTATCATTCTTTTAAGTCTTGATGTAAATCTGGATGATTTTCATTTAGCCACATCATGACATCTTCTTTAAATTCCATGCAAAATTCAATTAACTCATCTGCGTCTTGATCGCTGACTGTTCCGATTTGATCGTATTCAACTATATTACGTTTGGATCGGCATAAATCCAGATATTGAGCATCATTTTTCCTGCTCTTCCCAAGTATTAATGGCACTGCCTGGATGGTTCTGTAATGTTGTAATGCTCTTTCTGAACGATATCCTTCGGCATATAATAGGATTGTGCACAATTTCAGCGCAGCATTATACGCGATACCAAACCTCCAGTCGCTTGAAATATGATGTTCCCGAGCATCTTCCAGATCTCTGTCAACAATCTGTAACAGATCCTTAATTTCACGAGGCTTTGTCTTGTGTCGACGTAACCAGCTATTTTCAAGCCATTGCTTCAAACTCATTTTCATTACCTATTATAAAAAGCCTGGGTTCTTCGCAAATTCTATTGATAAATGGTTCCCCTGCATTTTTCCGTTTGATAAAATCCTGCTTACTCAAGCAATGCGGGTTAATTTCCCTATAGAGCTTATCGGAAAGACCACTTAGCATTTTGGTCAGGTGCCTTAGACCCAAATCCCCTATAACCATGAGATCAATATCGCTTGACGAAGTTTCCTCTTTTCTTGCAAAGGATCCAAAAATAAATACATACCTGATCGCATCAGAATGAATTAATGCATCTTTTATGATGTCCACGAGACCATTTGTTTTTAAAACAAGATTTCGAAGCTCTGCATAGAGTGGATGTCCTTTATTGGCTTGAAAATAAATTCTGTTCCCATCTTTTCTTTTTTCAAGCAATTCAAAGCGTAAAAGTTTTTTTAATTCTGTTTGAATGGCACCTATGGAAAAACCTGAACGTCTTTCAATGTCACGCATATATAGTTCTTTTGCATCAAAACCGAAAAGCAAACGAAATATTGCAGCCCGTATCCGCGAAGATAATATTTCTGACAGGATATCCATAATGTTCGCTTATACCATACAATTGACCTTTTTTACAATACAATATTTGACGGTGTTTTGATGTTTGACGGGGTCTGACCCCGCTAAGTAATTGTTTATTAAGGTTAATTGCTCCAAAAAACTCTGTTTTGGCCTCTTAAAGTTCACTTTTCGGGGTCAAAAACTGCGTTTTAAGAATTTTGACATTACCACCAGTGAAGGGCTATAGCTCCGCCCCTTCAGTTACAGTGCCATATCGCTGTAACAATTTTAAATGCGGACGTTTTTAATATAAAACTACAAATTAATCAATCAATGATTCTTTTAGGGTTTTAATTTCTTCTTTTAAGTCATCATATTCCCGGATCTTTTTTTTCAAAAAGTTGAAAGTAAGTTTTCCACGCTGGGTCAGCTCGGGATTATTCTCAAGCAGTCTGAGAAGGCTTAATTGGATTTCTTCCTTGTCAAGTCTATTGTTCATAGGTTGAACTTGTAATATAGAAAATATTAAAATGCAACTTAATTTTATGTTTTGTTACAAAATATTTGTGTTATTTTAATGAAGGTATTTGATA
>JACNHV010000154.1:6566-27893 GCA_014383445.1 Candidatus Desulfobacula maris | reverse complement strand
CCCGTTCCAGGGTGATCGCCTTACGTCCGCTGGATGGACATTGCTACAAGCTCTAAGATTACTTTCGCTGACCGCCATGAACTCGCTCATTCTTCGCTCAAACACCATGGCGGTTTAACCGCTACAGCAATCAAGAGCTTGTAAGCCATGATCCATAATGCTCCCGTAAGGCAACCACCCTTCCACTGGAAGGTATAGCAAGTTCGTAAATGCTTTTTGCAAATATCCAGGACTTTGTTTTAACATAGCCCCGCAGGGATCAAGTTAAAGTATTGACATCGGTATAACAAAAGCCCATATTGATAGCATAACATCATAGGTACCAGGGAGGCTTGTCATGGCAACCAGCGTAAAAACAGCTATATCAATGCAAGAAGAATTATTTAAAAAAGTAAATAGGTTAGCCGGAGAACTGAATATCTCAAGGAGCAAATTGTTTGTGATGGCAGTTCAAGATTATATTAAAAAAAATGAGAGTCAGAACCTACTTTCTCAAATTAACAAGGCCTTTAGTGACCATCCAGATTCTGATGAAATTAAAGTTCACAGCAAAATGCTTCAGAAACAAGCCCAAACTCTTGAGAAAGAGTCATGGTAATTGAACAAGGTGAAATATATTGGGTAGCCCTTGGTGAACCAGGCGGCTCAGAACCAGGATATAGACATCCACATATTGTTGTCCAAAATAATCTCTTTAATTCGAGCAAAATTAATACTGTTGTGATGTGTTCACTTACTTCCAATTTAAAACGAGGCTTATCTCCGGGCAATGTCGTTTTAAACAAAGATGAAGCAGGTCTTCCCAAAAAGAGTGTTGTGAATATTACTCAAATTTATACCGTAGATAAAAACGATCTTTGTGAAAAAATAGGGAAAGTAACCAACGAAAGAATCAAGGAAATACTGAGAGGGATTCAACTGCTGACAGAGCCCAGAGAGCTTTAACTACAGGGGATAAGCCATTAAGCTATTTTGAGGCCAGATATTTTTGAAGGGCTATCATCATTCTGATCTCACCATATGAATAGTCATTTCCCAAAGTATTTTTTACTTTGGTGAGAGAATTATTGTGATCAATAGCCAGTTCCTTTTTAATAGTCTCTTGTTTTTCAGGAGAAAGCAGCTTGTTGATATCTAATTTGCCTATTTCCACAAAAAAACTCAGATGCGTTTCAATGGTAGAAATTGCCAGGCTTCTTTCTTCTGCAATTTTGGCAATGGTTAATCCTTTATTGAAATAATCAAAACTTGTCTGTTTTGTCTCGGAAGGCGAAGTATCTTTTTTCACTGGAGTGCTTTTTTCTGGAATGTTTTTGGGCTCCGGTATTACGACAGTTTCTATCCCATTTTTTTTTCGATAGGCCAAAACAATTTCCACAAGTTCTTCACCATAGTTTTTAATGGTTTTTTTGCCTACGCCGCTTATTTTCTTTAGATCCATCATATTCTCTGGCAGGTATATCACAATCTGAATCAATACCCGTTGGTGTAAAACCTGAAAATGGGCAAGTCCTTTATCTTTGGCCTTTTTGGATCGCCAATCCTTTAACGTCTGAAATAATTCTGGATGCTCAACGTCTGATTCACCATAATCCTGAAGCGGGCTCTTTTTTCTTTTTTCAGGGAGAAAGTCAATCTGGGCATTTGCAACGGCACGCAAATATCCTGAGGGCGAAAATACTCGTTCACAGCTTTGTATGCCGGCCAACTTTACAGCAACTTCTTTTTTAAAATTATCCAGAGCATTGTTAATCTTTTTACGAAGTTCAGTATTGTCTGTTTCTATATGCAATTTTTGAATAGAGTTTCCAAAAATCACGGCAAATTTTTCCTGAAACCATATAGATGCTTTACTGATTCGTTCCAAAATAACCGGATCAGACTCGGGCAGGTTATTATCTGCAAAAATTGTGTTTAATTGCCGCTTAAAATTTTCACTGACAACAAAGATATCTTTTGTGATAGTTTTTTCCATCTGAGAAATATCTGCAATGCCTGAAACCTGTACTACTCTGGCATTACCCATCAAAAGTCGGGTAAGATAACCCAGGCAATTGTGCAATGGTTGAAAATCAAAACAATCAAATAACAGCTGCTGCTGATATTTGATTCTATCAGCGTTAAGCCGGTTTTCAGACGGTGGGTTTTGACTGGTTGCTTTGCTGAAATTATTTATGGCCTGGTCTGTTTCTATGCCCTTAGATGAGAGGGGAGAGCTGAGTACAATACCCTCTAAGGTTTTACAGCGGCTTAGGGCCACATAAACCTGACCATGGGCAAAGGCTGCCCTGGCATCGATAATGGCCTTATCAAATGTCAGTCCCTGGCTCTTGTGGATGGTGATGGCCCAGGCAAGTTTTAAAGGGTATTGCTCAAATTTACCGATGATGTCTTCTTCAATTTCCTTGTTTTCCTTGTTCAAGGTATATTTGATATTTTCCCAAATTACCGGTTCCACCACTATTTCCTTGGGATCTCCAGGGCAGATAACATAGATATACTTATCTGAAATTTTGATTACCCTGCCGATTTTACCATTGTAATAGAGTTTTTCAGAACTTTGGTCATTGCGCACAAACATCACCTGTGACCCCTCTTTAAGTTTTAGAAAGGCCTGGGTGGGAAAGATATGCTCTGGGAAATCTCCGGAAATTTGAGCTTTAAAGTGGTGCTCTTTTTTGCTTAAAGAAGCAAGCTTGGACTGATTCATGGAATCTGCGTTGCGATTATGGGTGGTCAGGGTAATATAACCCTGGTCTTTGCCTGGTGTAAAATCCTGAATATAACGCTGGTTAAGATTCTTCAGGAAGGGCTCATCAAGTCTGTTGTCACGCACCCGGTTAAGCAGCTTGATAAAACTTACATCTGACTGACGATAAATATGTTTCAACTCAATTGTAACCAGTTCGCTAAGATCAAGCGCATTACTGCTGAAAAAATAAACGGATTCATAATACTGCTGTATAAGTTGCCAGTCATCGCGCTTTGCCACAGGTGAGAGCTGATGCAGGTCTCCGATCATGAGCAACTGTACTCCGCCAAAGGGCTGATTATTCCGGCGAAGGCGGCGCAAAGCTGCATCCACGGCATCGAGCAAATCAGCTCTTACCATACTTATTTCATCAATTACCAGCAGATCAAGGCTTTGTATAATCTGCTTTTTTTCTTTACTGAACCTGAACTGGCGATGCTTATTGCTCTCATAGGTCTCGCTTCCCGGCACAAATGGGCCAAATGGCAGCTGAAAAAAAGAGTGAAGGGTGACTCCCCCGGCATTGATGGCTGCAACTCCCGTTGGCGCTGTGATAATCATCCGCTTTGCCATGTTCTTTTGCAGACTATGGAGAAAGGTTGTTTTGCCCGTGCCGGCCTTGCCTGTCAGGAAAATATTGCAGCCGGTGGATTGAACAAATTCATTGGCAAGTTGCAGCTCATGGTTTGTAAAAGACATGTTTTTTTCCCTGGTCATGCAGGTCCTGTGTTGTATGCCGATAAAAAATTAGATTAGATAGAAACTTGCTTTTTGTCAAGAGACTGGTTTTGCGCTTTTGCATTTGACATGCTTTGTTTATTGGGTTATGCCATTAATCCAAAAATGAAAGTTAACTTCAATTTAGATAACAGGGAATAAATCAATGTCTAAAGACTGGGATTTTGATGAAATTGTTGATCGAGAAGGCACGGCTTCCATGAAATGGGAACCAGTTGTTTTATCTGCAATATTTGGAAAGGGAAAAGAAAATCTTCTTCCTTTATGGGTGGCAGATATGGATTTTAAATGTCCGACTGTGGTTAGAAAAGCCATGGAAAAACGGTTGGAGCATCAGATCTATGGATATAGCTTAAATGACCCCTCATATTTCCCGGCATTGATCTCCTGGTACCAACGAAGGCACCAGTGGGAAATTGATGAAAAATGGATTATAACAACTCCTGGAATCGTTCCTGCCATAAATTATATTGTTCAAAGATTTTCCAAACCAGGTGATAAGGTACTCATACAAACCCCTGTGTATTATCCCTTTGCCAAAGCCATTCAAAACAATGGCCGCAGGATTTTAGACAATCCTTTACAAATTGTTGGCGATCATTATCAAATGGATTTTGCAGATTTAGAAAAAAAGGCTAAAGATCCAAGGGCTAAAATGGCAATTCTCTGCAGCCCTCATAACCCGGTTGGGCGTGTCTGGACAAAGGAAGAACTTGAAGAATTTGGAAATATCTGCATTAAAAATAACATTCTCATTATTTCAGATGAAATCCATTGTGATTTAATTATGCCTGGATTCAAACACATCTGTTTTCCAACTATTTCTGACGCTTTTGCCCAAAATTCCATAACAGGGCTTGCCGCCAGTAAGACATTTAATTTAGCAGGTTTGCACCAGTCAAGCATTATTATACCCAATGCGGGTTTAAGGCAGGAGCTTTCAAGCCAGATTGAAAATCTTGGATTTGCGAACTCAATTGGTGGAACGCTTTTTGGCGCTATTAGTGCGGCTGCAGCCTTTAATGGGGCTGAGCCCTGGCTGGAAGATCTTATTATCTATCTGCATGACAATTTCATGTATTTAAAAACTTATATTGAAACCCAGTTGCCCGGCACAAAAGTCTATGACCTTCAGGGAACTTATCTGGTCTGGGTGGATTTTCGAAACCTTGGACTGGACTGCAATAAAATGATCCGGATATTGGAAGAAGATGCCAATGTTGCATTGGATCATGGAAGTTGGTTCGGTGAAAACGGGGCTGGATTTGAAAGATTTAACATTGCCTGTCCCAGATCCATACTTGTCAAAGCCGCTGAATCTGTTGTTTCAGCCATAAAAAAGCACATAGGAAACCATGCTGGCCATAATTAGAAGCGATTGATATATCCTATAAAATAATTAAAGAAATGAAAGAAAATAATGGAAGAATTTCCATTGCCGGGCATTTTTTTATTTATTTTTTGATATCAAACTGTCAAGAGCTTCTGTTGCAGCATCAATAAGATCCTGATGTGCAAGCGTGGGCAGCTTTTTTTTGATCCATTCTTCTGTTTTGCCATTACCTGCTTCGCCCAGTGCATAGAGGATATCTCCTTGTATGGGAACATCTTTTCCATCAAACAGATTGATCAGGGAGGGACAAAGCAAGGCTGCAAGATCCGGGTCAGTTTCAACAAGTTCTTCTACAGCAACCATGGCTCCAAGTCTGACCGACCATGTTTCATGGAGCAACAGTTTGATAAAGCCGTCAAAGATTTTCTTCTTCTTAATCATCTGCCGGGCTATCCAGGAGGCATCCCCCTGTTCAAGGATTGTCTTTAATGTTTCGGTACTTAATTGTGATGGGTCACGGTTGGTGATCATTTTTACAATTTCCTGGGCTGGTACACTTCCGGTCCACCTGAAGTCATCATCAAGGATCAGGCAGGGTGCTGACATGACTTTATCTTTTTGCGCTGTTTCGGGAAACAGACTGCCGTCAATGATGTGAAGGTTTATGTTGTTGCAATGAAGTGCCAGAGGTATGACAGTTCTGACCACATTGGGGCAATGGGGGCACTGAAGGGCAATATAGAGTTTTAATTGGACGGGGATGTCTATCTTATCAAGGGTTTGTCGAATGGGCTTGGAAAGCGTGGGTCCAGAAAGCATGTTGTGTTTGCCATTTATTTGTGACAGGGCTTCAAGAAAGGGTTCAAGTTCTTTTCCAAGGGGAAGCGCGGAATAAGTGATATTTTCCTTTAAAAGGAATCCAGGCAGATTTTTTTCGCCTTTTTTTGATTCAATCACGAAATGTGATGTCATGTTTACAAGCTGATCAATAAAATTTACAAATTGATTGTTTTCAGCATGATCAGTGGTGATCAATTTTATTTTGATCTGTTTTTCAATGGTTTGATCCCAATTCTGGATCAAGGCTTTTGACTGGGGGTCAAACATGGGCATAATGTATTCTCTTTAATTGATAAATGTTTTTATCCTGAAAAATAGTCATTATGGATTTGCCATAAGAATTATATTTTCTAACCAAATTTAAGTCAACCCGTTCCGATCCAGGTTATCTTGTCCGCCCTAGTGCCTGAATAATTTTAAAAAGTTCTCAAGGTCTTGCTGGGTATGATTATATTATTCTTTACCAGAATCCTGCTTTTAAATTAAGCACAAATCATGTAAATTATTGAACTGGTAAGAAAATATAAAATTTGAATTGGAAAAACAAAAATGGAATTTATTGCCGACCTTCATATTCATTCCAGGTACTCACGGGCTACAGCAAAGAATCTTGATTTTGAAAATCTTTATTATACAGCGCAAATTAAAGGGATCACGATTGTTGGGACAGGGGATTTTACCTATCCTGCCTGGATCAGTGAAATTGAGTCCAAGCTTGAAGAAACAGAGCCAGGGCTTTTTTCCCTGAAAAAAGAGATTGCAGAAGATATTGATAAAACCATTCCAAAAAATTGCAGAAATCCTGTCCGGGTTATCCTGCAAACGGAAATCAGCAATATTTATAAAAAAGACGGTAGGGTGAGAAAAAATCATAATCTGGTCTATTTTCCCGATATTGCCAGTGTTAAAAAATTTAATGCAAAACTGGATGCCATTGGAAATATTAAATCTGATGGCCGTCCAATACTTGGGATGGATGCGGCAGATCTGCTTAAGGTCATGCTGGATATCAATGATAAAGGTTTTTTTGTGCCGGCCCACATCTGGACACCCTGGTTTTCCATGTTTGGATCAAAATCAGGATTTGATTCCATTGAAGAGTGTTTTGGTTCATTAAAGTCCCATATCTTTGCCATTGAAACAGGATTGTCTTCTGATCCCCCCATGAACTGGCGAATTAAAGATCTGGATAATGTCCGGCTGATGTCTAATTCCGATGCCCATTCACCCGGGTATCTGGGGCGCAATGCCTCTGTCTTCAATACAGACTTAAGTTTTTTCCACGTCCGCCAGGCCCTTGAAAAAAATGATCTTGAAAAATATCAGGGCACACTGGATATGTACCCCCACCAGGGCAAATACCATTATGATGGCCACAGGAAATGTAATATCTGCCTGAATCCTGCCTCCACAGCCCAGATTGACGGCATCTGTCCTGAGTGCGGGAAAAAAGTGACCTATGGGGTGTTAAACAGGGTCCAGGAGCTTGCAACAAGGCCGGAAGGATATGTGCCTGAAAACCGGCACGGGTTTAAAAGCATTGTCCCCCTTGTTGATATCCTTTCGGAAATTTTTGAGGTAGGCCCTAAAACCAAAAAAGTGGCAACTTATTATACCAAAGCCATTGAAGCCCTGGGGCCGGAGCTCGGAATTCTTTTGAATAAATCTGTTGAGGAAATAGACAGGGCCAATGTGCCGCTACTGGCCGAGGCCATTATGAAGATGCGGACCGGAGATATCAAAATTGATCCGGGATATGATGGTGAATTTGGAAAAGTGAAACTTTTTTCACGTCAGGAAAAAGAAGGGTTAAAAGGAGAAAAAAATCTTTTATTTGACCTTCCTGCCAAAGGAGCTGAGCCAAGAGAAACAAAACCTGCTGTAAAACAGGATATTAAAAAAAAGAGGAGCAAAAAAAATCTTAAGACAGAGCAGCCGGTTAAACCCAAAGATCTTTTAGACGGTTTGAATACCGGGCAGAAGAAAGCAGTTGAATCATCTGCCAGGGCAATGGTGATCCAGGCCGGCCCCGGTACAGGCAAGACCCGGACCTTAACGGCAAAAATTGCGTATCTTGTATCAAAGAAAAATATTGAACCGGGCAATATCCTTGCCCTGACCTTTACCAACAAGGCGGCAAGACAACTGGAACAAAGAATTGACAAATATGTGCCCAGAACAAAATCCCCTGTGCTGGCAGCAACCTTTCATTCCTTTTGCCTTAAGCTTTTAAAAGAGTATAAGGGCTTTAATGCCGCCATTTCTGATGACTTGTCGAGGATTTCCTTGATAAAAGAAGCTATGGGGGAAGATGTTAAAAAGGGGATGGCAAATAAAATCGATCAATTGATTTGTCTTTGCAAACAGAATTTACTGGACCCTGATGACGATTTTAAAAATCTCATAACCAATTTTGAACCAGGCTCTTTTAAAAAGATTTATCAAGCCTTTCAGGCTCTTTGCCAGGAGCAGAATGTGGCAGATTTTGAAGACCTGATTTTAATGACAGTCAAAATGTTAGTTAAAGAAGAAGGGATATTGTCAAGTGTCAGGAAACAATATCAATATATTTTTATCGATGAATACCAGGATTTGAATTTTGGCCAGTATGAGCTTGCAAAGATGATTTCACAAGGTAACCATATCGTGGTGATTGGTGATTCTGATCAGTCAATTTATGGATTCAGGGGATCGGACAATAAATATTTCAACCGGTTTGCCGATGATTTTCCGGGATGTGAAAAGATTATATTGTCGAAAAATTACAGATCCACCCAGACCATTCTTGATGCTTCTTTTCAAATGATCAATAAGTCTTTGGACAGGGATGAAAAATTTAAGGTTTTTTCAGATAAGGCAAGTGCAAAAAAGTTGATTATCAAAGAGACGACCAGTGAACAGGCTGAAGCCGTTGCCATTGGCAAGATGATCGAGAAGCTTGTGGGCGGGACCTCCTTTTTTTCAATTGACACAGGTAAGGTGGATTTGGACATCCAAAAAGAATATTCCTTTGCAGATTTTGCCATTCTATGCCGGACCAGAAAACAGTGCGAAACCTTTATCAACGTGTTTGAAAAAGAGGGTATCCCCTTTCAGACAGCAGATAAAAAGAATCTGTTTGAAATGAACGGTATTTGTCAATTGATAAGTCTTTGCAGGATTATGGCAAAAAGTGAAAGTTTTCTTGATATTGAAAGTATTTTTCATTATTTTGGCGCAAGTCTGGGTAAAAAAGAAAGGGGAAAGTGGTATGAACTTTATAAAAAATCCTGTGCCTTGAATAAGGATACCATTGAATTCTTTGGCCGGGCTGATACAGATATGAGTGGAATCAAAGAGACGTCAAAAACAAAGATCAGCATCATTGCCAAAAAGCTCAGGGATCTTGGCGAAGAGATCAAAAATTGTGATAATAAAACAGCTATAAGAATTGTTTGCAGTAAAACAGGTCTGAAAGATATCATTGAAACTAATGATAAAATTGGCCAGGCTTTTGAAAAATTATTATCTATTGCAAAGCTTTACAATGATTTAAAGGGATTTTTGGATGTAATCGCCTTAAACCAGGATGTAGATTCAATAGGGTTTAATATGGAAAAAGTATCTTTGATGACCATGCATGCGGCAAAAGGACTTGAATTTCCTGTAGTATTTGTTGCTGGATGCGAACAAGGACTTATCCCCTTTGCAAGGGACGGGGAAAACATTGATGATCTTGAAGAAGAACGTCGCCTGTTCTATGTTGCCATGACAAGGGCCATGGATATTCTTTGTTTGACTTATGCAAAAAAAAGAACCATATATGGCAAAAGTTTTAAAAGACAACGATCTTTTTTTATTGAGGATATTGAAAAAAGGCTGACACAGGTTGATAAAAGTCCTGTGTTCCTGTCTATAAATAAAAAAGAAAAGCAATTGGAACTATTTTAAGAAATTTAGTTTGATTAAACTTCAGAGCGATACGGAAATAATGGAAAAGATGATATATAGAAAAATTGAACTTGAAAACAACCAGACCCTTGTCATATCAGATTTGTCACGAAAAATCACTCTGGATGCCTATGTGGTGATCATGAAAGCAGATATTGAAATAAAAATTGAAAAAGAGCTGTTTTCTGATAATCTCCTGTCTGATTTTAAATTTCAGGATATTCTGGCAAAACTGGGTGATAAGGTGGTCTATGAATACAAAATCGAACGAAATTTTATCATGGATAAAAAAAAGGGCAAGGTGTTTGAAGCACTGGTTAAAACCTTTCTGGATAACCTGGGACAATATGTTGCAAAACCAAATTTTCCAGGGAAATTTATTCTAAAGGAATACAAAGACAGGATAAAACAGATACAAAAATGTTAAAAAGAATCGGCATGGTTTTATTGATTGTTTTGACCATTTTAGGTGTGGAAAGGGCCTTTGCCGATATTTATATGTATAAAGACAGCCTTGGCGTTGTCCATTTTACTAATGTGCCTACATCATCGAAATACAAATTATACATTAAAGAAAAACCCAAAAAACGATTGCATATAATCAGCACTAAAAAATATGATGATGTGATCAGGAAAGCACAAAAAAAGTATGGTGTAGAGTTTTCTTTGATTAAAGCTGTGATAAAAGTGGAATCAGATTTTAATCCAGAGGCTGTATCAAAAAAAGGCGCAAAGGGCTTGATGCAGATTATGCCGGACAATTTTAAGTCCCTTGCTGTGAAAGATCCGTTTAATCCTTTCCAGAATATCATGGGTGGGGCTCTTTATCTTCAGCAGCTTTTAAAGCGGTATGAAAATAAACTGCACCTGGTCCTTGCAGCCTACAATGCAGGACCCGAGGCAGTAGATAAGTATAAAAAGATTCCACCTTTTGAAGAAACTCAAAATTATGTCAAAAAAGTAATGGAAACATACAGCCAGTATAAAAAGTCTTAATTATTCTAGAAGTCTTTTTGAATTTTTTTTATGAATTTTATCAACCTGTCTCTAATATCCGGTCTTTCAAGGGCATAGGCCAGGTTGGCCATTTGAAACCCTGCCTTGTCTCCGCAGTCAAACCGCTGTCCATTGAACTTATATCCATAGATCGGCTGCTCCTTGAGAAGGGTTTTCATGGCATCCGTTAGCTGGATCTCTCCGCCAGCGCCTTTTTCTTTTTTCCCTAAAAATTCAAAAATTTTAGGGGTTAGTATATAGCGGCCGACAATGGCAAGATTGGATGGGGCCTTGTCAGGACTCGGTTTTTCCACCATATCGTTTATTTTAAAAATACTTTTTTCCACCTCCTGGGCATCAAGGATACCGTATTTATCTGTCTGGTCTTTTTCTATTTCCATGACTGCAGCCATGGAAGCTCTTAACCGGTCAAATATTTTCACCATCTCAGAAAGGACGGGTTTGTCTGTCTGGATAAGGTCATCTGCCAGAAGTACGGCAAAAGGCTCATCACCCACAATATCCCTTGCACACCAGATGGCATGACCCAGTCCTAAAGGTTCATGCTGCCGGGTATAAATAATGGTACCTGTTTTTGGAACAAGTTCCTGGATCTGCATTAAAAGATCTTCTTTTCCTTTTTGCTTAAGAACGTGTTCTATTTCATAGGACCTGTCAAAATGATCTTCCAATGCTTTTTTCCCGCGGCCTGTAACAAAAATAATCTGCTCAATACCGGCAGCAAAAGCTTCCTCAACAGCATATTGGATAATGGGCTTGTCAACAACGGGGAGCATCTCTTTTGCCATGGCTTTGGTGGCAGGTATAAATCTTGTGCCGAGTCCGGCTACAGGGAAAACAGCTTTTTTGATTTTCATGGAAACTCCTTTGGATTTCGTGAGTCATGTCCAATATGTATGGCACTTTAAATTAAATTCCCTTTGTTATATGTATTTTGAAATAAATCAGATGTCAAATTTATTTTATTTAACCTTTTGGAATATTTGAAATAAAAAATAAGCTCTGAACCGGCAATTGATTGACATTATTGAATCTTTTTCGTATGCTCCACAAATTTTACGATCCATAATAACTTTAGCCAAGGAAGTTTTGATGACTGATACAACCAAGAAAATATCTGAAATACCACCTGAACAGCTCAGTTTAAGGAGCAAATTTAAATTTGATTGCCACAAAGGTGTTAAATGTTTTACCGATTGCTGCCGGGGGATTGATATTATGCTCACCCCCTACGATATTTTAACCATGCGCAGGAAACTGGAATTAACTTCCGAAGAGTTCCTTGCAATATTTACCGAACCCCATATCCTTGAAAAAGCCGGTCTTCCCGTGGTAACCCTTAAACTTCTGGATGATGAAAGAAAATCGTGTCCCTTTGTTGAAGACAAGGAAGGATGTGCCATTTATGCAGATCGTCCTACCACCTGCAGATATTATCCTTTAGGGGTTGGATCCTTGAGTTATTCAGGGGAGAAAAGTGAGAAAGATGAATTCTTTTTTACGGTGAAAGAAGCTCACTGCATGGGTTTTGATGAAAACAAAGAGTGGACTGTTGCCGAATGGAGACAAGATCAGGGCGTTGATCTTCGTGATAAGGTTAATGATGGCTGGATGGAGTTGATCGTCAGAAAAAAATCATTACCTCTCAGCATGAAACTTTCAGAGGAAAGCAAACAAATGTTTTTTCTGGTGTGCTATAATATTGATAAATTTCGGGAATTTGTTTTTACCAGCACCTTCCTTGAAAGATACGATTTACCAGAGGAAAAAATTGCAGAAATGAAAGAGGATGATATAAAACTTTTACAATTCGGGTTTGAATGGCTGAAAAACAGTTTTTTTCAAACAGGACAGGATAAATTTAAAATAAAAGAAAAAAAATAAATCTTATTTGATTGTTTCGGGCAGGCCATGGTTGTTACAGCATGGCCTGCCTGAAGTTTAGCTAATATGTGTACCAGAGCCCTTTATGTAAAGTATCATCGTTCAGCTGCTTTTCAATGTCCACATTAAAAAATGAAGCAATTGGTTCAAAGATTTCAGGAGTGTTGGCCTGGACGCTTTTTGCTACATCCAAAAGAACCTGGAACCCTTTTTGTGCCATTTTTCCCAAGGGTCTGCGACAGGGTCCTCCAGGCATTCCCAATAATTGCATAAGGGTTTTTAATGGAAGGGGATTTCTAGCTCTGCAATAGACAGGCCCGAACTCGGATTCTTCCTGGGTGGTCACCACAACAAGGTCAAGCAGGGGTTTTATGGCCGTCTGAATCTTCATGGCCTCTTCTGCTTTCCCCTGGTTGAGCAGAGAGACCATCTGTACCATAAATTTTGGTATAATGTTGGACATCACTGAAATGGATCCGCATGCCTTTATTTCAGGGTCAGCCATAGTATCATAAATCAGAGCATCATCCCCGGAAAATATTTTAAAATCCTTTCCACAGAATTTCCGGGTAAGTTTCATGTTTTCAAGATTGCCAGTGGCTTCTTTAACACTGGATATATTTGGAAAGTTCTTTGCCAGGATGGCAAGGTCCTGGGGAAGCATCTGGGAACCGGTTCTGCCTGGAATAATATAGGGTATGATGGATACATCAGGGCATTCTTTGGCAATGACCTCATAATATTCCCTCCTGATTTCAAGGGAGCTGGGGCCATTATAATATGGGTCCACCATAAGGAGGGCATCAACCCCTTCTTTTGCAGCCCGGCCTGCTGCTTCCAGGGCTTCAATGGTGTTATTGCTGCCTGTTCCGGCAAGTCTAAGGCATTTGTTTTTTGCCAGTTTCGCAACCTGGGCAATCACATGATCGTGTTCTTTCCATTTGAATGTAGGGCTTTCACCCGTTGTTCCTGTTGCAAGTATTCCTGTAATACCATTTTTAATCTGAAAATGGATAAGTTGTTCAAGACCTTCTTGATCAAGCTCTTCTGCTTGATTAAAAGGGGTGATTAATGCAGTATAGCATCCTGGTTGCATGTGTTTTACTCCTAATGTATAAATAAATTATTTTCCAATGGATTTTACTACAACTACTTGCTATCACAAGTTTAAACTTGGTTCAAGCAATAATTAAAGTTGTTGATTATTTTCAATGGTCTTGACACAATGTTGTGTCGGAAATAGTATATAAAGTTTTAAATAACCCCCATTACCTAATGGGCACAACAAATTATGAAAGAGTAATGAGATGTGAGATGTGAGATGTGAGGTGTGAGGGAAGCAAAACAAATGGTTTTTTTTCACTACTCAAAACTCATATCTCAATACTTTAATATAAAGAATTTAAACAACATAAATCAAGGATATCCATAATGACTGACATTAATCAGGGAAACCCCCTGCCAAAAGATGCAGATGAGCATATTGCGCGGTTAAGAAGCCAGCTTATTAAAAATGATGAATGCGGTACAACCCATTATAATCTTGCAGTGGCCCTTCTGGGAAAGCAGGAGTATGTTGAGGCTGAAAATGAACTCCATGAAGCCATAGAATGCAGCCCGTCACTTGCTGAGGCCTATGTCCTTTTAGGGGGTATCTGTCTGCAGAGAAAAGATCTTGAAGGGTGCTACAGGTATAACCAGCGTGCTACAAAAGCACGAGCCGGGTTTGCAGAAGGATATGCAAACATGGCATTTGTCCTTATTCAACTGGTTGATGGCAAAGATCCCAAAGAGGATGAAGAAAAAATAGATAAGGCCATTAAAAATCTTAAGAAAGCCATCATTCATAACAAGAATTTTGTCCAGGCCTATGCCACGCTTGGTACGGCTTATTTTATGAAAGGACTTGTGCAGGAAGGTATTAAAGCAAATCTTCAAGCAATTAAAGTGCAACCTGAATTTCCCGTGGCCCATAACAATCTTGCTGTAGCATACCTTCAAAGCAAAGAATTTGATAAAGCAATTGCCCATTGTGATAAGGCCGAAGAGCTCGGTTACCCGGTTCCACAGGAGCTGAAAAACGAACTTGCACCTCACAGAAAAGCTTGATGGATTCAAGACTTTTTTGTTTTTTTATATCGGGTGAAGAAAATCAGGTTTTCCCTGGATCTGGTTTATGGCAGTTCCCATTATCAGGGAAAACTCCGGATTTTTTAACGGACAGCCTTTCAGATCATAAAACCTGCGACTCGATTATTACAATTGGGGATTATTTTTTAGCTTCCTCTATGTTTTTATCGGAAAATGCTTTTTCAATATTGAAATCAGGTCTAAAGATTGTTTATGATATATCTGTTCAAACGGATCAGATTTGCAAGGTTACCCTTTTCCTTGAAAAACATGGTGCTTTTTATCATCCCTTAAAAATTCAGGTTGCGCTTACTGAACATCGCATCTGTTTATTTGTTCTGAACGGGGCAGTATCAAAGCAGGGCCTGTTATTAATTGAAAAAGAATATCAATTGATATCCGGCCTGAATAAAATATATTTGAAACGCTATCTTCCCCAGGTCTTTGGAGTTGATGTCATAAAAACAGATAAAGGCAGGATCGGTTTTTTTTTAGGAGAGTGGTTTGACGGCTTCAAAGAATTCCATGTCACAAAAGACCAGGACATAAAGCAAATCTCGATATGGGAATCTGACGGAAAGCGGAACTATATTCCAGAAACAAGCGCTCTTCCAATTTATCAAGAGATATCCAGGATTTTGACCTATTATTATGATATTGAATCCTTTGAACAGATTTTCCCCTGGCATCATGCTGCCGGGGATTTTATTGTAAGACAGGAAGATGGTAAAGTTCATGTCAGGCTTATTACAATTAGAGGATATAGTTCAGTCACACCATTTGGCACAAATGAAGCAGATAAAAAAAAGCACATATTACCATCCCTGTTGTTTTTCTTTTTGAATATGACATTAAGAATGCGCCTGGATCGAATAAATGGCACAGGCAGGATGGTTATGCTCGGAGAACAAATGGTAAGTTCAACCATTGACGGGTTTTTATCTGCCCTGGATGAAAAATCCCTGGATTATGATTATGGGGATTTAAGATTAATTTTTATTGAGTTTTTCCGGCAATTCAATCTTGAACAGATAATGGGCCTTTTGGAAAATATTTTAGAAGACTGTCATCTTGACCCTTCAGAAATAGAAGTGACAACAGGAAATTTTGAATCCCATTGCAAATTATTGCACTCAATTTTTAAAAACGTTTAAAAAAACGTTTTTTATTGACATGTTCAAACAGAAATTTTATATCAACAATGTTATTTTGCTTAAGTTATTCCCGGGAAAAACATGGCAGCTTTATAACCCCCTGGAATAACAAAGAATTAAACTATTGAATGATAAGTTTGGAAAAACTTTTCATTAATTGAGTGTAAATTAACTATTAACGGAGGTAAGTAAATGGCAAAACATGAGACTCCTTTACTGGACCAGCTGGAATCCGGCCCTTGGCCTAGTTTTGTCTCTGACCTGAAACAACAGGCTGAAGTCAGAGCAAAGAATGAAGAAGGTGTTGAATTCCAGATTCCCCAGGATTGTGTAGACGATCTTTTGGGTGTGCTGGAGCTTTCTTTTAAGCATGGTAGAACTCACTGGAAACATGGTGGTATTGTTGGTGTTTTCGGTTATGGCGGTGGTGTTATCGGCAGATATTGTGATCAGCCGGCAATGTTCCCTGGTGTACAGCATTTCCATACAATGCGTGTAGCCCAGCCTGCTGGTAAATACTATACAAGTGATTATTTAAGACAGCTGACCAAACTGTGGGACTTCAGAGGTTCCGGTATAACCAACATGCATGGAGCAACCGGTGATATAATTCTTCTGGGTACCACCACTCCTCAGATTGAAGAAATTTTCTGGACATTGACCCATGATATAGGCCAGGATCTTGGCGGATCAGGTTCCAACCTGAGAACACCTGCAGACTGCCTTGGCCAGTCCAGATGTGAATATTCATGCTATGATACAAATGCACTGGTTCATTTCATGACCAATGAATACCAGGATGAGCTCCACAGACCGGCTTTCCCATACAAGTTTAAATTTAAATTTGATGGTTGTCCAAACTGCTGTGTTGCATCTATTGCACGTTCTGACATGTCTTTTATCGGTACATGGAAAGACAATATCCGGATTGACCAAGATGCTGTCAACAAATATGTTGAAAATGATGCTGGATACCCTGCAAATGCCGGCGCATACCGCGGCAGCAAAGACTGGGGTCCCTTTGATCTTGAAAAAGAGGTCTTAAGTCTTTGTCCTACAAAATGCATGATGTTTAAAAACAAAAAACTTTTTATTGACGATGCCAATTGTACTCGGTGCATGCATTGTATCAATGTAATGCCAAGAGCTCTTAAAGTCGGTAAAGATACAGGTCTTTCCATTCTGGTCGGTGCAAAAGCTCCAATCCTTGACGGTGCTCAGATGGGTTCTCTTCTTGTTCCATTTGTAGAAGTAAATCCTGACAATGATTATGAAGCAATAACAGAAGTGGTTGAAAATGTCTGGGATTGGTGGATGGAAGAAGGTAAAAACCGTGAAAGACTTGGTGAGCTGATAATGCGTCAGGGTTTCCAGAAGCTTCTTGAAGTAACTGGTATCGATGCAGTGCCGCAGCACGTTCAATATCCGAGAACCAACCCTTATATCTTCTGGAAAGAGGACGAGGTTGAAGGCGGCTGGGACCGTGATGTTGACGAATACAGAAAACACCATCTTAGATAAAAAGGGAGAATTATAATGGCATTTATTTCTACTGGTTATAATCCAGCCAAACCGATGGAAAACAGAATTTCAGACATCGGTCCGAAAGACTACAATGAATTTTATCCTCCTGTGATTGCTAAAAATAAAGGCAAATGGTCTCACCATGAAATCCTTGAGCCAGGCGTCCTTGTTCATGTTGGTGAATCAGGAGACGAAGTATATACAGTACGAGTTGGTGGTTGTCGTTTGATGAGTACCACTCACATTAATGAAATCTGTGAAATTGCTGACAAACATTGTGACGGGCACCTTCGCTTTACTACCCGTAACAATATTGAATTCATGGTTGATTCAAAAGATAAGGTAGAGCCCCTGAAAAACGATCTGGCCTCCAGAAAATTTCCCGGCGGTTCCTTTAAATTTCCCATTGGCGGAACGGGCGCAGGTATTACCAATATCGTCCATACACAGGGTTGGATTCATTGTCATACCCCGGCAACAGATGCCTCGGGTACTGTAAAAGCTACCATGGATGAGTTGTTCGCAGATTTCCAGGACATGAGACTTCCGGCTCAGCTTAGAGTTTCCATGGCATGCTGCCTGAACATGTGCGGTGCGGTTCATTGTTCTGATATCGCCATCCTTGGGTATCACAGAAAACCACCCATGCTGGATCATGAATATCTTGACAAGTTCTGTGAAATTCCTCTGGCTATCTCTGCATGTCCTACAGCAGCTATCAAACCATCCAAGGTTAAACTTGCCAACGGTACAGAGGTTAAATCTGTGGAAGTTAAAAACGAAAGATGCATGTACTGCGGTAACTGCTATACCATGTGTCCTTCCATGCCTCTTGCTGATACTGCAGGTGATGGTATCGTTCTCATGGCAGGTGGTAAAGTTTCCAACAGAATTTCCGATCCGAAATTTTCTAAAGTTGTTGTGGCATTTTTGCCTAATGAGATGCCAAGATGGCCTTCCATGACAAAGGCCATCAATCAGATGGTTAATGCATATTCCAATGGTGCGAATAAGTATGAACGTCTGGGCGACTGGGCAGAAAGAATCGGATGGGAAAAATTCTTTGAGGTATGTGAGCTTGAGTTTACCCATCATCTTATTGATGATTTCCGTCAGCAGGCATATATGAGCTGGCGTCAATCAACTCAGTTCAAGTTCTAATATGCTTTGTTTATTGAGCTTTACCTGTTAAATACTATGATAAAGCCGGAGTGCACCTCGTGCACTTCGGCTCATCCATTTTGATTTCAAAGGAGTACGACCATGAGCGATCTTCTTGATAATAAAGAGGCTGCAACCAAAGCAGTAGTGGATTGGATGACAAAAAAATCCAAAACCAAAACCAAGTTCTATTTTAATGATTTCGCAAAAATTTTTCCGGATGACAAACCAAGGGCTATTAAAAAAGTTATCAATATAATGGTTCAAGATGAAGTGCTTGAATACTGGTCATCGGGCAGTACAACCATGTATGGGCTCAAGGGCGGTGGTATCCAGCACTCGTCTGAAAACGAATAGTAAGGATAAGGCAAGCCTTACATTTATCCATGCAAAAGGGTGGTAAAAAGGTTCCGGGAATTATTATTGCCGGTCTCAGGGGTGGATCTGGCAAAACAATTGTCTCGTTAGGGATCACTGCTGCATGGAAAGAAAAAGGTATTAAGGTCTCCCCATTTAAAAAGGGACCTGACTATATTGACGCCGGCTGGCTTTCAAAGGCAGCCGGTCGTCCTTGTTATAATCTGGACACCTTTCTTTGTAATCCTCCCATTGTTAAACAATCCTTTCAGGAAAATTCAAGGCTTTGTGATATTGCCGTTATTGAAGGCAACCGGGGTCTTTATGACGGTATTGATGTGGACGGGTCCACTTCAACGGCAGAACTTGCAAAACTCTTAAATCTGCCGGTTCTGCTGGTTCTGGACTGTACTAAAAGTACCAGAACAATGGCAGCATTGCTTATGGGGTGCATGAATTTTGATCCTGATGTCAATATCTGCGGGGTTATTCTTAACCAGGTGGCCGGGAAAAGACATGAAGGAAAAGTCAGGATAAATATTGAAAAATTTTGTCATATCCCGGTATTCGGGGCCATTCCAAAGTTAAAGGCCCAGGATTTTCCGGAAAGACACATGGGACTTGTTACCTCGGAGGAACACACCTTTTCCGATCAGGCGATCGCTACCGTCACCAAAGTTGCCAGAGACAATATAGATCTGGATGCACTCTATCAGGCTGTAACCTTTGAATGCCATAGCACTGATCCCGATGCCACCACAACACAAATCAATTCTTCAGAAGTTAAGCTCACAGAACCAGAACCTGTTACAATTGGTATTATAAGGGACTCTGCGTTTCAATTTTACTATCCAGACAATATTGATGCTTTAAAAAAACTGGGCGCTAAAATTGTTTTTATAAGCCCTTTGATCGAAGAAACCATACCAGATGTTCATGCCATATATATGGGAGGCGGTTTTCCTGAAACTCATGCACCACAGCTTGCGCAAAATATATTTTTCAGGGAAAAGCTGAGAAATCTATCTCAAAAAGGACTTCCCATTTATGCTGAATGCGGAGGCTTGATATTTCTGGGTACAAGCATCCTGTTGAGCGGTAAAGAATATCCCATGTCCGGGATTCTCCCCATTAAATTCGGGCTTTCCAACCGGCCGCAAGGACATGGCTACACTAAAGTTGCCGTTGTTAATGAGAATCCCTTTTTTAAAATGGGGGACACCTTAAAGGGCCATGAATTCCGATATTCCAGTATCCTGGATATTGATTATAAGGACCCAGAAATGGCCTTTAAAATGGAACGGGGCAAAGGTATACTTGACAAAAAAGACGGTTTTTTTAAACAAAATACCTTTGGGACCTACACCCATATTCACGCCCTGGGCAGCCCTTCCTGGGCGCCCGCTTTGATCAAAAAAGCAAGAGCATTCAAAGCTTCTCTACCCAATAAATAATCAAATTAATAAAAATTTTCAAAAAAAAGAGGTTTTCCAGATTATGGAAAACCTCTTTTAAAGCGAAAAAACGCTTTTATAAAACGATTATTTTTTCATAGATATATGGCATTTTGTGCAGGTGGTGGGTGCAGGGCCTTTTTTCCCTTTAGGATCACCAGCTTCAATATTGACCTTTTTATGACAATCGTCACAGTTTTTGTGCATGGCATTTTCAAGTACCAGAATGTCTTCTTTTTCGCCTTTTTTCTTTTTTTCTTTTTCAAGCTTTGTGTGGCATTCCACGCATTTCTGGACATTGTCACCTATTTTAAGATCAAGTGGTTTATTGTCCTTGTCATGGTGACAATCACCACAGGAAATTTTATAATCTATATTGTGTTTCTTGTGGGTGAATTCAATGATTTTAGATTTGGGTGGTTGTTTTGTTCTTTTTTTGTATTGATTATAGTCCATTATTATTGTGTCGGCAACATCTGTTCCCGCATAAAGACCGGTCGCAACAAAAATTACAGCAATACCTGCCGCCAAAAGAAGAGTCAGCAATTTTTTGTTCATAATCTATTTTTCTCCTTTATTCATTAAATATTCATTAAAAATTTATTTTGCCTTTATACCAGTGATATTTCCATACCACGGGTTGTTTTTTTAAAAATTTAATTAAATTATTACACCCAAGGGTGTTGAAAAGTCAATACTAAATGTTTGTAAGGTTTATGCCTATTCTTCCTTGGTTTTTGTGTCTTTTTGTGAAGCAATTTCCTCGCCTTCTTCCAGGTCTTCATCATCTTCAGCATCAACTTCTTCGGCCTTTTTTTTCCCGAATACCCTGGCACCGATAATGCTGATTTCATAAAGAACCATCAGCGGCAGGGCCATCATAATCTGGGTGACTACATCAGGCGGAGTGATAATTGCTGCACCAATAAAGAAAATCAATACTGCATATTTTCTATTCTTTTTTAAAAAAGCAACATTAACTAGTCCCATTCTGGCCATAAAAGTTAAAACCAGGGGCAGTTCAAAAACAAATCCAAAGGCCAGAAGCATTTT
>JACNHV010000154.1:0-6389 GCA_014383445.1 Candidatus Desulfobacula maris | reverse complement strand
AAAAGAAGAAAACCGAAAGAATTACAATGGGTATAATATATTTTTTTTCAGTTCTGTAAAGGCCAGGGGATACAAACATCCAGAATTCATAAAAAAGGACAGGGGTTGCCAGAATAATCCCCGTGAGCAGAGATACTTTAAGATAGGTAAAAAAGGCTTCAGGAAGCCCTGTGAAAATCATCTTGGCGTTTCCATCTTCACCCATGGCAGTGATCAGGGGGGCGTTCAAAATTTCAAATAATTTTTCTTTGAAAGAATAAGCTGCCACAAAACCGATGGCAACAGCAATAAATGAGCGGACCAGTCTGTCTCTCAATTCCCCTAAATGCTCTGTAAAAGGGCTTTTGTCCTGATCGCTCATTATTTATCGATCTTATCGGGATCTGAAGTGTTCTCTGTCTTACCCGAATTGTTATCTGCTGAAGAATCATCCCCATTATTCTCCGGGATTTTTTTGTCGTGATCAAGGAAATCGCTGTCCCTTTGATCTGCGGCATCAGCCTTCTCTTGCTCTGCAGCAGCAGTTTTCTCTTTATCTTCGGCAGCCGTCTCATACTGATCTGCAGCAGCAGTTTTCTCTTTATCTTCGGCAGCCGTCTCATACTGATCTGCAGCAGCAGTCTTCTCTTTATCAGTGTCAGCAGCCTCATTATTTGAAGGAGGGTCAGTCAGGATTTTATTAAAATCTGCATTAGGAATATCTATGCCATTTTTAAATTCCTTAACAGTTGTTTCCACATCAATACTGCGTTTAAAATCCTGGGCAGAGCGTTTGAATTCTCCCATGGCACGGCCCAGAGTTTTGGCAAGATCAGGCAGCTTTTTGGGCCCTATGACTATGAGGGCTATTGCCAGAATCATTAAAATTTCGGGCATTCCAAGACCAAACATTTTTTATTTTAACTCCTTTGATAAAAATTACTAATTAACAGGCTTGTAGTTTTACACTGAATTTATGCTCAGTGTCAATAAAGGATAAACAGCCAACCCTTATAACGATCGAATACTTCCTTTGCGTTTACCTTTAAAAGGTTCTCTCTTTTTAGCCCTTGGTTTTGAATAATATTTTTTCTTGGGTTCTGGAAGGGGTTTGTCTAAGTCTTCAGACGGATACTCACATTGGATTTTGTTTCCCAGCACCTCTTCGATTTTTGGTATAAAAAAAGAACTTGTTTCATCAGCAAAACTTATGGATATCCCTTTTGCTCCAGCCCGACCAGTCCTTCCTATTCGATGAATATAATGTTCTGGTTCATAGGGCAGATCATAGTTAATGACATGACTTATGTCTTCAACATGCAGTCCCCGGGCAGCCACATCCGTTGCAATTAAAAGATTGATTCTGCCATTTTTAAAATCTTCTAAGACTTTAAACCGTTTGTCCTGGGCAATGTCCCCTGAAAGCACACTGCATTTCTGGCCATATCTTTCAAATTTTTCCGACAGGGTTCGAGCCGTATCTTTCCGGTTTACAAACAGGAGCACCCGTTTTAACTGCTCATTATTGATCAGGTTATAAACATGTTTAAATTTGTCTTTTTCAGCTGAAATATAGATAATTTGCTGGATGCTGTCGGCCGCAGCCTGGTCATGCTCTATTTCTATTTGAACGGCATCCTGTGTTGACCAGGTTTGTGCCAGGCTTAAAACTTCTGGTGTTAAAGTGGCGGAAAAGAAAAGGGTTTGCCGTTTGTTTTTGTGGGGTGTTTTTAAAATGATTCTGCGGACATCCGGAATAAATCCCATATCCAGCATTCGATCGGCTTCATCAAGGACAACAATTTCAACCTTGGAAGGATTGATTAATCCTTTGCCCATAAAATCAATGAACCGTCCGGGAGTCGCAACAATGACATCAACGGGTCTTTCCTTAAGCATGATCTGTTGCTGGTTATAGCCTGTTCCGCCAAAGATGGCTATAATTTTTAAATTAGTATGTTTGGCAAGATCCTTGAAATCTTTTTCAATCTGGTGAACCAATTCTCTTGTGGGTGCAAGGATTAATGCCCTGGGAGTACCGTTCCTGTTTTTAAATGGCTTTTTGATGAATGCCGTAAGAATAGTGATAATGAAGCTGGCGCTTTTGCCTGTTCCTGTCTGGGCCTTGGCAGTGGCATCCTTACCTTTCAGTGTATGGGATAAAAGCTTTGCCTGTATAGGAGTGCAATAGTTGAATTTTAAATCTGCAATGGCATGCATGACAGTCAATGGCAGATCAAGATCATGAAATCTTGTTTCCCCTTCCCTGGGTTCCACTGGGAAATCATGGAGGGACCATATTTTTCCCCTGGGTTTTGGCAAAGTTTTTTTTTGTGTTTTGGTTTCGGGTAAGGGGGGTGATATGACAATAGGTGGTTGTGTATGGCTCTTTTTGCTAAAAAGTGCTTTTAAAAATAAAAAAAATTGTTTCAATAGTTACTTTCTTTTTTGGGTTAAAAGATTAACACTGATCTGCAATAAATGATTTTTAACAGACAGACAGCTATTTGTGAAGCTAAAATTGCGAAAATTTGATTTTATCCTCCGCTAACCATGGGAAGCAATTGAATTTTCGAATTATCAGGGATGATTGTTTCAGCAAATTTGGGGCTTGAAACAAGCCTGCCGTTTAAGCGAACAACAGAACAGAATTCAACATTTTCCAGTGTTGCCAAAAGAGATGCCATGGTCATGTCTTTAGACCATGGCATTTGTTTTTCATCCACTTCTATCATCAATTATTCCACACCATTTTTCTTTAGAACCTCAAGAACTTCAGGAAAATCAATTCCAAGACGTTTAACCGTCTCAATGGTGGGGATGCCGTTATTATTCCAACCGCGCCGTTCATATACAGCATCTTTGAGCAGTTCATACTGTTCTTCTCTTTTTTGCCTTAATACAGCAACTTTTTCTTTGGAATCCATGTCGCCTATATCCAGGCTGTATTTTTCTTTGAGCTGTTCATCATATCGTTCCTGTCTTGACTCATACTCTTCAACAGTCACAGGACCGACAGCCCTATAGGGCAGTGTGTCATGCTCTCTTGTTCCAAATCCCATTTTCAGGTTGAAAATTCTTTGAAAGTTATAAACAGCCTCACTCATGGAAATAAGATCCTCGGGACTGGATTTTCTGCCCGTAACAGCAGAAAATAAATCTGCATACCAACCCAGATGCTTGGCAACCTTAGCCGGTTCAGAAGTATTTTTATTGTCTTCAGGAATGATATCGTTCCAGGGAAGTTTGCAAAGACCGCAAAGGCCGAACCAGGTTCTGAACATGGGGAACCAGTGAAGTGCCTCAGCTTTATCCTCAAATGTCGGCATGAAATTGTGAACCATATCAAGAAAGATTAGCCAGGCTTCATCATGCTGGGGGCCTTTTAAAGCAAGCCCGTATCCACCCTGCTGGGCAAGTGATTCCTTGGTCATGTATTCGGAAAATTCAAGACCCTTGGATTCCATTCCAATATCCTGCATAAAGGCCGCATCAGCTCCAAAGTCTTTTGCAAAGATCTGTTTCATTTGCCTTATACCTTTACCGACAATGGCACCAAATCCTTCTCCCCCTGCCATTTGGTGGATGATTTCAAGAGCGTTAAAGCGGTTGCCGAAACTCAAATCCATCCCGCCCGTATGATCAAGGGTTATCAGCTTGTTTTCAAAACATTCCATAACAAATGCAAGGGAAGTTCCCACGGAAATGGTATCCATGCCATAAGCATCGCAATAAAAATTAATTTCTATAATGGTATGGGCATCAAAAATACCCAGGCTGGAACCGCAACCAGCCACTGTTTCATACTCAGGTCCGTCCACAAATACTTTTTTGCCTTTATAGGGGCCTGTAAATGGTGAAAAGTCCTTTACCCCATGTGAGCAGGCAACGGTACAGCCTTTCCAGCAGCCATCAAAACCCTTGTCAAAAATATGTTCGTATACCTCTTCTCCAATGACTCGGCTTTCCGGATGTGAACCAAACTTGAAGTTATGAACGGGCAGGCAGTCATGATCATTCATAATAGGTACAAGGTGGGTGGTCCCTACCAGGGACATCCTGTTTTGTTTGGGATCAAGTTCTCTTATCTCTTTTGAATGAGCTTTGGTCACCAGTTTAAGCGCGTCAAGATCAGCAGGGTTATTGGATTTCATAGAAATGGCACCAAATCTTGCCACAATGGCTTTGACTTTTTTGTCGGCAAAAACAGTACCGATACCGCCTCGTCCGGCCTGTTTGTATCTGACTCTTTTACGTCCTGCATCCCACCAGGAAAAATTAAGACAGCCAAAATTTGTGTGCACGGCACCAGGACCAGCTGTGACAACGGAAACGTTTACAGGTTTGTCCTCATCAAAATGTCTGGTTAAAACATCTGAAAGCTCATAGGAATCTGTTGGAAGATCACTGGCTTCTAAAATTTTAATTTTATTTTCAATTCCGTCAATGAAAATAATGGCATCTTTTTTTGCTTTTCCATCAACCTGTATTACATCAAATCCGGAAAATTTTTTATAAGGTCCGAAATATCCGCCGACATTTGAATCAATGGGGGCGCCGGTTAAAGGAGAAATAGAAGTAACAATACTTTTGCCGCCACCTGGGTATCCGGGAGTTCCGCCAAGGGGACCCGATGAAATACATATGGTGTTTTCAGGATCATTCCACCTGGTACTGGCTTTAACCGCATTCCACATCAACCAGAGGTCATAGCCTTTGCCTCCGATAAACTTGTTTTTTATTCGTTCTTCGATGGGACTTATGGTGATTTCATTTGAATCAAGGTTAACGCGGAGGGATTTGTCTGTATAGCCCTTTTTTATTTCAGCCCGTTCATAAGAAATGCACTTGATTTCTTTAAGTTTGATTTTATCCATCATATTACTCCTTCAAGTAAAATATTGTTGTATTTGTTTTTTAGTACATCAATTTATATCACAATTTATCTTTTAACAATATAAGTGACATATAAATTTACATGCAATAGATTAAATTTTAAAATGGTTAAACCATTATTTAGTATAACCACTGGAAGATGTCAATAAATGCAAGCAAATATTTAAACCGTTAAATATGCAAAAAAACTTGACTTTTCATACTATCCGTAGTTAATCAGAGCATTGAAAGGTTCGAAATTATTGAAAAAAGGTGTATGAATGTTCATATTAGCAAATTTTTTTCAAGCCGTAGCTGTCATCCTGAATTATGCGCTTACGTTTTATATGTGGATTGTTATTGCAGGGGCCGTTCTGTCCTGGGTAAGCCCTGATCCCTACAACCCCATTGTCAGGTTTATCAATATGGCAACCGAGCCTGTTTTTTATCAAATCAGAAAGAGGCTTCCCGTGAATTTCGGGGGGCTTGATATATCTCCTATTATAGTGATTTTAGCTATTATTTTTCTTCAGACCTTTGTTGTGAACAGCCTTCACGGGCTGGCTCGCACAATAGCACAATAAAAAGCGAGGTATTCTTATGGGCATAACACCAATGGTTGTTAAACAAAAAGAGTTTACAACAAGATTCAGGGGGTTTGATGTTCAGGAAGTAGATTCTTTTCTGGAAGATGTGGGAAGAGAACTTGACAATCTGAATCATTCCATTGAACGTCTTCAAGAAGAAAATCACAGGATTAACCTGGAGAATGAGGGCTATAGAAAAAGAGAAATTTCTATGAGAAATGCCATGATTCAGTCCCAGAAAGTTCTGGATCAAATGAAGGAAAATGCTAAAAAATCTTCACAGCTGATTATTGCCAATGCTGAAGTTGAAGCGGAAAAAATATTAAATAGAACCCATAAGCGGCTTTCACAACTTCACAGTGATATAATGGAGTTGAAACGCCAACGGATTCAGCTTGAAATGCAAATCAGTGCAGTACTTGAATCCCATTCAAAAATGCTTGAGATGACAAAGGAAGAAAATAAGGTTGCCGATGAAACCGATTCTACTTTAAGGTTTATCAAACAGGCATAATTTTTCAATTAAGCAATAAGTTAAAAGGGTATTGAAAATGGCAGAAATTGATGCTTTCTTTAGGCTGATGCACGAACAGGGCGCTTCAGACCTCCACCTTTCCTCAGGCCAGCAGCCTGCATTAAGGCTTCATGGCGATATTGAGCGTATAAAATATGAAACTCTGACCAGCGATAAGTTGCGGGGATTATTATATGAAATAACCTCACAGGAGAAGATTAAGGTCTTTGAAGAAACCGGGGATGTTGATTTTGGTTATGAAATTCCAGGTATGGCCAGATACAGGGCAAATTATTTTATGCAGAAAAATGGTGTATCAGCCGTTTTCCGGGAGATCCCGTCGGAGATATTGACTGCAGAACAATTAGGGCTTCCTTCTGTTATTTCAAAACTGGCCGAACTCCCAAGGGGACTGGTGCTTGTCACAGGGCCAA
>JACNHV010000177.1 GCA_014383445.1 Candidatus Desulfobacula maris | reverse complement strand
AAGCCGTAATCTTGCAAGAAATCATGAGTTTTCAGATTCAAGTGTATCTCCAATATGCTGTAATAGGATCTTGATTTGATAGGATGATGCCCTTTCCCATAAAGTGGAATTCATGGCAGAAGAAAAATATAATTTAAAATACCAGATGTTGTGATTTGTAATTTTTTAAAAAAAACACAATATTGCCTGACATAGCTCACCTGTTAAAAAGCAACCTTGTCCTCACCTGGTTTAAATGATATGATTTGAATATTGCAGCTACAAATACATTCCCAATATCCCACTTGTCCTTTCGTTGAATGCCAGGTTTGCTGGCGATGGTGATTTTTTAACACAAAAGAATATTGAAACTTGATGTGGGGAGGATGCCACTATGATAATTGATCAGACACACTCTTTATTCGAAGATATTGTAGAAACAATACGTGCGCCCCTTTTGGTGCTGGATTCGGATCTGAAGGTTCTTTTAGTAAACCAAAGTTTCTATGATTCATTCAAAGTAAAGCCTGAAGAGACTATGAGGCAGCTTATCTATGACCTGGGCAACAAGCAGTGGGATATCCCCAAGCTGAGGGAACTGCTGGAAACCATCCTTCCCGAAAAGACCACCTTTGATAACTATGAGGTTGAACATGATTTTGCCACCATTGGCAGGCGCATAATGCTGTTGAATGCCCGGCAGATTGAACAAGCGAAGGGTAAGGAACGGATCATCCTCCTTGCCATTGAAGACATTACCGAGCGTAAGGAGATAGAAGCTGGCCTGGAAAAGACCCGAAAAGAACTGGCGGTTATTAAAATAGCCGCAGATGAAGTCAGTGAATACGCCGAAAGTATCATCAACACAGTGCGTGAACCTTTGATCGCTCTGGATCAATATTTAAGGGTGGTCTCGGTCAGCCGTTCCTTCTATGACTTTTTTAAGGTAAAGCCTGAAGAGACTATGGGGCAGCTTATCTATGATCTAGGCAATAAGCAGTGGGATATCCCCAAGCTGAGGGAACTGCTGGAAAACATTCTTCCCCAAAAAGCAACCTTTGAAAACTATGAGGTTGAGCACGATTTTGTCACCATCGGCAGGCGCATAATGGTACTGAATGCCCGGCAAATTCAAAGAGCGTTGGGTAAAGAACGGATCATCCTCCTGGCCATTGAAGACATCACCGAGCGTAAGCACTTGGAAGAAGAACGTGAGAAGTTGATCAAGGAACTTCAAAATTCATTAGCTGAAATTAAAACGCTGAGTGGTCTACTTCCCATTTGTGCATCCTGTAAAAAGATCCGAGATGACAAAGGATATTGGAACCAGATAGAAGGATATATTCAAAAACATTCAGATGCACAATTCAGTCATGGTATGTGTCCTGAATGTTCAGATGAACTTTATGGCAAGGAAGACTGGTATATAGAAATGAAAAACGAGGAAAAGCAAAAAAAATAATGACTTCATTCATTGAGGATAGCATCGGATAAAATAGCCGGCAAAGGAAGTTGAAGATCAATTGTTGTATGATCTATTCAAGACACTGGAAAAAGAAAAGTTATTAACGATTCAATGATAATCAGAGAGCAATGGCTATGAAATTTTTGAAATTGGGTTCAATAAGCCAGAAACTGACGTTACTGATATTGTTTGCGGTTATGCCTTGCCTTGCCATTCTTCTTTATTCCGGGTTAGAGCAGAGACAGCATCTCATCGAAATGGCCAGATCAGATGTTCTGCTGCTGACCCGCAGTATGGCTGAAGCTCAAAAAGGAATTACCCGGTCTACGAAACAGATCCTTGGTACGCTGTCCCAGCTGCCTGCCATTCAGGCAATGGACCCCGATGCAGGCACAGCTATCCTCAAGACAGTACTGGAACAGAATCCCAATTATAACAATATGGCATTGGTGGATCTCAGCGGGGAGGTCCTGGCTTCAGGCAAACCGTTTACAGGAACCAATCTGGCCGACCGCAGGCATATCATGGCGGCACTGGAAAAAAAAGATTTTGCAGCCGGGGAATATATCATCACCAGGGTCGGGACTGCAAATCCATCCTTTGCTTTTGCCTATCCCGTATCTGACAAAGACGGCATTCCCAGAGCGGTCTTAACCGCTGCCATCAAGCTGGATGTGTATGCCGGCTTTTATGATGTTTCAACATTGCCTGAGAAATCCTTTATAGCGGTAACCGATTATAAGGGAATCCGGATATTTTACTATCCTGCTCAAAAAGATACCAACCCCATTGGCAAGCCGATTGGAGCCAAGGCCTGGAACACTGCCACTAAAGGGGAGGAGCATGGACTATTCTTCGGTACGGGATCAGATGGTCTGCGCCGAATATTTGCCTACGAGAAAGTTTATCTTGATCATGAAGACACGCCTTATCTATATGTGTGGGCCGGTATTCCGGAAGACCATATCCTCAAGCCTGCCAATGCTGCCCTGATCAGGAATCTGCTGCTCATGCTCCTGGCAACCGTGATATCGATTTTCATTTCCTGGGGGATTGGCAAAAAATCACTGATTTCCCCAATACAAAGCCTTGTGATGTTGACACGAAAATTTGCCCAGGGGAACCTGGAAGCCCGCAGTGAAATTACTGCCAGAGCCGGTGAGGTTGGGGTACTGACCGGGGCTTTTCATGACATGGCTGATGCTCTGAAACAAAGCCGGCAGACCATTCAAAAGAGTGAGGAACAGCTGAAAACAATTATTGTGGCCAATAAAGATGCAATGATTGTGATCAACAATAAAGGGCTGATTACACTTTTTAACCCGGCTGCTGAAGAGATATTCCATCATCCGGCCCAAACCATTCTGGGTCAGTCCCTTAATTGCCTGATGCCGGTTTCATACAGGTCCCAGCATACAAAAGATATAGCCAGTTTCTTTGCTACAGGTCTGCCGAACCGGGTTATAGGTCAAACCATTGAGGTCCCTGCAGTGCGGGCCGATGGGGAGGAGTTTCCGATAGAGATATCCCTTTCCAGGGGAGGTGCCGGGGAACAAACCTTTGTTGTCGGTGTTATCCGTGACATCACTGAGAGAAAACGAGCTGAGGAGGCTCTTAAGAAAAGCGAAGAAACATTTTCTGGATTTTTCAACCAGGGGAATATCGGCATGGCCATCACATCACTGGAAAAAGGCTGGATCAAAATGAACAAAAAGCTGTGCGATATGCTGGGGTATACAAGAGACGAGCTGTCTGAAAAAACATGGACAGAGATGACCTGGCCCGATGATCTCGAACCGGATCTGGTTCTGTTTAAAAAAATGCAATCAGGTGAGATAGAGAATTATGAAATGGAAAAGCGGTTTGTCAGAAAAAACCAGGACATTATCCATACACACCTGACTGTTTCCTGTCTACGGCATGATGATGGCGGAATTGACAAGGTACTGGCCACCCTCCAGGACATAACCGACAGAAAGACAGCCGAAGATCAATTAAAAATAGCCCAGATCAAGCTGATTGAATCTGAAAAACTGAGTTCCATTGGAACCCTGTCTGCCGGGATCGCCCATGAATTGAACAATCCCTTGATGGGCATTTTGAACTACAATCAATATGCCTTAAAAAAGCTGCCTCCAGAGGATAAACTCCACAGAGTGATTAAAGATGCAGAGAGAGCTACAAAGCATTGTATTAAAATCGTCCAAAACCTTCTTACGTTTTCTCATTTTGATAAAGCTGATCAGGAAGTCTGTCAAGACGTAGATTTTAAGGAAATGGTCGAACGTGTCCTGGGGCTGCTCGCCTACCGGATTGAAAAAGGGAACATCATTGTATTACATGACACGTCTGATGTTTTGTCAACCATACATGTCCGTGTGACAAAAATGCAGCAAGTTTTGTTGAACCTTATTGCCAACGCGATCGATGCAGTTGAAGAAAGCGAAAAAAAAGAAATCCGTATCACCCTTTTCCCGGACGATGACAATGCAGTGATTGTCATCGAAGATACCGGCCATGGAATATCTTCGGAAAATATTACCAGAATCTTCGATCCTTTCTTTACAACCAAACCGGTTGGAAAGGGAACTGGATTAGGACTTTCGGTTTCTTATGGAATTGTTAAAGACCATGATGGAGAGATATCCTGTAATAGCAAAATGAACCAAAGCACAAGGTTTGCTATTACTCTGCCAAACAATAGAACATGCCGACAAGAAACAGGAGAAAAAAATGGATAAACGAATTATTGTCATCGATGATCAGATCGACATCCGCAATGCTTTCGAACTTGCTTTGGAAGATACCGGTATTGATGTTGCAACTGCAGAATCCGGCAGGGCGGGCCTGAAGCGTATTCAGGAAAACAGTTATGACCTGGTTTATCTCGATTTAAAAATGCCCGGCATGAACGGCATAGAAACGCTGCATGCCATCAGAAAAATGAACCCCACAATTCCAGTCTATATTATCACGGCCTTTCATGGGGAATTCATGGACGGGCTGTTGGAAGCCCAGCAAAAAGGCTACGAGTTTGAATTGTTGAAAAAGCCTCTTGAGATGGATGAAATCAGACAGATTACCGTGGGTATCCTCAACGGTCCAACTTCATACTGAAAATGGAGACGATTATGTTTTCTTTCAAATTGTATATAAGCGGAACTTCGAAAAGGAATCTTGAACTTACCAGCTCCCTTGAAAAGGAATTAGATTCCTTTTTAAAAGATCAATATCAATTAAATGTTATTAATTTATTGAAAAATTCTCACTCAGCACTTCAGGATAATGTATTGGTTACACCGACCTTAATTAAATTTGAACCGGAGCCAACACTTCGATTTGTTGGAAATTTTACCGATACCAATGTTTTGAAAAAACTGTTGTTTCAATGAAAAAACATCAGATGAAACTGCATCAGAAAGATGCAACACAGGCCTTGAAGGGTTAACCGTGACGGACAGACAAACGATACTCATCGTGGATGATAAGGAGCAGAACCTGTATGCCCTTGAAAAAATACTGGAAAATGCAGGTGCAGATACGGTTAGAGCCACTAACGGCAACGATGCCCTCATCGCCTGTTTGAATCACGAATTTGCCCTGGCCATTCTGGATGTCCAGATGCCGGGAATGGACGGTTATGAGCTGGCTGGACTCATAAGAGAAGATGAAAGGACCAAAAATCTACCTGTTATTTTCATGACGGCTGTCTATTCCGACGAGTATCACATGTTCAAGGGCTACAGGGCCGGAGCCGTAGATTTCGTGACCAAGCCTTACAAGCCGGAGATCCTTTTGACCAAGGTCAGGATTTTTCTCCAACTGGATCACCAGCGGAGGGAACTTGAAAAAACCATTGAGCTGGAAAAGGCTAAAAACCATCTGGAGAATATCCTGCTCTCCTTGACCGATGCGGTTCTGGTTGTCTCAAAAAATGGTATTGTCCAGAGTGTAAATGATGCAGCCTTGTCATTGTTTTGTTACCCGCCCGGTGAGATGATTGGAATACCATTTTA
>JACNHV010000267.1 GCA_014383445.1 Candidatus Desulfobacula maris | reverse complement strand
TTTTGCAGGCACCTGATGATGAACTGGTGTGACAAAAATAATATCCATTACATTAAAAGAATACAATTTCATAAATATGATCATCTTAAAAAATAATTTTGGCTTTTTCTAACAAAAAATCCTTACCAAAGAGCTTTTTTAAACCTTCCGTGAAATATTAGGGATAGAACTTTTATTGTAGCAAATAGGTAAGACGTCCCTTTAATTTCTTACGGTGTAGGGCTAACTGCTATATTCAACAGAATAGAATCTCTATATTTTCCAATTCTTGATCTGCTTCCAAAATACAAATTAATGATAAAAAATATCGGGTTTGGTTATAATTCTTTCCCACAATGGCTACAATTTTTAGGAAACTGCCGCCAAAAAACCCCTGGCCTATTATTACAATGATTGCACTTTAGAAAAAAGTACTCACCGATGCTTAAAAGAAATATCCCTCCGAGCACATATAAAACGACGGCTTTCCATATCAGCATTAAAAATAATGACAAGGTTATGATAAAATATTGCCCATAATATATAAGAAGTGAATATTTTTTTCTAAAATTAATATAATTCATATGCCTCCTCTGAGTTATTTGCATGGTCGAGGACTTTCAGAAAAAAATGTGTTCCCAGCAACAGTTGATGGCCCGGAAAGCAAACCAGAAACAACGCCCTGTGTTGCCCCTTTTAACCCTGCTTGTCCTAACATCACACCTCCAACAGATGGTGGTAAAGCACTAAACAATAGACTTGCCGTATTTACATCCCCTGTTAACATCTTTTGCATAGCTGCATTTATAGCAACTGATGCACTACTAGCATACAAAGCACCTACTCCTGTTGCCGCGAGACCGACAGCAACAGCACTGGTAGTCCCAGACATAACAGCCGATTTTGCAGCATTTAAAAGTGGGGTGCCTGTTGCAAGTTCTGTTACAAAACTTATCCCTCCTGTTATTGCACCGGCTATAAGACCAGCAACAATTGATTGGGCTATCTGGCCATCAGGATCAATAAAATTAACCGGATCATTCAGGACATAGCCATACAGATCAGTATCACCGCCAGCAAACAATATCGGATCTTTTGCTGTCCACCTTCCTGTATCAGGATCATAATCCCTGTAGCCGAACCTGACAAGGCCAGTATCTCTGTCATGCAGGCCCCCGGCAAAGCCGAATGGTATTTCAAAGGGTGGGTCTGTGTCGTTCAGTATATAGCCGAAAGTATCATAGCTGATTTGTTTTACCACTTTACCGGATGAATCTGCAACAGCACGAAGAGATCCAACCTGGTCATAGGAAAGGTAATAGGTTGAGTCCTGTGTTTCCATAGCTATGGGCATATGCCGATTGTCTACTTACTTGAGCCGTGCAAGAAGAGCGTCGGAACCGTCGTAAACGGCAAATAGGGAAAAAGTTCGTTATACTTCTTCCAATATGTCAATAATTGTCGAGTAGACCGGCTTCTCCCATAAAAACAAAATTACTCGTTTTGTCTCCACAGTTGGTACCGGCCCCTCTCAGAACCGTGCTTGCGCTATTTACGCACACTGCTCCTCACATAGTCAATTCACGGAGAAGTTAAACATACTGACCCTGATCCGTGGCTTCGGTAGAGGAAACCGCTTCAGCATTTTCTCGAACTTTTCCCAATTGAGACAGTTCCTTTTCCCCCTACGGTTCAACCATTTAAACAGCAGGCTTTCCACTGCTTTGCCAAACCGCGCGATACCGCGCAGATTGTCGGTTACACCGTAGTAGTTATAATGACCCCTCAATTTGGCTTTGGCTGTTTCCCAAAGTTCCTTGGTCTTCAACGTCCTGGCCTTCTTCAGCCATTCCTTGAAAATTTTCAGCTTTGCCAAAAACTTCTTACGGGATGTCATTCGCTTCATCCGAAACCCTTTACCATCCTTTCTTGTTCCGCAATAGTGAGTCAGGCCAAGAAAATCAAATGTCTCAGCCCTTTTCCCTCTTCTTTTTGCATTATGGACAGCAAATCTTCCAAACTCCATCACCTTAGTCTTCGTTGGTTCTACCTCAAGCCTAAACTTGCCCAACCGTTTTCCGAGTTCTTTGTGGAATCGTGCTGCATCCGATTTGTACTGAAAGCAGACAACAAAGTCATCAGCATAGCGGATTAACCTGGCAAAGCCAGCACAGCTCTTTTGGTAGACCTTCTCAAACCACAAATCAAGGGTATAATGCAGGTAGATGTTTGCCAAAAGCGGTGAAATAACACCGCCTTATGCGAAGTAAATCATTATGCGAAGCAATTGGAAAAAAGCCAATAATTTCAAGGTTTCTGTTCAATTTACTTTGCATAATATCAATGACTATTCCAAATCTGAAAACCTGGAAATGTTAAATATTTCTTTTCCAAAAAATTGATACCCAGTCGTTCTAATTATAGAATATACTTAGCTTTTTGAAAAATTCGAATAGCATTTACCATTGAATCAAATTTTATTGAAAAATTTAATTTATCATAAATAATACCATCAATCTGTATTATCTTAAGTTTTCAGTTTGTGATATTATGCAAAGAAATCTATAGATGATTTATATATTTACAGACACTTAAGTAAAATACTTTGCATAATAACTTTCTTTGCATAATCCGCCTTGCGGTGTTCCCTCATCACTTATCATGACACTCCCATCCTCTTCTACCCCTGCTCTAAGGAATCGTTTCACCATGCGTTGAATTCTCTTATCCTCAATCCGATGTGCCAGAAATTTCATCAGCCATTCCTGATCTACGTTATCGAAAAAGCCTTTAATATCGGCCTCGACAATATGATTGGTCGGGTTGTTCTCTACTGCTTCGCTCAAACACCTGAGCGCATTATGGCAGCTTCGATGCGGTCGAAACCCATACGAGTTTTCTATAAAATCCTGCTCGTACACTGATTCCAGTATCCGCACAAGTCCCGCCTGGACAAGTTTGTCTTCAAAGCACGGTATTCCCAAGGGACGTTGCTTGGTACTGCCTGGCTTTGGGATATATTTGCGCCGGACAGGTTGCGGTTTGTACGCCATCCGGTGAAGCCTATCTATCAAATCTGACAGATTGGCGCTCAAGTCTTTGGCATACATATCCTTGGTCATTTTGTCGATGCCGGCGGCTGCATCGTTCCTCAACCGCTTAAAGCATCCCCGTAGCAGTTCCTCATTCATCAGATGATACAGACTGGTGAACTTAAAATTCGGTTCTCTACGGGCCTTCTCTGCTATGCGACGCAATTTCGTTGTCACCGGTTCTCCGCTTCTGTGAACGGTCGATGTTTCCTCACCCCGCGCTCCCATGTGTAGCCTCCTTTCCTCCAGCAGAATTACCCGCCTTCATTGGTACTATGAAACTATGCGACTCCCTGTGCCTCATTTGCCTTCCTCCCTCTTCAGTTGTCCGGCATACTCTTAGTTCAAGAGAAAGCACAGGGCCTCCCGGGTTGCCGTGTAATCATAATGTCAGACATGCCATGGTCTCAGACCCCGGGGAAGCAGGCTTCACCTTGCCTTTAACGGTGTTTCCTGTGTTGACTTCCACCATACTTAGAGCGTCGTCCTTCCCGGCGCGACAATTTCGGGGCTCAATCCCTTCAACCTTCTGGCTTACGGCCTATCTGCTCGCTGTCCTACGCTTAAAGTTCTCTGTTACCATAGAACCTCCAAGGACTTGCTACCCGGTGGTTGGCCTACCTTCCGGGGCGGGCTTTCCACCCGCCGAATTACACGACCTTGCCCGGCCGCACAAGTAAACTGTCCCCAGAATTCCCAGACTTTTGATAACGGCGTTCTTTTTGTCAAAAAACTTCTGACAGGAAATATGTATGTCCCTGGAATTCCCCAAATTAAATTACAAGCCACAACAAATATGGTGCAAGTCCCGTTAAACCAGTTATAAAAATCACAGGCAACCCAGAGAGGATATAGATCATCCCTGATTTTGGATAAGAGGTATTTTGACTGTTTTTTATTGCAATAATTGAAAGACAGACAATCCAAACAAATGCTATGTGCCTCAATATATAAATAGACTGCTGAGATAAAAAATAGTGAAGGATAAAAAAGAGGATTTGCAGCAATATTCCGGCACTACTGATAGATAAAAAACACACTGTAAAATCTTTTTTATTATACCTTTTTAAGAAAAATTTACAAAACTTCCCTATTAAAAAGATAAACAAAATAAAACTTAGAAGCGTAATAAGCCATTGAATTTGTGGAATATTAAAAAAAGATAAAATTTCATTAATATCCTGATTTGAAAAAAAATTGTTATTGTATTTCTTTTTACTAAAAGATTTAAAAAACGTAATTAAACAGCTCGCTAAGAACAAAAAATATACTGTAAAATCATACTCACCTTTTCTCATATTTTGAAACATTCTAACAGGATTTAAAATTATGCTTTTAAATAGTCCTAAAGAATCAATAACAATTTTGTTTAACATAAGACACTCATAGTTAATAAAATTTATAAATTAAAGATGATTCATACCAGCCAAAATTATTTTGAACCGTAGCTCCAGGTATTAATAATCATCATAAGTTCTTGTTGAAACTGGAGGGGCCCAGTAATGCGTAGTGTTTGGATCCCACAATTCATCAGGCTTAGGTGTTGGTTTCTTTTTAAATTCTTGTTTTATTTTTCTTTTTTCACCAATGGTATGCTCACTATCTATACATGGGTTATCTTTATCATGCTGCCATTCTTGTTCAACGTCTCTTGTTGCTCCTTCATAATCACTGGGATTCGATCCTGGAATGCCAGGGTCCCAACCGCTTCCAATTTTTCTTGTTAACCAGTTCAAGAACCCCCTACCCCAATTTTTTATTCCATGATAGTCATGTCCAGTTGTAACCCAAATTAAACCCCAGGGATCAATAAAATTAACCGGATCATTCAGGACATAGCCATACAGATCAGTATCACCGCCAGCAAACAATATCGGATCTTTTGCTGTCCACCTTCCTGTATCAGGATCATAATCCCTGTAGCCGAACCTGACAAGGCCAGTATCTCTGTCATGCAGGCCCCCGGCAAAGCCGAATGGTATTTCAAAGGGTGGGTCTGTGTCGTTCAGTATATAGCCGAAAGTATCATAGCTGATTTGTTTTACCACTTTACCGGATGAATCTGCAACAGCACGAAGAGATCCAACCTGGTCATAGGAAAGGTAAAAGGTTGAGTCCTGTTTTTCCATAGCTATGGGCATGCGGCTGTCTGCATACTTGAACCTCATGAGGAGATTGTCGGAACCATCGTATACGGCAAGCAGGGTTGTTAATCCCTGCCACAGGTATTTTTGGGTGATGGATCCGTTCACCTTTTTGGCAATGCGCCTGCCAAGGGGATCATGCAGGTATTCGATGAGGGTTCCGTCTTCAAGGGTCACGTTTAAAAACTCACCGCTGGAAGAATATGTGTAATTTGTGGTTCCCGTGGTGGTGGTTCTTGATGTTAAGAATCCGTCCAGATCATACTGATAGCTTGTGGTTCCAGAAGTCAGCAGATGAGAATCATCATCATAACTGCTGGTGCGGCCTGTGATGTTTCTCTGGGTATTGTCAGCCTGTGTACGGGCGCCGCCAGGATCATAGGTATAGTCTTCAACTATTATGCCATCTTTTTTAACTGTTGTCAGCCGGTTCATTGAGTCGTAGGTATAATTGTAAGTTATTGATGTGCCTGCAATGGTTTCAGTCCTGGTTTTGATCCTGCCGTCATTGAATCGTTCGGTTATGTTCCATGAATAGATGTCATTTCCAGAGATAGAAACGCTTTCCGTATTGGTTTCACCATAAGTATTGAACATTCTGTTAAGGGTGATTGAAGCATCAGACACCTGGTATGGCAGTCCTGTTTCATTAACGTCCTTCTCATTGTACCTGGATATGGTAAAATCTGCGGTCCCGGTTAAAAGACCGTCAAGATCATAGGTGTAGTTTTCGGTTGTACCGGCATAGGTAAAAGAAGACAGAGCAAAGTCATTATTATAGATAAACTCCAATGTCTGGTTTAAAGTGCCTGCAAGGGTCAGGGAAGTGACAAGGCTTGCATCATAACCATAGGTGATGGATTCTGAGCCTTTGGTAATAGCGTCTATCTTGCCTGGGCATGAATATGTGTAATCAATATTGCCTTCAGGTGTCTGTATCTGCCATAAAAGGGATTTATCACCCGGATCGGATGGGTTTTCATAATTCCAGGCAATGGCATTGCCGGATGGAAAATTCTTTTGAACCAGCCGCCTGTCCTTGTCATACACATAGGAGTAGCTTCCGCTTAAAGGTGTTGTATATTGATCATTTTTGTTGATCCGGTCATATCCGAATAGATGGTTAATGGAAAGCTGGGTAATCAGGACCGTCATGTTGCCGTTCTCATCATAGTTATACTTGATGCCGGACCCGTCCGGCCCGGCAATATAAGTTACTCTGCCCATGACATCATTGGTAAGGGTTGTTGTGATGTTCAGGGGATCTGTTATAGATGATAAAAACCCGTTTGCATCATAGGTGAATGATGTCTGGCGGGTGCCGGTTGTTATGGTGTTCAGTTTGCCGTTTGTAAAATTAGAATAATTGGTTTGTTCAAGCCCTGGCACATGAGTGCTTGTGGTTACCAATGTGTCCGGGTCGTAATCCACAGTTAGTGATCTACCTTCAGGAGACATGGTAATCTCTTGTGACAAAAGTACATTGTTAGAAATGGTTAAAATTTTCCCATTTAAGTCAATCGTCCGGGTACTTCGGTCCTTTGTCCCGTCATAATCCGTATCTTCGTAGATTTTATTATACTCAATTGTTTTGGTTAATCCTGTTTGCGTACTTTGAGACATTTGCTTGATATATTTAAACTGATATTCAGTATCCAGGTCATATTCAAACGCCAGCTCCATGCCGCATGGCAGGGATTTGGTGGTGGTCAACCCGTCTGCTGATTTGGTAAAAAAGGTTTGCCCGCCTGTGGGACTGGTTATGGTTGATTCATAAGCACCAGTGAAATAAGTGTGATCCAGGTAGGTGGTAAGGTTGCCTTCACCCGTGAGCACCTCCGTATGGACATCACCATTTTCCTGGATAGTCCTTGTGTATTTCCAATGGCCGGCTTCCTCATCAAAAGAATCTGTTAACCTTCCTTTTGAATCGAATATATGCTCAAACCGATTTCCACCCGGTTCAATTTTTGCGGTCATAAGGCCGTCATCGGTGTATTCAAATTTATAAAAACTGCCGTCTGCATTGGTGATTTGTTTAAGATAATTATCAACATCAACGACCAGGGCCGTTCTTATTCCGTCAGGAGAAATAATTGCAGTGGGAACACCGTTGGTGGCATCCCTTTCAATGGTGATCTGCCTGCCGAAACGGTCGGTGATGGAAATAAGATTATTATTCTCATCATAACCGAACTTGCGCAGAGCAACACCTGTATCAAGATCAACTGTTTCCAGGTGACGTCCAAAGCTGGACATTATATGCCCCAGGCCATTCTCTTCAGTAAAGTTCATCGTACCCAAAGCTGCACCATAGATAGTTTGATACTCCACCTTACGGATGCGGTGATTATTAGTATCGGCAATGTAAAGATCCCCTGTTGGATCCAAGAAAATGCCAGTTGGATAAAACAGATTTGCTTTTCTGGCAGGCCCATTGTCACCGCTGAAACCATCCTTCCCATTACCGGCCTCCGTAGTGATGATGCCATTGGTATCGACCTTGCGGATGCGGTGATTCCCTGTATCGGCGATATAGAGGTTCCCTGTTGAATCCACGTAGATGTCTTCAGGCGAGTCAAAAGACGCTTGCGTGGCAGGACCGCCGTCACCACTGTAACCAGGCATCCCATTCCCTGCCACAGTGGTGATGATACCACTTGTGTCCACCTTGCGGATGCGCTGCCATTCTACTATATAAAGATTGCCGTTTAAATCCATGGAAATTGCATCAGGATTCTGAACATACGCTTTTGTGGCAGGACCGCCGTCGCCAATACCGTTTTGCCAATCTCCACCCCCAGCCACGGTGGTGATGATACCATTGGTATCCACCTTACGAATGCAGAAATTCCAATTGTCGGCAATGTAGAGATTGCCGGCAGCATCAATTACTAAGTCTGTTGGACCATTAAGGGTTGCATCAATAGCAGGTCCGCCGTCACCGCTGTAACCCGCAGTCATATTTCCGACCACAGTGGTGATGATGCCATCGGTATCCACTTTGCGGATACTGTTGCAACCCGCAATATAGAGATTGCCTGCTGAATCCAGGCAAATGCCATGAGGGTATAAAAGCATAGCGTCCAAGGCCGGCACTCCGTCACCTACGCAAGCCGCCGAACCAGGATTGCCTGCCACTCTTGAGCCTGTGCCATTAATATCCATTTTATCAATGACATGAAAAGGTGTACTGGAAATGTAGAAGTTTCCTGTCGAATCCATTGAGATGTAGTTAGGATTGGTAGAATAAAATTGTGTGGAAATAATACCGCCGATATAATTTTCACCTGTTGTGCCATCACCTTTGAAAATTGTGGGGCCAATCTTGCTACCGAAATGATGGGTGGACAGGTTCCAGCCTTGGGCAAGGAGCCCTCCGCCTTTGGCAAGTACCTGATAGCCTGGACTAAGCACTATATCTTTTTGTTTCCAGATAGTTATATCCTGCCGGCCAAGGATAAGCGTAGGTTCATCTCCAACCTGGCCAAATGCCTGGGTAAAACTTGAACTGCTGCTATGGTAAACCAGATCGTATTCAAATCCGATGCTGATATGTGCTTTTGTCGGATAGTCAACTACCCTGCCTAAACTATCAAGCCCGTCCCAGGCAAATTCGATTGTCTGGTCCGGCAAAGGAGCTAAAGTCTGTTCAAAGGTCCTTCCTGCCACAGTTACCCGGACAATGATATTTTTAAGGCTGTCAGGCACTGTGTCACCGCTTGCAGGGACTGAAATTAATGTCTTATAGCCTTTAACCCGGTTACTGGTATAATGAAGCGTCAGATCGGTCCCGGGAACGGGAATGTCCTCATGAAAAATACGGCTGCGTTCTTCCACAAAAGAGCTGTTATAGTTCTTGCAATCCATACTCTCTTTTGCTTGAAGGTCTATGTCGGGTGAAGCTTTAGGGTTAGGATCAATGGCACCGAGTGGCGGACCATAGGGCCAGTTATAGTCCCAGGGGGTGAAGTGGGATACTGCCACCCGCCAGAAAGTGGCACCGGGCACATATATTGCTCCATCATCCAGGCCCGTTACCTCGTCGCTGAAAGAGCCGTCATTGTTGAGGTCATCAGGATTACCGTCGCCATTGGCATCAAGGGCATCGACCAGGCCATCATTGTCAGTATCAAGCAGCTCGACAACCAGGCCGTTGTCTGCCGGCTTCCATACCCCTTCATCACGGTCATAATAGCCCACTGGAACAATCTCGCCTACTTCAAACCCAAGGAAATTATTGACCCAGGTAATGACAGGTTTGGCAAATCTTACCCGTGAAGCGCCGTCCACGCTGAGTTCCGCACAATATGTATAGGCCGAGTTGGGCGGCAGCACAGCCGGCATTGATTCGGGAGTGGTAAACTCGCTTGCCCGGGTCACGATGGTAGTAAGTTCATGGACATCCTTGCCATCCTTATCCACCAGATAGGCCTGGTTGTCCCCTTGAAAAACCATGGTGCAGGAACGAATGCCTGACTTGTCTACCACAGGGGTACTCTGGTGGGTAATTACCGTATCGGAATTACCATCAAAGGTAAGCCTGGTTGCGACCGGGTCCTGGGAAATCATTATAATGCTCTTTGCAACGGCAATATCGTTCCAGGGAACATGGACCTGCCGGTGAACCGGTATCAGTCCGTCCTTTTGATATGAGAGCGTAAGGATTCCGCCACCTTCAACAGGGATGGTAAAAGAACCGTTTCCATCGGTTACTGCCGTTCCATACTCAGGCTGGTTTTTAATTGTGACGTTGACACCGCTAATGGGAGTATTGTATTTATCATGCACAATACCGGTTACCAGAGAAATCCTTTTTTCATCATAGGATTCCTTTATGGAGTCAACGGGTATAAGATCGTTGTATTTGTTTCCAAAAGAACCCTCGGGTAATTGGGCAGGATCTCCGGTTACCTTAATAGTAACCTGGTCGCTGGCTGAGCCATCGGTTCCCGTAACCGAAATAGTATAAGTGGTGGTATGTTTCGGGGTAACAGAAACAGAACCATTGACTGCGACACTGCCGGTACCGGGTTCAATAAAAGCTGTAGTTGCATTGGTAGTGTTCCAGGACAGGGTAACTGGTTCGCCTATTTGAACAGATTGAGAATCAGCATAAATACTCACTGTTGGAATTTGGATGGCAGGACCAAGAGAAACAACAAGGTCAACAGATGAGTTCTCAACAATCTGGGTGCCGCCGTCCGGGGTTTGGCTGATCACTGTGTTGGCCGGTACTGTGTCGCTGTTGACTGTAGTGATTGTTCCAATGGAAAGACCCGCTGCTGTTATGACTGTGGTTGCATCTGCCTGTGGCTGATTGATGACCGCAGGTACGGTTACCATTTTTGGGGATGCGGTTATTGTAATAGTATCAGGAGTGCTTTCTACTGAACCATCACCAACAATTAGTTTAAGTTCATAAACTCCGGTAACATCTGCCACAAAAACGGGGCTGACTGATGAAGGGTTGGATAGAGTTGTCGTGCTTCCTGACGGCATGGATACAAATGACCACTGATGAGCCAGAGCATCTCCATCTATATCACTGGAACCGCTTCCATCAAGTGTAACAGTATCTGTCCTTGAAATCTTCTGATCAGTGCCAGCATTGGCAACAGGAACGTCATTAACTGCGTTAATAGTCAATGTTATGGTTGCAGTGTTGGAATCAGCCTGACCGTCGCTGGTTTTAAATGTAATTGTGTCACTGCCATGATAGTTGCTGTCAGGAGTATATGTCAGGTTAGGTATGGAACCGCTAAGGGTTCCAGATGATGGACCCGTTACAATTTGATAAACCAGAGGATCATTGTCAGGGTCTGAACCCGTAATGATGAAGGATACTGCTGTATCTTCGCTGGTGGTTACAGATTGGTCATCCGCCTTTGGGACTGAGTTCAGAAGTGTAACCGTGACATTGGCTGCAGCCTTGCCCCCGGGTCCCGAGGCTGTGATGGTGAATGTGGTGGTTTCTACAGGAGAAACGGTTATTGAACCTTTCAGGTCTACACTGCCCACACCGGGTTCTATCTTGCAGGTGTCTGCATTAACCACCTTCCAAGATAATTGGGCGATTTCGCCGTATTCAATTGAATCCGGTTTTGCAGTAAAAGTGATTTTCGGCTTTGGTGTTATAGCATAATCATTTATTTTGATTATTATGGATGCATTCTTTTCACCGATAAAATAAAGCCCCAGGTAATTCTGTTTTCGAAGTTTGATAATAATTTTTTTTGATGTTTGCTTGCTTTTAAAAAAATTTTTTAAACTATAGAAATGATTGTTAATTATGATGTAACCTTGTTTTAACTTTTTATTAGATAGCTTAGTAATGATCAGCTTTGCATTATTGCTTGACTGATTTAACTTAACCCGGTCCATAGAATAATGGTAATATCTCTTTCCCAAAAAAGCTTTTGTTTTTGCTTTAAATATTTTTGGGCCGTAAACAGTATTATCTTTTGCAAATGCTGATGATCCGGCATTAAAAAGAATAAAGAAAACTATAAAAAAAAGATATGATTTTCGCATAAACCACTACCTTTTGAGTACAGCTGTTAACACAATAAATAACTGATAGTCTTTATAATATTTTTTTTATACCAATTAAAAAGTTTAATTTCAATAAGTAAAAATACCTATTTTTGTAAAAAAAATAGTCCTTTTTTTACAAAAATACAAACACAACCAAAAAACGCTGGTTGCTGCATCAAAAGAATTTCGCAAAAAGGTTACCTGCATAGAACAGGGCATATATAACCCAGGTGCCCTGCCCAATAATTTTAGAATTAAACCTTAAAAATTATATACCCGTTGAAAAAACAGGTTGCGTTCTCCTGTAAAACTGTTAAATTTTCCATGATTTAACTAGTGCCTGAACGAAAACCCCGTGTTTGGGCGAAAAGTTGCCCATATGCAAGGCACAAGAAATTCTGAACCCGGAGTGTACTACTGTACATGAGGATTTCAGGATTTCGAAGTAACGCAGCAGATGGGTGAGTTTTCGTTCAAACACTAACTAATTTTAAGAGAGCCTGTATGTTTAAAAAATTAAAGTTCATCATATACACTCGACCTTTTATTGTTTTTGTTTACTACTTTATCCAGATTTACAGCATGACCTTCCGGCTTTCCATCGTCAATGAAAAAAAATGGCAGGATTTATTGAAAAAGGGCCGCCCCATACTTCTTTGCGCCTGGCATCAGCAGTTTTTCTCTATCATCCGGCACTTTAAAACCTATTCAAAATTTAATCCCGGCCTCATGATCAGCCAGAGCCGGGATGGTGAATTGATTGCCGGCGTGGCCAATAAAACCGGGTGGCATACCCTCAGGGGATCATCCTCAAGGGGAGGGAAAAAGGCCATGGAGGGAATGATCGAACACCTGATAACAAACGGGCTTGGTGCCCATATCCTTGACGGCCCCACAGGACCGATAGGGAAAGTTAAGGCCGGGGTTATCAAAATGGCCCAGGAGACCAATGCCATTGTGGTGCCGGTGTACACCCATGCAGAGCATGCCTGGTTTTTTAATTCATGGGACAGATTTATGCTTCCCAAACCTTTTTCAAAGATCACCTTAACCTTTGGAGATGGAATGCACCTTGTCCCGGATGGCACTTCTGCTGATTTTGAAGCCCAGCGACAGCTTCTTGAAGACACCATGCTGCCCGGACTTATCCTTAAATCTTCCTGATTCCTGTATCTTTTCAAGGAATAAAAAAAGACGTAACGGTTATAAACAGATCAACTTTTTTATTGCTTTTGGTTATTTTCTTTTTTTGAATGGTTCACAATGTATGTAATTTTATCGATTACATAATTATTGATGGAAATAAGATTGAACTTTTCCCAGAACTTTTTCTGGCCGTGCTTTCGTGCCATGACACCAAATGTTTCATCAAGAAAATCCCAGGGATATCCCAGGGTGCCGTCCAGCTCAATATTAATTCTGTCATATGTTTTAAAATTTTCCTCCAGGAATCTTTCCCTGAAATCTTCCCCTGAAAAGCTGGCAACCCTTTTTTCCCTGGGTCCGATATATTTGCTGTAATCCTTGCTGATATTTATGGTAAGTTCTTTTATTGCATGCATTTTCGAAAATATTCCTGTCCATTGAAAACAAATTTATTTATCGATCTTAACTCTCTTGTTATTACTTAGATGATACCGAGGATAATTACAAGAAAGGATTTAATAGCACAGATCCGTACGTTCGCCCTATCATGGTTTATCCCGCAGTCATTGCCCGGAGATGAAAAATTTAAAAGCTGTCCAAAAAGAGATCGATCAGAAGACAATTCATAACCATTTAGGAGAAATGCCAACATTGGCATTTCTCCTAAATGGCAAAAATAAAATTCTTTCTTTTGTTCTGTTCGCGTTTATAATATCATAAAAAAAATAAAATATTGAGGAAACCTGTTATGATTAAACGTAGACCTTATCGTTCATTTTTGAGTTATATTGATCTTTCTCGAGAATACTATGCTGCTCACGGGTATTCAAAAACCTATGAATGGATTTCCAATCAAAATGTCCCTTTCACTAAACTTGAAATGCCTCTCTCTGAATGCAGAGTGGCCTTACTGACAACGGCAGATCTTGAAAAGCTGCCCGGAGAAAGCAAACAGGAAAGACACTTATTCAGAAAAGTATATGCCCATCCCGCAGATGAGGCCCCGGAACACTTCTATACCAGGGATTTACAATGGGATGAAGAATCAACCCACACCGATGATAACGATAGTTTTATGCCGCTGAACCGGCTGGCAGAATGTGCTGAAAACGGTAGAATCGGTTCAGCCTCACCAAGATTTTATGGGGTTATGACCGATTACAGTCAGGGTAAAACATCAAAGAAATCTGCTCCTCAAGTACTTGAATTCTGCAAAGAGGATGATGTTGATGCTGTAATTCTGCCGGCCCTTTGACCTGTCTGTCACCAGACCGTGAGTCTGGTAGCCAGGCATCTTGAAGAAAATAAGATTCCCACAGTTGTTGTTGGTTCTGCTCGAGATATCGTTGAGGAATGCGGCGTGGCCCGTTTCCTTTTTACGGATTTCCCTTTGGGCAACCCGTTTGGCAAGCCCTGGGATAAAGAGATGCAGCAATCAATAATGGACATGGCCCTTTCCCTGCTGCAATATGCATGGCAAGGGCGAACAACGATTCAAACCCCTTTTACCTGGTCTGAAGATGAGACGTGGCGAAAAAGGTTCATGCATGTTTCAGAGGATCAGCTTGAAACATATAAAAAATTGGGAGATGCCCGCCGGGCTGAACAGGCAAAGGTAAAAAAAAATTAAACGTCATCTTTCCAGAAATTAACAGCATATATCAATCCTGTCTCACCAATAATTTCAGACAGGACCATTGAATAAATCCCTTTGCCACAAGCCAGATCAATGAAGGGTTCAAGCTGAAGCGCAAGCAATGACTTGAATAAAAAAATATTGATTGTGTTACTTATTCGGGTTCAATAAAGACTGTTGCTTCAATCTTTAATTTTGCACGAAGGTCTTCTTTAAATTTTTTAATAACATAGTGCGCACCATGAATTTGAGTATTTTTCTGCATATACACGTGCATTGTATATTCTAAATGAGAACCATAACAATGTTCTTTAATATCGTGAATCCCATTTAAATTATAGCCTTTAGCAACTTTCCTTATTTGTTCGACACTGGCCTGATCCGGGTTTTTACCTAAAATGGGCTGAGAAGCTTCTTTAAGAATATCAAAGGCAGTATAAATAATTAATACTGATACAATGATTCCAAACACACCATCAATCCACCAAAGATCTTTGCCTAAAAAAATACTTAGCAATATTATTGCCGATGCAATTGAATCACTTCTGTGGTGCCATCCATCAGCCTTTAAAGAATACGACTTTGTTTTTCTATATGCCCAAAAAGAAAACTGAGCCATGGCTTCTTTAATAATCACAGATAGTATAAAAATTATAACCGCTGACATGGTAAATACAGCAGCTTCTTTGCTTCTCAATCTTTGGATTGCTTCAAATAAAAAGTTTGAACCAACTATGAACAACAATACTCCAATAATTATTGAAGCAATAGATTCTGCTCTTCCATGACCAAACGGATGGTTTTCATCTGCAGGTTTTGATGAAATTTTAGCCCCCAGGATAACAACAACTGAGGTCAGGCTATCTGATAATGTATGCCAGGCATCTGCTATAATTGCTATTGAACCTGTCATTATCCCAACCCAATATTTTAAAATAAAAAGAATTACATTGATTACTATTGATCCTATACCTTCAATATAGGCCAGTTTTTTTGTTTCATTTTTCATATGGTCACTCCATCTAATTAGTTATTGCGAACTAATTAAAATATCAAAAAAAATTAAACTTCTTTAAGAACTTTGCCCAACAAAGTTTCTAAAGTTTTGAGCTCTTTTTCATCTAACACCTGTTTGAAAAAATCAGCATAACTTTTATGAATTTCATCATGCAGCTTGGCTAATTCCTTTCCTTTTGACGTTAAATGGATACTAAAGAAACGACGATCTTCATTAGATTGAGTTTTGATTACAAAACCCTGTTTTTCCATTTTATTCATTGCAAAGGTTACAGTTGGTTTACTTACATTTAAATATGATGCCAACTCACTAACCTTTGGATCTTCTAAATGAAATATGGCGTCAAGATAATGTACCTGCGTAGGAGTAAGGTTTGATAACTGGCTATTGTTAAAGGTCTCTGTTTCATACCGTTCCATACTCTGGGACAACTTTTCAATAATTTCTTCAATATTCATTTTAAATCTCACGATTAGTTAGTGCAATAGAACTAACTATAATTTGTAAATCTTCCTTTGTCAATGTTTTTATAAAATTGTGGTGCGAATAAATTTGTTTAGATTTCATGGCAAGTACTTCATGGTATAAGCTGTCATCTTATACCAAACCTGAAAAGTTATGATTCGTGTTCATAACTGTTAGGTCTACCTGATACTGAGCAATAGAAGATGAATAATGAGGCTTCAATCGAATTTTTAAACCAAATAAATAGACATACGCTGCATTCATACATTCCGATAAATGCATTTGTCAATTCAGGTTCTAACACTATCTTTTTTTCAGATTTGGATAAAGGAATCATTGCGGGAAGGATATGTTCGGCCATGATCACCTGGGGGCGGACAACGCCCAGGGGATTGCTATACACTTTACTGGTAAATACAGCAACCAGATCCAGGGAAGGGCAACAAAAAATAAACTGGCCTCCATGGCCAGCAGCATAGAATAAATTGATAATGCTATCTCCGATAACTTTTTTTCGGCGCCACCACTGGTAACCATATTCAGAACCGGCAAAAAAGGTGTTTAATTCTTTTGGTAGTCGTGACCGCAAAAAAATCTATCCGGTGACACATAGTATTCATAGGGCTCAGTCCTGACATACTTTGAGAAACCGAATATATGGTATGTGATGTTTTTTCGGCTTTGAAATTTAAATTCAAATATATAAGCCACAGACATCATCTCCGGGCATTCTACCAGAGTGTTTTTTATATAAAAAATATTTTCTCCGAATCCCAAGATTTTGCTTTTGAAAATTCCGCTTGCTCTCCAATTATGTTGCATGGGATTTTGATTCTTTTGATTTTGCTTTTTCCCATTAGAATCGTTTTTTGACAATTTATTTATTTTGCACCACTATTTGTGGTACTGTGATTTTTGATGTATAAAAATTACTGACAACTTTATTCCATTGGAAATTATTTCTGGCTATATATTTGATTTCCAAACCTGAGGATAAAAAGTTTGTCTGTGCCACATGTGGGAATATCTATTTTTTTGCATTATTTGATTTTTTTTGTAGCTATTGGATAATTTTATAAATATTTATAATCAAAAAAATTTAGAACTATGATTTAAAATACAATCTTTAACTAATGGAGGAAAATTGAATACTCCTAAACATACCAATTCTGGTTTTGATTATTTTTTTAAATTTCAAAAGTCTGTAGCTGCCAGGATTGTCTGGCCATATTCTTTTGAGAAGGATAGCCTTTATCGAGAGCGCGCCTTTATTCTATCCTCAATCTTAATTGCAGGATTGTTATTTGGTTTTTTTGCCATCATCTCTGCGACGGTATTAATTATCAAAGAAAATGCCTGGGGTTTAGCCATCGTTGATTTTATGGGGCTGATGATTGGTCTTTTGTTTTTGTTTATCCATCGGATCAAGTTTGAAATTAGGGCATCCATATCCCTTTTGATGTTTTATGTAATTGGATTAGCTATAATACTATCAATTGGCCCACTTAGTGGTGGACCCGCCTGGCTGTTCGCATTTGCAGTTCTTGCTGGTGTTCTTATGGGCAACTATGCAGCTTTTGCTGCCATTTTGATGAATGCAATTTTTTTGTCGGTTATAGGAATAATGATTTCAACGGGAAAGTTTGGGAATGAGTTTCCTTTTTTCAATTCACCACAGGCAATGATCGCTGCCGGAGTAAATTTTATTGTACTTAATGCCATAACCGCTGTTTCAGTATCTGCCTTGGTAAGAGGGTTGTTATATACATATAAGAAAAAAGAAGACTTGGCTAATCGTCTTGAAGAGGAAAAAGCGCAATTAATCGAAACCAAGCAGTTTCTTGAATCGGAGATTAAAGATCGAAAACAGGCGGAAGAAACGCTTCGAAAAGAGAGGGACAAAGCGAAAAAATACCTCGACATTGCTGGCGTAATCATAGTTGTCCTTAACGCCGATCAAACAGTGGCTATGATAAATAAAAAAGGGTGTGAAATCCTGGATTATGAAGAATCAGAAGTTATCGGAAAAAAATGGTTTGATAATTTTCTCTCGGAAAGAGACAAGGAAAGAACAAAGGCAGGCTTCTCAGAGCTGATAGCTGGAAATATTGAACCAATCAAATATTTTGAAAACCATGTGCTTACAAAAAATAACGATGAGAGGCTTATAGCATGGCATAATTCCGTATTCCGAAATAGCAAAGGGAAAATAATCGCAACATTGAGTTCAGGAGAAGACATCACCGAGCGAATATGGGCAGAGGAGATGCTTAGGGATAGCGAAGAAAAATACCGAACCATTCTTGAAAGCATTGAAGACGGTTACTATGAAGTTGATATGAAAGGGAATTTTACCTTTTTAAACGATTCAATGTGCAAGATTCTGGGATATTCCAAAGACGAATTAACAGGATTGAATAACAGAAGGTATATGGACGAGGAAAACGCCAAGAAAATCTTTAAAACGTTCAATAGGGTATATAAAACAGGACAACCTTATAAAGCAATTGATTGGGAACTGATAAGAAAGGATGGTTCCAGGTGCTATGTTGAGACATCAGTAGCTCTTAAAAGAAATTCAAAGGGACAACCAATAGGTTTTCAGGGTATAGCCCGAGACATCAGTGAGCGGAAAAAAGTTGAAAAAGAAACAATATTGTTAGAAAAACGACTAAGGCAATCCCAAAAAATGGAATCCATCGGTACACTTGCAGGCGGCATTGCCCATGATTTTAATAACGTTCTTTTTCCCATTGTAGGTTATACGGAGATGCTGTTAGAGGATGTCCCTGAAGACAGTCCATTCCGAGCCAGTCTGAAAAACATTTATACCAGTGCCTTAAGAGCCAAAAACCTGGTAAAACAGATCCTCACATTTTCACGACAAGACAGCAATGAACTTACGCTGATGAAAATGCAGCCCATTGTCAAGGAAGCATTAAAACTTATCAGATCGACAATTCCCACAACAATTGAAATCAAACAGGATATCAATCCTGATTGTGGTGTAATCAAAGCTGATCCCACCCAAATTCATCAGATTGTAATGAATCTTACAACCAATGCTTATCATGCCATGGAAGAGACGGGAGGAGAGTTGAAAGTCAGCCTCAAAGAAGTCGAACTAGGTGAGTACGACATAATAAATACTGATATGATACCTGGAATTTATGTTTGCCTGATAGTTGCTGATACAGGGGTGGGCATGGATAAAAGCTTAACAGATAAAATCTTTGATCCGTTTTTCACCACCAAAGCAATAGGCAAGGGGACTGGAATGGGTCTTTCCGTGGTACATGGTATCGTTACTGCTATGGGGGGCGCTATCCAGGTCTATAGCGAACCTGGAAAAGGAACACAATTTCATGTGTACCTGCCCGTGGAAAAAAGTCTTTCTGAAATACAGGTAATCCATTCAACAGTACCAATCCAGGGCGGCACTGAACAGATCCTTCTTGTGGATGATGAAGAAGCGATCCTTAGTATGGAAAAACGGATGCTGGAGCGGTTGGGATATCAGGTTACGTCACATAGCAGCAGTTTTGAAGCCCTTGAAGCTTTCCGTGATAGTCCTGATAAATTTGACTTGGTCATAACTGATATGGCAATGCCTAATATGCCTGGTGACAAACTATCCGTTGAACTGACTAAAATATGCCCTGGAATTCCAATACTGCTTTGCACAGGGTTCAGCGAAACCATGTCTGAAGAAAAGGCGGCATCTATAGGTATTAAAGGTTTTCTAATGAAGCCAATTGTGATGATGGATCTTGCACAAAAGATACGTGAAGTGCTGAATGAAAATTAAAATCAAAGCTGTAGAATAATGGCTATAGCCATTGAAGTTCCCGCCTTTAAAAATTGCAGCATAGCAGGGGCATTCTTTTGATTTTTTAATTAACCTGACTCTATATCTTGTGTCTTGAAAGTATAATATTTTGTTATCTGACATTAAATTATATGAGCCAAAGCCAGCATCATAAACCATTCATAGGTATATCAATCAAACATTGAGGAATAAATGAAAACCTACATTCCCAAATACATCAAGGAGAAGAGCCGTGGATTGTTATCGAAGAAGATCAAACAATCCACGGCTCTTTTGACATCGTGTACTTTATGTCCAAGACAGTGCAAGGTGAATCGGACAAAAGAAGAAAAAGGGTATTGTTCAACAGGGAAAAAGGCATTTGTATCAAGTTTTTCAGCACACTTTGGCGAAGAACCCCAACTGGTTGGTGATAAAGGGTCAGGAACTATTTTTTTTTCCAATTGCAACCTGAAATGCATTTTTTGTCAAAACTATGATATCAGTGTTAACGGTACAGGTCAGGAAGTTGAAGATGAGAGCATCGCATCTATTATGCTGTATTTGCAAAAAATCGGGTGCCACAATATCAACCTTGTTACTCCAAGCCATGTGGTTCCGCAGGTTTTAAAGGCACTGGACATAGCAATCGATTTTGGATTGAATATCCCACTGATTTATAATTGTTCTGGATATGAAAGCATTGACACCCTGAGTATTTTAAAAGGTATTATCGATATATACATGCCGGACTTTAAATTTTGGAACCCTAAGATTTCTAAAACATACTGCAATGCCTTGAATTATCCTCAGATAGCAAGAAATGCAGTCAAGGAAATGTTCGACCAGGTGGGGGATTTAAAAATAGATGAGGCCGGTATTGCCTATTCAGGGCTTTTAGTCAGGCATCTAGTCATGCCGGGAAACCTGGATGGAACTTATCATATTTTAAAATTCTTGAAAGAAAAGATTTCCTCCCATACACATGTTAATATCATGTCTCAATACCACCCAATGGGAAATACCGGTAAAATCAAAGAGCTTTCGTTTCCTTTAACACCTGAAGAATTTAGAAGTGCAATGCAAATGGCTAAAAAGTTTGATCTGAAAATTATCCGGTAAAATTAATAATATTTACTTTGTCGACCGGTATTTTCATCTGTCGCATATGTTGGATGGACCAAACACATGAGTTATGATTAATTATCCTATCCAAGAATCTTACCGGGCATAAATTTGTAAGACATATCAATTGTATTCGTAAGTATTATTGGCAAAGGACGCAGCCCTTGTTTAGACAGGTGATGCAGTTCAGATGCATATTTTTGCATAGCCCAAGGGAGTACATACTCATACCGCAGGATTGGCAGACCAAGGGATCCATCTGTTTTGTAACAGGGTTGTACATCATGGAAACATTGATCTTTTGATGACCTGAAACCAGGGTGGCAAACACTTTGACACAAGGGGTCGTCACGGCCAGGGTGGCAACAGGGACAAAGCTGACCCTGATGCTGTACTTGTTCAGCAGATCCTTTTTTTTGGCTGCAAGCTCATCCGGAATCAAGGCAATCTTTGCGTTTCTTTCCTGAATGAGTTTTTCTGAAATCCCAGTCCTTGAAAGGCTTTCCTTCATCTCTTTTTCCAGGTCATTATAGTATTTGTCAAGACTTATGGAATCTCTTTTAAACCTGCGGTTCATGCTCTTCACAAAATCGGAAAGTTCCTGTTCAACAGCACCGGGACCATAGAAACTGACCCGTTCATGGATACGCTTTATTTCTTCTTTTGAATATTCCTGGATATTTTTTGTCTGGTATTTTTTTTCTGCATTGATCATCATTCCGGACATTCCAGGAGCCAGGACACCCGTGTCAAGATTAAAAGAAAAATCCATAAGTCCTTGTTTTTGTTCATCACTCTGGGCAAGGAATCTACAGGTCAAAAGGATATACCTTGTTATAATATCTGCTGTGCCTGTAACCTTTATTTTGCTTTTATAAAACTCAAACTGGTCCATGATCAGCTTGGCAAATCCCTGTGTCTTGATGTAATGAAACTTCAAGTCAGCTTGAAGAAAAGGCGGCTTTGAGCCTGCCATGGATACAATCCTGTCAAGGAGGGGACTTTGAAATTGTATGGAATAACATTTTTGTCCTCCAAAATTTTCTATACTTTGGGCATCCTTTGCCAGGCAGATATATTCTTCCACATCCAGGGCAGAAGAAAGACTCTTTGGCAAAAGGGCATCAATGACCTGGTTTCCTGATTCCAGAACAGCACCTTTTTCCTTTAAAAACCGGACTGAAAACTGTGTAAGATCCAGATCTTTTCCTGTAACAGAGCTGTTAGAGTTCATAGGTGTCCCCAAATAATTTATCATCCAGCTCACGGGTTTTCTGATACCCTGTTTTAGCCCTTTTCAATCTTGTTCCCAGATCTGTAAAGGATTTTTTCCGGTCCTGTTCAGTTGAAGCGTTCACCCAGAGGTCAAGGACCATGTCGCCAAACTCCTTTTCCCCCACGATCCTGCCCAGGATCATGTCTATTTCACCGATTACCATCTCAAACATGTTGATCTTGCGGTCAAGGACATCAAGGATATAATCTTCAATAGATCCTGCAGCACAGAAATTGAAAATCCGTACTTCTTTTTCCTGGCCGATCCTGTGAATGCGGCCGATTCTCTGTTCTATCTTCATGGGATTCCACGGCAGGTCATAATTGATCATTCTTGAACAAAACTGCAGGTTTCGACCCTCACCGCCGATTTCTGTTGTGACCAGAACCTGGGTCTTGTTTTTAAACGCCTCAATGCTTTCATCCTTTTGCTGATTGTTCATTGCTCCGTGGAAAAGGGAAAAAGAGATATTGTTCCACTCCAGAAATTCTTCAATATGCTCAATGGTCCCCTTATATTTGACAAAAACAATGACCTTTTCACTGGTGGCTTTGATAACCTTCATAAGAGCCATGTTCTTGGGCGTATCCAGAATAGTCCGGCACAAATTCTTTACGGCCCTGAGTTCTTTCTCATGTTCCAGAATATAATCTTCTTTTTCAAGCATTCTGTTCAGGGTCAGCTCCACAGCCTTTGGTGAAGATCCTGCCTGGGCCAGCAGGGTTTTCACAATCATTTTTGCCCTGCCCTGCTTTTTTTCGTTAAGGGACATGATCAAAGTTTCCAGTCTCTCATAAAATGCCTTCTCAGCCTTTGTGGGCTCAATGCGGATGGTCTCGGCAAACCTTGGCGGAATGTGAATACCAGCCAATGCCCTTGTGTTGCGGATCATAACCTGACCAAGCAGGTCTTTGAGCAATGCCCGGTTTCTGGGATCCGTGGGATCTCCCCGGGTCATGAATTTTTCCCTGAATGAGGTGGCCGTGGCAAGCTGACCAGGCTTAAGTAAGGTAATGAGGTTATAAAGCTCCATAAGGTTGTTTTCTACTGGGGTTGCCGTTAAAAGAAGGATGAACCTTTTTTTCAGGGAATTGACAAGCTTCCAGTTCAAGGTGGTACGATTCTTTAAATGGTGAGCTTCGTCAACAATGATCATGTCATACTCCCGGGCAGTGATCAAATCAAAATTATTTTTTGATTTGGCATGGTTAATGGATGCAATGACAAAAGACTTGTTCCAGAATGTCTCAGAAGCGGATTTAAACCCTGGATCATCTGTTGAGGAAATATCCATGTTGAACTTTGATTTTATCTCCTCCTTCCACTGGCTGACAAGGGGAGTAGGGGTCAAAATAAGGCATGTCTTTACCATGCCTCTTTTGATATATTCCGTCAGTATAATCAAGGCCTCAATGGTCTTACCAAGGCCTACTTCATCAGATAGCAGCGCCCTGCCCCTGAACTGCTTCAATACTTTTTTTGCTGTCTCCTCCTGATACCAGAAGGATTGCACTTGAGTAAGAGAAGACAGACAAATGAGAGTTTCAAAGGATTCGGCAAAGCGGATTTCATGGCTTAACAAAGCAAGCTCATACCTTTCAAGGCTTGCAGGCTCAATATCTGATAAGGCTTTTAAAAAAGGCTCTTTCTCTATTTTAAACGTTATGGGGACGTTGGGAACTTTGAGGGACTGGGGTAGTGGTGACCGGGGTTTAGATTTTTCTTTCTTGATTTGATTATTTCTGGTTTGATCATTTTTAGCTTGATTATTTTTATGAATTTCCTGTTTCTTTTTTGACGGAACAGGCCGGGTAAAAATGGTGTTATGATTCTTCTGATCTTCCTCCATGAAAATCATCATCTGACAATATTCTTTTATATCTTCAATTGCTGCCTTGATTTTTCTTTTGCCTTTGATTTTAAGCCTGGAGAAATTTTCAAGCACATCAACAACTTTTTCGCTGCATTCTTTATATCTTTTCTGATTGACCAGGATGAAAAGCCTTTTAACTTTCATCTCATCGTCTATCTTTCCGATTCGTTCCAGGCCTGTAATAGCCTCCAGCTCCAGGGAATTATTCCCTGTGCTTGAACCCATTTCCCCCATTAATCTGAAAATGTCTTCCTCATTGGGCAGAGCTTTGGCGGCTCGATTAATGAATTGAACAGCCAGATCCGGATTGCCGCCATCAAAAAGAAAGCAGGCCTCTTCATAACAAAGCCAGCCCATTTCTTTTGCTGTCTGCCGGGATCTGGATGTTTTGACCTGTTTCTGTTTGGCCTTGCGTTTCTGCTTTTTCCTATCTGCTTTGGATTTTGCCAAAATCAAAACCTTTTACACTATTTTATTATTTTCTTTTTGCCTTTCGCTAAAGATTATTATTTATATTAAGTTCAGATCGATTACCAGATTTTTTGAAGAAACCTTGTTGAAATTTTTGCAGGAACCCTCTCCAAGATGGTAATTAATCTATTAATTTGATTTTTTCTTTCGCGTATCCCTGACTAAATAAGAATTTCCCGAGCCACGCTTGAGTTCAAACAAATCAATCGCCTTAAAAAGGCTGCTTAAATTTTTGTACCCGTAATTTCTGCAGTCGAAAGAGGTTTTATTCGATATGTGTGAACCCACTGGACCGAGAGCCGCCCAACCACTATCCTCCTCCGTGGACTCAATTGCCTGGCGCAATAAATTTATAAGTTTGGTATCTGATTTAAGACTTTTCAATTTTTTTTGTGCTGTACCATTCGGTTCCGGCTCCTGATCTAAAAATAAAAACTTGGAACATGCATTCACAAAAGGTGAAGGAGCCTTACGCTCACCGAATCCCAGAACAACCTTACCTTCAGCCAGGGCTCTTGTAACCATTGGTGTGAAATCACAATCAGATGATACGAAACACATTACGTCGATATTTTTGGTATACATAACATCCATTGCATCAATAACAAGAGCAATATCCGAGGCATTTTTTCCCTTTGTAAGGTCATATTGTTGTATAGGCTGAATCGCATATTCGTGCAGGAGTTCTTCCCAAGGTTTTAAAGATGGGTTTTTCCAATTCCCATATGCCTTTCTTATTGTTACAACGCCATATTTTGCAACCTCGCTCAGAACATCTTCAAACTTACCTGCAGGTGCATTATCTGCATCTATAAATAATGCTATTTTCTGTTTTAATTCATCCATGTCGTTTGGCACCTCGTTGTGAATTTAACGTTAAACTAAAATAGAGATAATCATTCCAGATTAAAAAATGCAACAGTCTGCACCGCTTCTGCCAGGGCAATAATACCGTTAATTCCATCAATTGTTAAACATCCAGCCCCCTTAAGGTCTGATCCATGTATATGTGCGGGCATTTTTTTTCCTTTAATCCATAAAGATCAACCGCCAGCAGGTCGACGTTTGGGATCGACAGCTGCAATCAAATCTTCCACTGCTGGATGGTCTCCGGCTTTTTTGCTTGCAAAGAAATAGTCTACAGTATATGACGGGTCAACAATTATGGCACCACCTAGCTGAAGCGTGTTTCCTTGAATTGCACCCTGTTTATGACCGCCTTTCACTGCCGAGAAAACCCTGGAGATCGACTTGATACTCATAAGCCCTGTAATGCCCCTTGAAAAACCGAGCATGGTAAAGGCCTTCCTTGAGGGGTCAGATAGCAATCTACCTTTGTAGCCGGTCTTTTTTCTGAATTCTTCAAAGTGGCGTGACTTGCCTGAACCAATCACCACAAGATTTGCATTGTATTTTTCAAATTGCGACGCGCTCTTTGCCAATTCAGCCACCTGCTGACGGCAGAAAATTCAGCCAAAGTGCCTGACAAAAACCAATACTGCCTTTTTTTTACTCCAGAGATCCGATAAACGGACAGCTGCATCATTTTGATTGTACACACAAATTTCACCCAGTGCTTCAACTGAGATATCTGTATTTTTCATTTTTTCCTCCAGCAGTTATCAAACATTTTTCAAACTTACATACCTTTTAATGTTTATTGGGAATGGCGGACATAATATATTCTGAAAGTGCTGTAATAGTAAGGCTTGGATTCACACCAAGGTTGGCAGAAACAACTGATCCGTCCGCCACATAAAGATTTGGATAATTGAATAATTCCCCTTTGTTTGAGACAACACCTGTCTTTGACGAATCACCCATGCAGCACCCCCCTAAAATATGGGCCGTGGTTGACATATTTAAGATCACTTCGGGAAATGAACTCATTGGTATCCCATCCATTTTTTTTGCCAGACGTCTGGCAGTTTCATTGGCCACAGGGATATAGGAGGGGGATCTTTCAAATCCTTGGGGTATTTCGGAATTGATTGATTTATTGCCAAACCGCCACCATCTTGGCTTATATTTCAGTTTTAAGTGATTTTTATCTGTCTGCATCACCAGCAGAATAGAAATGGATGCCGCCTTGCCCATCGGCCACAACAACTTGATAAACCGTAATGGATGTTTGATAACATTCCCCAGGAATCTTACCCATCTTGGCAACTTTCCGCCACCGTCCGCCATGATGGTTAAAAGATTGAAAAGGGTATCTGATCCTTTATTCAATCTTACGATTTCAATATGGGTGGTATCATCCGGATAAATCCCGGATGTGATGGCAATCTGGTCATTCCAATTGGTTGTCTTATCATTTGATTTAACACCGATAAGGGCCTCGGAATTGGTTCTCACAAAATTTCCCAGTTCATCGGAGATATCGGGTAAAAGTCCTTCATCCTTGCATTTGCTTAAAAGTTCTACCGTCCCTAGAACTCCGCCGGAAAATATAACACCTCTGGCACTGTATACTGTTTCTTTTTTGAAAAAACCGGTGGTCTTTCTTGTGACAACTTCATACCCCCCATACATCTGCCTGACACTGGTCACATGGGTTTCCGGGATAATTTTAGTCCCTAAACCCTTTGCAAGGTAAAGATAATTTTTATCCAGGGTATTTTTTGCCCCCACAGGACACCCAATCATACAGGCACCGCAAAAGGTGCACCCGGTCCGATCCGGACCTTTGCCGTTAAAATACGGGTCTGGCACTTTCTTGTCCGGTTCTCCAAAAAAAATACCCACATCATTTTTATGGAAGGTGTCTTTTCCTGTCATTTCAATGCCAACTTCTTTGAGCAGAAGATCTGCTTTCCCCACCTGGGGGCTCAGGGTTGCTCCCAGCATTTTTCTAGCGGTTTCATAATGGGGCATCAACACTTTTTTGGCATTATTAATGCACCAGTCCCGGCTTTCAAAAACTTCATCAGGTGGCTTGAGAAGCTGGTTGGCATATACAAGGCTTCCGCCCCCCACTCCGCCGCCATGAAAAATCAGGACATGCTTAAAAAACGTGATCATCTGATACCCATAACAACCCAGGAGGGGCAGCCATAAATTTTTTTTAATATTCCAGCTTGTCTTTGGAAAATCAGCAGTCTTCCATTCTTTTCCCTTTTCAAGAACCCCTACGCGATATCCCTTCTGGGCAAGTCTCAATGCAGACACACTGCCGCCAAAGCCTGAGCCGATAACAATATAATCAAAATTATACTGTTGTGTTGTTCCCATCACATATCCTTAAATAAAATTGTCCATAGCATGAAGCTGATCAATTTTAATCACAGCGTTTTAGACTATTATAAATTTTTTTTGGTTATTGATACATGGTATCAATCTCGTGCTCATATTTTTTCAGGATAATATTTTTTTTCAGTTTAAATGTCGGGGTCATCATGGCGTTTTCAATGGTGAACTCAGGAACGATAATTACTTTTTTAATCGTTTCAAAAGAAGGGAGGTTTTTATTTTTATCGTTCAGTTCAGAATCGATGAGAGATTTTATGTCTGAATGGTCGATCAGATCAGATATGGTTTCATAAGGAATCTGATTTGTATCGGCATAATTTTTAATATTCGCCTCATCCAGTGTGACCACAGCAGAAAGATATTTTCTTTTGTCACCCACCACACAAACCTGGTTGAAATATATGGAGGTTGCCATGATCCCTTCAATGGGAGACGGGGCAATATTTTTCCCGCCGGCAGTAATGATCAGATCTTTTTTTCGATCAGTGATTTTCAGAACATTGTTTTCATCTATTTCACCGATATCACCTGTTTTCAGCCAACCATCCTCAGTAAAGGTTTTTGCTGTTTCCTCCGGCATTTTATAATATTCTTTCATCACATTCCGGCCTAAATAAAGCACTTCTCCATCCTCTCCGATTTTCTGGGATATCCCTGCACCTGGAGGGCCAACCACACCAAAATTGTAATTGTCCGGTCGGTTTACATTGGAGAAAGACGTATTTTCCGTCATGCCGATTCCTTCTAGAATCAACAGGCCGGCGGCATGAAAGAATTTTGCAATATCAGGGTTCAAGGGAGCCGCACCACTGATGCACCATTTGACATTCCCGCCCAGAGCGCTGTGAATTTTTGAAAAAACTAATTTTGTGGCCAGTTTGTATTTTAGACCTAACCCCAATGAAATGGGCTGTTTGTTCAGTTTGCATGTGCTGACCTCGCTGCCCACGCCGCAGGCCCAATCGAATATTTTTTCAGCGATACCGCCTTTGGCCTTTGCACCACTTATGATCTTGGAATATATTTTTTCAAAGACACGGGGAACACTGACAAACCAGTGAGGAGCGGCCAGGGCAAAATCTTCAAGAAGGGTATCAATACTTCGGGCAAAAGAGGTTCGATTCCCTGTTCTAATAGCTGTGTAGCAGCAGGTCCTGGCAAAGACATGGGCCAGGGGAAGAAAAACAAACATTTCTTCACCATCATAGAAGTTGGCACTATTGTATACTGACTGACAGGTATAGGTGATGTTATCATGGGTTAAGACCACCCCCTTGGGAACGCCCGTGGTGCCGGAGGTGTAGACAATGCCTGCCGTGTCTTTGGGTGTAACCTGTTCAATGCGTTCCTCAAACACTTTGTCATCGATATCTTTTCCAAGGGCCAGGAATTCATCAAAAGTGATGACCCAGTCATCCACTTTGGCTTTGCCGTTAAAAAGAATCACCTTTTTAATATTGGGAATATTTTGTCGGATCTCAAGTAATTTATCCAGTTGGGTTTGATTCTCTGCAAATACAAGAACCGCATCTGAATGATTGATGATATATTCACAGTCCTGGGGTAAATTAGATTGATAGATACCAACGGTAGCTATTCCGATACTCATGTCAGCGACATCGGTTAAGATCCATCTATAGCAGGTATAGCTCAAAATATTAATTTTATCATCTTTCTCAACACCAAGAGCGATAAGACTTTTTGATACCGTTTTTACCTGATCATAAAATTTTTGCCAGGTGATGGAAGTTGCATTGCCCTCTTTGTCAAACCATCTGTAGGCCTGGTTAGCGCCATACTTGTCAATGGTTTCGTCCAGCATTTCATGAAAATTTGCATAGTCTTTAAACTGCATAACCACTCCTTTAAAAAATAGAATTTCCTATTAATAATATAGCGTGTAATCGTTTTTGAGAATTACTGTTTGTGTTGTCTGGTAACAAGATATTTATTTTAGAATCAACGCTTCAAGACCTTTTTCTCTTAAGAAATTCGGATAAAGATCATAGGCCGGCTTCAGTATGGGTAACAATTTCAGGGTCTTGGGAACATTCCCCTTGGCCTTCACCTGCCTGCGGGTCAAGGCGGTGACAAGATTGGCTTTGCCATGCCAGAATTTATGCGCAAAATCAGCATCCATGGACATAGTTACTTCAGGGTCTCCATTGAATTGTCCCTTTAAAATTTGTGTTGTATCTCCTGTGGTATCAATGGTGATAATGGCTTCCGGATTTGCATACCTAAATTGTATGCACAGGTTGGTTTTCTGCAAAGATGGCCCGATACTGGGGTCCTTGGCAAGCATCTGATAAAAATCAACAAGAATGTCATACACCATGTCGCTGTCTTTAAAGACATTGACCATTTTTCCGGATGCAGCCTTTTTCTGTGCTTTTGGCCTCAGGTCTTCGGCTGTGACCTCAAGCGGCCTCTCTTTTGAACGATAAACGGTTTCAACGATATTCATGACCGCATCCCTATCCGGTTCAACCGGGTTATACAGCATGGATCCGTCTTCCATGGCTGTATCTGCCACCTGAGCAAGTTTTGCCAGGTCATCATCAATACCGGCATCTTTGAGATTCAGTGGCATCTGGGTTAAAAAGGCAAGCTGACGGTTAAGGATGCGAACCTTTTCAATACCGGCGATGGCAGCCTGGCGTCTGATCCATCCGTCTACAAACCCGAGGTTTTCCAGTTTTTTAATGGCAAAATTCCTGATTTTATGGGTTTTGCTGTCCACAAGATTTTTGAGTGGCTCAAGATCCGTTTTTTTCACCACCCTGGAGATCAGATCCAGGGCACCGGTTTTGATGACACTCTGGCTGCCGCTGACAATATTGGGAAATGAAACTCCCATGGCCAGGGCCACATCTGCATATCGCTCGATCTGCGATTCAAGATTGTATGCCATGACCTCGGGAAGGATCAGGGTGTTGGCCAGGCCATGGGGAATATGGTAAACGCCGCCCAGGGCATGGGAGATACCGTGAACCATGCCCACCATAGAGTGGGAGAATGCAACACCGGCAAGAAAACTGCCCACCTGCATGGCACCCCTGGCCTGCAGGTCATCGGGTTTGTGGCATGCCTGGAGAATATTGTCGGTGATCAGTTTGATGGCATGGAGAGCCAGGGCATCGGACGCCGGGGACCATTCCTTGTCCACATAGGCCTCAATGGCATGGACCAGGGCATCCATTCCCGTGTATGCGGTTAATCTTGGCGGCATTGAAACCGTCATTTCAGGGTCAAGAATGGCCAGCTGGGGCAAAAATTGCTCTTCAGCAAAGGGCAGTTTGACATCATTGTCCGGATCAGCAATCACGGCCACCTTTGTGACCTCGGAACCTGTTCCTGCTGTTGTGGGGATCACAATGGCCGGCAGCAGCTGGTCCGTGACATCCAGCAGATAGGCACCCATGTGGTCGGCGACATTTCCGCCCTTTGCGATCAGAAGATTAGCCACTTTGGCCGTATCAATCACACTGCCGCCGCCCACGGCAATAATCATATCACATTTTTTCTTTTTTCCCAGAGCGGCACAGTCCTGGACGGTCTGGATGGTTGAATTGGGAGGAACCTGATGAAACACAGCAGTAATTTTAATATTGGTTTTTTTAAACCCGGCCTTTACCCGGTCAACGGGCCCTGCTTTTAAAAGGATTTCGTCGGTGACCAGCAATGCTTTTTTGGTTCCGAATCGGGCCACGGCATCTTCAATTGAATCCAGAATGCCGATACCATAGACCAGTTTTGTTGGCAGGGAAAACTCAAAATAATCTGGAAGCATTTCTTTTCCTTTATCTGTGGTTGGAGTTGATATGTTAAAGTGCTGTCTTTGTTTTAAATAAATGGTTTCAATTGTGTGTTTGCTGTTGTATACCCTTCCTGGATCAACGCTTTTGCCTGGACCGGTGAAAAATTCAATAAAGATCTGAACCCCAGCATCCTGGATGGTGCCAGGGTGATAATATTGGGTTGGTGTTCACCGGAATCACGGCCATGATAACGGGTTTCATATTTAAGCTGGGGAGAAGGAAGAGGCCTGTCCTGGTACCCCCTGGCCAGGAGCGCACTTTGATAGGCACTGGCCAGAAACTGCTCAAAGACATGTTCCAGCGCCCCCCGGACAGTTCTGGGAAACCCTTGAGGCGTATGGCCGATGGGCGACAGCAGGGCAATAATAATCTCGTCCGCACCAAAGTCCAGTGCCGGCTGCAGGGGTATATTGGTCATAACCCCGCCATCCCAGTGGGGAACCCCTTCAATATCATGCCATGGGAACAGTATGGGCAGGGCGCTGGAGGCCAGTACATGCGCAAGACTGATTTGTGAATTATCAAACGAGCAGGACTGGGCCGTGTGGACATTGACGGCGGTTATCACCACCCTGGTGGAGGAACTTTTTAATGCATCGAAATCAAGATAATCTGAAACCACCTGTTGCAGCATTCGTGTATCCAGCAAAGGCTTTAATGCCCGCCCGGATAAAAAACAGGACAGAAACGGAACCAGGTTGAGCTGGTACATTTTCCTGCGGTTGTGGGTGGTCCACAATCGGATCAAGGTTTCTGTATCCAGGCCGGACGCTATACCCACAGCGTTAATGGCGCCTACAGAGGTGCCGCAGATGATATCCGGTATCCAGTTCCTTTCCTCCAGATATTTCCATACTCCGATCTGGAAAGCTCCCCTGGAACCTCCGCCGGCAAATATCAATGCCCGCTTCATTGATTCACCCCATATGCGCCAATGCCAAGGGTCATACTGTTTTCCCTGTTATAGTCGCCCAGATTTCATTATGCCATGAAAGCTCGCGCTGTACCATGGTATCAACAAAAAAGTCAATATTATCGATTGTCTTGAATGAAACATATCCATCATATATAAAATCAATGATCTCTTTGATCCCAAACATGAATGCTGTGGTTTTCACTGTTCTCAGAGAAACCGCCACAATCCATTTTTTGCTCAATCCGTGAAATATCCGGGTGACCTCAGCGCTCAGATTGATCTGGTAGATACGTTGATCATAATTATCAAGGCTCACATAAATTTTCTGATACTGCTCCATTGTCATGGAATCATCCACTCCGGCCTCGATCATCCTTTCGACCATCAAGTTGTCCTGCTCATCGGAAATATCGTGCAGTTCAATCACTTTGGTCACTGCGGTGAGCATGTTCTTATAGACTTTTCCATCCAAAGCCTTGTGAAGCTTTTTCATGCTGGTATCCCGGAACGAAAAATCTTCCGGTGCATACAGCTTTTTAAAAAAGAAATTGCCGATCTTTGCAAATTCCGGATCAGCTTCAATATCTTTGTAGGTTCGGTTAATCCGCCTGGATTGAAAATCCTGCAGAATCCGTTTCAATTTTAAAAAATTATCTGTTGAGGTGACATCGCTGTCCATTTTTCAGCTCCTGGGAATCAGTGGGCATATTACCATATTTAAACAAATCGGCATTGTAATCATTCCGGTTTTGTTCCTTTTTTTGCTGATAGCTTAATGGTTTCGAATTGTTTAAGTTTTTTTTCCAGAATATTGATGCGGGCACTGAGTTCAGACACCTGATCTTTTGTAGCCAGGTTGGTGACAGACAAAACCTCTTTTAACCGCCGGTCAATGGTATCGGAAATCCAGCTTTTGATTGCTGAGGTGAATCCGATGATCTCCTGTTTCAACCGATTGCCTTCTGAAGTTGATATCTCCTTGTTTCTGACAAGACCCTTAACCATGTTGTCAATTTCTTCCTCAGCCATAACAAACGATCGCTGCCACAATGAAACATATCGTTTGGCATAATCGGTCACCGCATTGGAACCTTTTCTGAACAACTGGATTAAAACGCCTGAGGACACAGTTCCACCGGCTTTGCCCTTTGTGGTGGCAATGAGACTGGACACGATGGATGCCGTGAGATCCTCTCCGGTTTCATTATCAATGATCTTAATATCCTGCCCCTGCTTTATCAATTTGGAAAGATGGGTCCTGGAGATATATTTTTTATCCGTTGTGTCGTAAAGCTTTCGGTTCGCATATTTTTTGATACTGTGCATGCCATCCTCCAAAAGAGATCCCTGTTATATAATCTGCCAGACTATAGTCCATAGCCTGGCAGATTTTGTCAAGATACAGGTCTGAAATGAGTTTTATTCTGTTTTTGTTTTAGCTGTTTTTTCAGCAACAGGTGTATTTTCTTCTGGTTTTGCTTCTGTCGTAGTTTTATTCTTTGCAGCCTCTTTTTTGGGTGCTGCTGTTTTTTCCGATGCCGCGGCCTTTTTCGTCCCTTTTTCCTGGGCCAGTTTCAAGTCATCAATTTTTTTATTGAGCTCTTTGATATTTTCATCCAGCTTGGCCACCTGTTCCCTGGTAGGAAGTTTGATCAGATCCATCACCTGTTCAATTTTATGGTCAACCACGTCGCTCAGCCATTGTTTAAGCTTGTCTGTTTTCAGAAACGGCATTTCAGTTTTCTTCTGTTTTTTGCCCTTGGCTTCTTTTTCAACCTCTGTTTTTTTAGAGAACTGTGCAACCACAGTTTCGGTGATGTCTTTTCCGGTCTGAGTCAGCGTGACTTTAATATCTTCACCCTTTTTGATCATTTCAGCCAATTTTTCCGGTTTGATATATTTTTTAGCAACTGTATCAAAAAACCGTCCGTTTGCATATTTTTTAATATTTAACATTTTCTTCTCCTGAAATTTATTTTTTATTTGTAATTGCCAATGTGACCCGTCTGGATCTATGCATTTGCAAACTGTTTGTGAAAGGCATCCACTTTTTTGTTCACTCCGTCTATTCCGATAACAAGGGTTTCAATTTCATCTTTTGACGGAAGATTCAATTTGGATGGAATGGCATTGATGCTGTCGGAAATTTTCTTTTCAATGGTTTTCTTCATGGGAAGTTTGTCGAGATTCTTTTTTCCCATGGCAATAAAATCTTCAACAATCAGCTTTGCGTCATTTCCAATTCCCTTGTAAACTTTTTTAGTTTCAAGGTTGATTTTTTCAATTTTCTTGCGGACATCACTCTTTGTTGTATCAACCTTTTTATTGATTTTTTCCATTTGGACAACCTTTGCTTTTTTAAGAGCGTCTTTGCCTTCATCAATGAGAGCATCTATTCTTTTAACAGGATCTGCTTTGAGTTCTGTGAGAAACTCTCGGCTATTTTCAAGCTGTTTTTTAACAAATTTTTCATTGTAGGTTTTTACTTTTTTTTCAATTTTCTCTTTCATTTCGACGACGGTTTTTGCAATGTAGAACTTTGATTTGGTTATTGTTTTTTGTTTTACCATGATTTGGTCCTCCTATAAAAATGTGTATTGGTTTCCGGGTTAATATAACGCTTTGTGTCATGGGGATAATATGATGCAGTGCGTTATATTTGTCAAGATTTTTTTTCCATTTTTTAAAAATAAATTTAATTTTTGTTCCCAAAGCATTGCTTTAACCCATAAAATACAAGCGTTTTGACAATTTTAAAATTTTATTTTTTTTATCTCTTCGATTGTAAAGTATTGCTTTTTAATCTTAAGCGAGCTATTTAAATTTTGTTCGCTAAATTAAATAAAATGCCTGTTTTTGAACGATCAGCAATCAGGAGGTAGACCATGCCCGAAACGATGACACAAGCAGACAATTTCTGGTTATGTATGGATGAACCTGTTAACCTAATGGTGATCACAGGATTTTGGGAGTTTGCCGAACCCCTGGATTACAATCGATTGTATGCAACAGTCGAAGCACGGCTGGCATCGTTTCCCCGGTTCAGACAAAAGGTGGTCCGGCCCAAGACCGGCCTTGGTATGCCCAAATGGGTTGAAGACAAGCACTATGACCTGGCATCCCATCTCCATCGTGTTGCCCTGCCTGCCCCGGGGGACAAGCATGAATTGTCGGAAATGATTTCAAACCTCATGACCATGGCCCTGGATCAGTCCAAACCCCTGTGGGATATCCATTTAATAGAAAACTATAAAACCGGATGCGCCCTGTTCTTCCGTCTTCACCACTGTATTGCCGATGGTATAGCTCTGATGCATGTCCTGCACTCAACCGCAGACACCATTCCCGATGCGCCCTGGCCCAAAAAACCCTCTGACCCGAAAAAACATATAGCAGGCAGGCATCAATTTTTCTCGTTCAATTCAATGATATCCACGGCAAAGGATGCCATTCAAAAAGGACAGGAGATCAGCAAGCGAATCGTAAAGGAGATCGAGAATGTATCGGCAAACCCGGACAGCCTCAAGTTCATGCTTAAACTGGCTGCCAGGCTGCCGTCAGATGTTGCCGGCGTCCTGTCAAGGCATACGCTGATGAACTCAGACCCCAATACAGCCTTTAAAGGCAAACTCCAGGTGGCCAAGCAGGTTACCTGGACAGATCCCATTCCCCTGGACCGGATCAAAAAATTGGGAAAGGCCATCAGTTCAGCAACATTAAATGATGTGCTCATAGCCACTGTCACCGGGTCCATGCGGCGATACCTGAAAACCAAAAACACTCCCATCAATGAACTGGATCTTAGAGTGACGGTCCCTGTCAATATCCGCAAACCAGGCACGGAATTTGAACTGGGAAATAAATTCTCACTGGTTTTCCTGAAATTGCCGGTCTATCTGGAAGATCCGATCTTACGGCTCAAAGAGGTCAAAAGGCGCATGGATAAACTCAAGGTTTCTGCAGACCCCTATGTCAATTTCGGCCTTCTGTCTGCCATCGGTTTTCTGCCGTCAAGTATGGCACAAAAGGCTGCCCAGTTTTTCGGCAACAAAGCCTCAGGTGTCATGACCAATGTCCCGGGTCCCAAAAAACCACTCTATTTTGCCGACAAAGAGATCACCAATATCATGTTCTGGGTTCCCCGGTCTGGAACAGTGGGCCTGGGGATCAGTATCTTAAGTTACAATAACCGCGTGACCATCGGCATTGCCTCTGACAAGGGGCTTATGCCGGACCCTGAGGTCCTTTTGGGAGGATTTGAAGAAGAATTCAATTATTTAATCGATATTGTTCAATCCGGCAAAATCTATGAGGCGCCACTGGTCCTCCATGACCGGTTTGCTGAAAAAAAAGAGACAACCAGCAAGCTGGTTGTAGAAAAAGCCGAACCCACGGAAGACACGTTCCCCGTTCAATGCGAAGCCTACACCAAGGATGGTAAAAAATGCAAAAACAAAGCCGTCCAGGGAACGGCTTTCTGCGCCAGGCACCAGCAATACCAGGAAGAGGGAAGTCTTTTAAGCGATGTCAGACAGATCATGAGAGACCTGTCAGATTAAACTTAGTTATCAATTAAGGATTTCAAATGGTTGAAAAATTTTTGGAAAATTGCGAGGGCAGATTTTACGTGGATTCCCATTGCATAAATTGTTCCCTGTGTCTGGAAATCGCTGTCGGCATTTTTGCCACCAACCAGGAAGAGGGTTATGAATACGTGGCCCGACAGCCTGAAAGCGAACAGGAATTTCAACTGGTGGCCGAAGCCATAACACTATGCCCGGCAAGCGCCATCCGAGACAATGGATAGCCATACAACCAATTTATGAGGTTTCAAATATAGGGGAGGAAGATGTGAAACAAGTTATCAGTATCAGCCTGGGAGCCAGCAAGGATGATTATCAATTTGAAACCGAATTTTTAGGCCAGCAGTTTATGGTTCGCCGCATCGGCACGGACGGCAGCCGGGACATAGCCGCCCAGAAACTTCTGGAATATGACAAACAGGCCGACGCCATCGGCCTTGGCAATATTAAATTTCCCCATACCATTTCACCCGGCTATCTGACCAAAAAACATGATGACAAGATCAAGACCCTGGGCAAACGCATTCAGACCCCCGTCACCACGGGCGCTGCACTCAGAGATGTCTCGTTTGAATGGGCTTTGCGGTTTGTGGAACATAAATTTGGCAATTATTTTAAAAATGCCAAGGTGCTATTTTTATCCGGCATGACCAGTTACAGGATTGCCAAAGTCATGGCCGAATATACAGACAACCTGACCTTTGCAGACCCGATCATTGAAAACGATATTTCAAAATTGATTCACTCGCTTAAAGGGCTTGAGACCTATGCCAGGGGGGCACATGAAGTTCTGGAGTGGCTGCCGGGCAAACGATTGACCTCCTCTGTGGTGCCGCTGCAGAAATGGAACCAGTATGTGCTCAAAAAGGCCATGCAGAAAGCCACCATCATTGTGGTGCCCAATTATAATTTTTACAAATATCTCAAAGACACCTCCATTGAAGAGCTGGGCGGAAAAATCATTATTACCTCCTCTGCCTATGATGACCGGGTTGAGTTCTTAAAGGCCAGGGGCGTGGATGTCATCATCGATACCACACCCAAAATTTTAGAACGCGTGGTGGCCCCCAATGTGATCGAAGCTTTGATTCTTGCCGCCCTTGAAAAAAAATCTGACATGATCCATCCGGATGATCTTCTTGAAATCATCAGCATGCAGAAAATGGATCCCCGGGTGGTCTATCCATCGGGTCAGGAAAAACGGGTAAACCGGTTTGCCTTTGTGATCCACCCCTTGTCCAAAGAGTTTTTGAAAAAGGACAAAGCAATCGATTTTATCAGCGGATTCACCCCGCCGGTTTTCCTTGATGCGGTTGAAAAGGTGGTGGCCTATGCGCCGCCATGGGTGTACTCAAAGGTCACGGGAATCAAATCCCCGACGGGTGCTGAAGCCGAAGGCTGGCTGATCACTGTTGGGGGAACCCCCAAACAGATGCTGGCTCATAGCCCGGAATTCACCTACAAACGGTTGCTCCAGGCTGCCCGCATGGCCAAACGCATGGGAGCCCAGATCATGGGCCTGGGAGCCTTTACAAAGGTGGTTGGCGATGCCGGCGTGACCGTTGCCAAAAAAGCAGACATCCCCATTACCACGGGAAATTCTTACTCGGCATCCGGGGCCCTATGGGCCGGGGCTGACGCAGTCCGCCGCATGGGACTCATCAAGATTGAACCGGGCAGGAAAATTGCTGCCAAAACCATGGTACTGGGGGCATCGGGCGCTATCGGATCCGTATGCTGCCGCCTTCTGGCAAAAGCCTTTGATGAGGTGATCCTGGCCGGACGGAACACAGCCAAGCTCTTGGCATTGCAGCAGTCCATCCTGGATGAAACACCCGGGGTGAAATTAAAAATCACCACCAAACCCGACCGCTACCTGCCCGAGATGGATGTGATTGTCACGGCCACTTCCGGGGCAGGCAAAAAAATCCTGGATATCACCAAGGTTAAACCCGGCTGCATAATAACAGATGTGGCCAGACCCCTTGACCTTTCCCCTGAAGATGTGGCCAAACGGCCGGATGTGCTGGTCATCGAATCCGGCGAAATTGAACTGCCGGGAAATCCTGAAATGAAAAGCATTGGCCTGCCCCGGAAGGTGGCGTATGCATGCCTGGCTGAAACTATTGTTCTGGCACTTGAGGGAAGATATGAGATTTTCACCGTGGGCCGGGATATTGAATGGGAAAAGGTCAGAGAGATCTATAAAATGGGATTAAAACACGGCATGAAGCTGGCGGCCATCTCAGGCGTGAATGGCGTGTTCAGTGACGAAGATATTCTCAGGGTCAGGGATCTGGCCCTGATTGCAAGAAAAAATGCAGAACAGCAGACAGAGCAGGCCGAACAAACAGGCATTCGTGCAGGAGGAGAGGCGTGAAAAAAATTATCAATATCAGTCTTGGGCCAGAAAGTGAAGATTATCAGATCGAAACCGAGTTCAATGGACAGATGTTCTCCATTCAGCGGTTCGGCACATCAGAAGACCTGATCAAAGCAGAAGACCTGCTGTTAAAATGGAATAAGCGGGCCGATGTCATCTGCATCAGCGGTATTAAATATCCCTCCACAATGGGAACCGAAGGCATCACCCATAAAAAGACCAGAGAGCTGCTCGAATTGTGTGAGAGGCTGCACACAGTGGTAACCACGGGGGAAACCCTTTACAGGGTGGGCCAGGAATGGAGCATCAGAAACATACAGTTCAGCCTGGGCAATAACTATTTCACCAACGCCAATGTTCTTTTCTTTTCAGGCCTGTCAAATTCCACGCTGGCACAGGTGATGTCAGAATATACGGATAACCTGATGTTTGCAGACCCGGTCATTGAAAACAAACTACCCAAGCTTCTGACCTCCATGAAGGAGCTTACATTCTATGCAGACAAGGCCCATCATTTTCTGAAAAAAGTTCCCCTGGGCAAAATGATTCCATCCAGGGCAAAAATCAAATCCCTGAACACCTTTCAGATTAAACAGGCCGTTAAAAAAGCCAATGTCCTGGTCATTCCCCACAAAGGTTTTTATGAATACCTGGATCAATGCATGGGCCAGGACCTTGATGGTAAAATCATTATAACCAACACAGCCTATGACGATCGTGTTGATCTGCTGACCCAGCTGGGGGTAGAGGTGATCATTGACACCACCCCCCAGATGATCAAACCCGTGGTGGGTGATGCAGTGATTGAAGCGTTGATGATTGCTGCCATGAATGTGTCAAAGGGCAAGGAGATGAAAGATGATCTTTTAGAGGTGATCAGTGAACAGCGTCTGGATCCCAAGATCATCTATCCGTTTGAACCGAATAAACGGGTGAACCGGTTTGCTTACCTGATTCATCCGCTTAACCAAAAGCATCTGCAGAAGGTCAAGGCCATTGACATGATCTCTTCCATTGCTCCCCAGAGCATGGGTATCGTAGAAAAACTGATGGCCTATTCGCCACCTTTTGTCTATTCCAAAGTCAGGGGAATCAAATCGCCCACAGGCGTAGAGGCTGAAGGATGGCTGATTTCCATCGGGGAAACCATTGATGAGATGCAGAATCATCCACCGGAATTCACCACGGCAAAAATTATGAAAGCGGCTGAAAAAGCAAAAAAAATGGGTGCCCAGGTCATGGGGATTGCCATGCTGCCCAAAGGCATGCACGGCACCGCCATTGAAGTGGGAAAGCATGCTGCGCTGCCCATCACCACTGGCAACTCCTATACCGCATCCACAGCATTGTGGGCAGCCGCTGATGCCGTTCGCCAGATGGGGCTGACCAAATTTAAAAACGGCAAGGTGTTAAAAGCAAACGCCATGGTGATCGGTGCCACAGGAGATGTGGGATCTATTTGCTCCCGACTTTTGGCCACGGCATTTGAATCGGTTTATATTGTCAGCCGGAACATGGCAAAACTGTTGACCCTCCAGGGAATTATTCAAAAAGAAAAACCCAAGGTAAAGCTGCATGTATCTACCCGGGCGGACCGGTACCTGGATGATATGGATGTGGTTGTTATTGCCAGTGCCGGCGCAAAAAAAAGCATTGATATCATGCGGGTAAAGCCCGGTTGCGTCATCACCGATATTACCCGGCCCATGATCTTTTCACAAAAAGATGTGGCCAAGCGACCGGACGTGCTGGTGATTACCGGCGGCGAGATCCAGTTGCCTGGACAGGCCATTGAGATGAAGGATATCGGCCTGCCCCACGGCGTGGCCTATGCCGGCCTTGCGGAAACCATTATCCTGGCACTTGAAGGACGGTTTGAAGACTTCACCAAAGGTAGCAATACTGAATGGGAAAAGGTAAAGGAAATATACAAACTGGGAATAAAACATGGCATGAAACTGTCTTCCATATCAGGGGTTGAAGGCCCGTTGAGCAAAGAGGATATTGCCAGGGTTAAGGCACAGGCCTTACTGAAAAAAGGGGAATAGACCAAAACCATGAAATTTGTTGATAAAGCTGTGCAGTTGCGGAAATCTGCCGTTCGATTTGTGGTGAATGAAGTTCCCACCCATGTGATCAATATCTCTTATGATACCTACAGCAAGATCTATAAAGGACAGCTCAACCTGGGTCTTCCCGTTGCCCCGGAGCTGATTATAAGCCAGGAACAGATCAAGACCAATGCAATCGGCAAACTTGCCCTGACGTTGTATCATATCTTTTATCGAATTACCAAAACCATGATTCCCCGGGATCAAATCAAGACTGTTCTCTTTGATGAGCTTGAACGAGACGGCATCCGGCTCACTGAAAAGGTCATCCTGCTGACCCAAAAAGAGCTTGCGCATATTGCAGTGGTCCGGTTGCACATTGATCCGGAATTTGAAAAAAATATATATGGCGAAGCCTTTCGACGTAACATTGTCCGGGAAGCGTTGAAAACCTCCTGCCAGCCTGCCTATTTTGAAAGTGAGGTGGATGAAAAGGAAAACAATGGCCGGGGCGACTATGAAATTGTCTATTACATGGACTTTACTCAGGAGGGCAAAGAGATAAAATTCCGCCGGCTGTTGAGCATGGAAGATGTCACTGCAGGGGATAACAACCCTTCTGTCATCCTGGTCCCGGGCTTTGCCAATAACTCCAACTGCTTTGACCTGAACAACCGGTACTCCATTGCCAGAAACCTGGCAGACAAAGGCAAATGGGTCTATCTGTTTGATCCCCGGGGGGTGGGGGTAAATGCCGGCCGGCTTGATCCCAACTATACTGTTGATACCCTGATCGACCATGACCTTCCCACTGTTCTGAATTTTGTGACCCAGCGAAGCTGCGGTAAGCCGTCAATCCTCCTTGGGCACAGCATGGGCGGGCTTGTGGCTGAAAACATGGTCTTAAACTGGGCCCTGCGCCTGGATTTTGACAAAATCAAGCTGCCGGATCTCAACAAAGCTGCACTGGACAAGGTTCTGGTGTCTGAAGATATTGCCAGAGAATCTTTAAAAACCGTAAAAGGGATGATCACCCTGGGCTCGCCCCGATGTTTTGATAAAAAATCCCATGTATTTTTCCCCTCAGCCCTCTGGCTGAATCATCTGTCAAGAATTTTTAAATTGTCTCATATTCCCGTTCAGGAGTTATCACGGCTGGTGACACAACTGCCGGTTTTCAAGACCATCACCCGTTCCATATACAATAAAAATATCGGAGGGCTCAACTTTCTGATCTCTCCTGAAAATCATAAAAATGATAAATATTTTATCGAACGATACCTTGAACGGGCAATGGAGTCCATCCCTCTAGGCCTGGGATTCCAGTTTCTCAAAGCAGTTTATGATGGCAACGGCTTCAAGCGCATGGACCCGTCCGCCCTCAATTACACCCACCATTTTTCCTTCTTTCCAAAAGATATTCCTCTGTTCCATTTCTGGGGTGCAAAAGACTGTCTTGCCCCACTGGAAAATATACGTTATAGTCAGTTTTATCCTCATAAATACAAACAGGTTTATCGACTCGAAAGTATCGAGGATTTGAAAAAAGTAAATATTTTACCGGAACAAAGCCAGCTCATCGATTTTGTTATTGAAGGGGCCAACCATCTAGATCTGCTGTATGGAAAAAAGGCCAAGGAGCTTGTTCATCCCCTGTTTGAACAGATCATTGATACGGTCTGGGCAGACTGGTCTTATGAGGATCAGGCCAAAATCAATCCCGATGCTGCTGAATGCGTATTAAACCTTAGTGTGGATTAGAAATAGCAATACCCTTTTCTGATCGGAAGCCTTGCTCTTTATGCTGAGTCTGAAGGATTTTGATGTTGTCGGCCGGACATACCGGAACGTAAACCGGTACCGCCAGATATTGGCCATCCTGTTTAAATACGGATTCGGCAATATTATTGATGTCCTCAAAATTGACCAGTATCTGGGAATCGGCCTGAACATGATCTCCAGGAAAAAACCTGAACGGGTTGAGCGGCTGACACAGCCCCAGCGGGTAAGGCTCCTGTTTGAAGAACTGGGACCCACTTTTATCAAATTCGGACAAATTCTGTCCACCAGGCCGGACCTGATACCCCTGCACTTTATTTTTGAACTGGAAAATCTTCAGGACAATGTGCCTGAATTCCCATTTTCAGATGTTCAAAAAATCCTGGCATACGAATTCCAAGATCAGGACAATCCATTTGTTTCCATGGAAGAAAAACCGTTTGCCTCAGCATCTATCGGTCAAGTTCATAAGGCGCAGTTGAAAACCGGTGAAACCGTTGCTGTAAAAATCCAGCGCCCCCGCATCCGAAAGCAGATCAAGGTAGATCTGGAGATCATGAACCACCTGGCCACCTTGATGGAACGCCATATCGAGGATCTTTCGTTCTTCCGGCCCGTCAAGATTGTTGAAGAATTTGCATCAACCCTTGAAAAGGAGCTGGACTATACCCTGGAAGCATCCAACATGGAACGGGTGGCCCAGCAGTTTCTCTATGATTCCGCCATCCACATTCCCCGGGTCTATCAGGGCAGATCAACCGAAACTGTTCTGATCATGGAATATGTCCGGGGCATCAAGATTTCAGATGTGGACCTGCTGGATCAGTCCGGTATGAACCGAAAACTGCTGACCCGTCAGGGCGCTGAATTTATTTTAAAGCAGGTGTTTGAATACGGATTTTTCCATGCCGACCTTCATCCGGGCAACCTGTTTGTCCTGCCCAACAATGTGCTTGGCCCGGTTGATTTCGGCATGATGGGGTTTATGGACCGCCGGGCAAGAGAGGTCTTTATTGACCTGATCGCCAGTGTTGTCACGGAAAACCCTTCTGCCACCTGCCATTACCTTTTAGAAATCACCGAGTATGATGAAGAGCCGGACATGCGGTTTCTGGAGAGGGATTTATCCACATTTATCAGCCAATACCTGACCAAAGCTTTGAAACATATCAACATGGGCCGCCTGCTGCAGGACCTGCTCAAAATAACGGTCAAACATAAACTCCGCCTGTATCCGGACACCTTTTTAATGATGAAATCCTTTGCAGCGGTTGAAGGTGTGGCCCATCTGCTTGATCCGGATTTTGACATGGTGGCATATGCTGCCCCGTTTATCAAAAAAAAGAAAATGGAACGGCTGTCTCTTAAACGGATGTCTGAAGATATTTCACGGGTATCGGTTGAATCGCTTCAATTGCTCCAGGAAGTACCGCGGGATGCCATCACCATCATCCGACAGGCCAGAAAAGGCAAATTTGTCCTGGGATTTGACGTCCAGAAATTGGAAAAAATCATCGGTTCTTATCATCGGGAGAATCATAAATTATCTGTTTCCATCATTATTTCCTCCCTGATCATTGCCTCTTCACTCTTGTTAAGCTTCAAGGTGGCTCCCTTTTTTTTCGGGGTCTCCATCTTCGGCATGATCGGATTTTCAGCTGCAATCCTGTTGGGGCTATGGCTGTTTGTCAGACCCAGTAAATAAAACCTATATATCATAGTCTTTATTATCCCTGCACTGGGCCCATTGAAATTTATGGACCTCATGGCACAGCGCATGGATGGAACGTAATGATATTATTTATATCAAGTTCAGATCAATTACCAGATTTTTTTTAAGAACATTTAGTTGACCTTTGAACCCTCTTTTTCGTCTAAAAAACTAAACTCAACCCGGTCAATTATCCTGTCTTCAGGGTCAAGCTGATTGAGTTTTACCATTTCAAAACCATCCACCTCAATAAAGACATTTCCTTTTTTATCTATAAGCTTGAGATCATAGGTATTGGTTTCTTCTCCTGAATCCTTCTTCTGGGTGATACAAAAATATTCCCTGTTCTTTTCAACATCTTTGTAAAATTTCAAGGATTTTATTTTATAGGGCAGAACTGTTCTTGAAGATGTAAAGAACTCAAGAAGGCCGCCCGTCTGAAACATGGCATCAATCAGGATGGGAGCTGCCACAAAATTGGGATCTGTTATACCTTTAAAAAACTCTTTTGTGCTTTTATCTTCCATAGTTGTGACCAATGTTTTACCATCAAAGGAGTTAATATCTGTGATGGTGCCAAAAAGGCCAAACATAAACAGCCGCCTGGGATGATACACCAGGGGTTCAATATCACCTTCCCAGGATACAGGATTGAATTCCGGCAGTTTGATCTTTTTTGCCTTTAAAGGCTTTTTGGCAAACCTGTATTTGCCTTCATAGTGAAGCTTTGGGTCCCCCATGACAAGGCCTTTGGGATTTTTGAACTGAGAAGTTATCCTGCAGTCAAACAGATCTTGTCCCTCATAATTTCCTGAAATCAGAAGCTCCTTGGGACGTCCCTTTAAAAGTTTGATCCCATAGGGAATCTGAAAGTCGGTCAATTCAACAAAATGCTTTTTATCTTTGGACAGGGATTTTGCAACCTCAGCCATGGTTTCAATACCTGTGGCGCCAAGGAAAAGCGGTACATCTTCCATGGTATGGTCATGGAGGAAGACATCCCTTTCAACATCCAGCACTCTTGAATAGGTTATCCCTGTTGAGGTTTTTTCCACGGGGGTATCCAGAAACGGGAATTGGGCATCAATTGGATTTCCCAGAAGACCGTCCTTGTCAAAGGAATAATCAAGGCCGGAAAATACCATTTCAGACTCAGTCCTGTCTAAAAGATCTGCCATAAAGAACTTGACGCCCTGCTCCATGGGAAGGAACTGGATTCCTCTTTCTTCAAGCACGGCCTTCACTGTTGGATTGGTTGCCATGCCGACACCGCCCCATGCTGTCCATGCATAGACTTTATAGGTTCTTTCAGGATGAAGCTGCTTTTGTCTGAAAAGGGTTTTGCCAAGAAAATCATTGGCTGCAGTATAATCCACCTGGCCCTCGTTTCCAAAACGGGCAGTTACAGAAGAAAAAGTAAAAAAGTATTTATAGTCCCTGTCCTTAAAGGCCTGTAACAGATTCTGCATACCTTTGACTTTGACATCCACCACCAGCTCAAAGGACCACAGTTCCTTTTTAGGGATAAACTGACTCATTTCCATGCCTGCTGCATGGAACACTCCATCAATCCTGTCATATTTATCGCAGGCCGCTTTTACTGCTTTTGCATTGGTTACATCCACACAATTGTATTCAACACTGACCCCTAAAGACTTTAAGTATTCAATATTTTCAACAGACTGCCTGACCCGGATCAGGCGATCAAGGGCCCTTTTTATTTCAATGGGTTTTTCTCCCGGCATATCTTTTCTGAGCTGTGCCATGAGTTCTACGTCACTGGATGTTTTATCCAGATATTTTGGATCTGTACTGTAAATATCATTGATATCCAGAATGATCAGGTTTGTCTTATACTTTTCAACAACTTTTTTAATAATTTCATAGGTAATGCCGCCGGCTCCCCCTGTAACCAGAAGGGTATCATTGTCTGATATAACCTTTTGTGTTTTGTCTGCAATGGAATGTTTCATGGAAATGACATACCGCTTTTTATCCTTGTATCCAACCTCACAACGGGTATCACCGCAAAGAAGCTCTTTAAGGAAGGTATCCACTATTTTTGCTCTGCTCTTTTTGGGCTGTTTGTATGAAAAGTCCACCACCTTGACCCTTGTGTCAGCCAGCTCTTTGTTGACAGTTTTCATGAGTCCTGAAAGCCCTGCAAACATGGGATGGATATCGCCGCAGCCTTCCATATATGGGAATACAACAGAATCAAATGTAATAGTACCGATAAAGGTTTCTTTTTGATCAAGGGTTTCAAACAACGCTTTGATCATGACAAAAAAAGATTTGATTGTGGTGTTAAGACAATCATCTGAAACCGTTTTCTGATTTTCCCTGTCAAAATAATAATCAAGGGGCGCCAGATGGATAAATCCATTTATTTCAGGATATGTTCGTTTAAATTCCTCCACCCTTTTTTGTGTCGCTTTAACATCTGTTAAGTCAAACTTGAAATCAGCTCCTTTACGGCCAATGGTTATTACCTCGCCCTTTTTCAGCTTTATTTTTTTAATAAGCTCATTGGCAAACCCATGGCTGTCAAGGGAGACGATTATTTTTTTGCCTGCAACCTTAAGGTCACCCGTAAAATCATTTTTGGAAAGCTCAGGCAACTTTGATTCATCAGTCCTGATAATCAGGCGTTTGATAGGGGATGCAGGATCAGGAAATTCATCCGCTTCATTTAAAGGTACAACTTTTACCGCCTCCTGATTCACCTCATGGCTTTCCAGGGCAGTTGGCAATTCTGTCCGGGCTGTTTGTTCGGCTTTTGCCCGGACAGCAATATAGTCGGCCAGTTTGGCAATGGTGTTCAGATCCCTAAGCTTTAAATCATCCGGTACTGAAAAACCAAAATTTGAAGCTAATTTGGCAAATATCTCAACCTGTTTCACTGTATCCACACCCAGATCTGCTTCCAGATCAAGATCATCTTCCAGCATATCAGCCGTGTAACCCGTCTGGACTGCGATCACCTCTTTGACCATGGCCGTTACATCCTCATCCTTTACAGAGGCGACCAGGGCTGCCGGGGCTGTCTGGGCTTCCGGGACTGATCCTGATGGTTCTTCCAGGGATACCGTCTCAACCGGCTTGTCCGTTCTGGACTGGATATACTCTCCCAGTTTGGCAATGGTGTTCAGATCCCTAAGCTTTAAATCGTCTGGAACTGAAAATCCAAAATTTGAAGCTAATTTAGCAAATATCTCAACCTGCTTCACCGTATCCACTCCCAGATCTGCTTCCAGATCCAGATCATCTTCCAGCATGTCAGCCGTGTAGCCTGTCTGGACTGCAATCACCTCTTTGACCATGGCCGTTATATCCTCATCCTTTACAGAGGCAGCCAGGACTGCCGGGGTTGCCGGGGTTGATCCTGATGTAGCTTCCAGGGGTATTGTCTCAACAGGCTTGTCCGTTCTGGACTGGATATACTCTCCCAGTTTGGCAATGGTGTTCAAATCCCGAAGCTTTAAATCGTCTGGAACTGAAAACCCAAATTTGGACGCCAATTTGGCAAAAATCTCAACCTGTTTGACGGTATCTACACCAAGATCTGCTTCCAGATCCAGGTCATCTTCCAGCATGTCGGCCGTGTATCCGGTCTGGGCGGCAATCACCTCTTTAACCCTGGCTGACACATCTGCTTGTTTTACCGGTGCAACCATTGCCGCAGGAATTGATTCTTTTGTGTCTGCCTTGTTTGCTGTCTCGGCAAGAATGTTTGCAGATGCTTGCCCACCTGTCTCTTTAACCGCTTTGTCGTCATTCGCACCAGCCATTTTTGTCATGGCTGCAACGGGTGCAGGTACTGCCGGCAGGGCTGGCATAGATGCTTTTACGGCCATGGCTATCGTTACAGGGGCAGCGCTTTTCCCTGTTTCTTTTATCGTCTGCGGCAAGGCTTCTCCACCAGCCACAGCACAAAGGGTATTATCAATCATCTTGAGTTCAGGATTTTGTGATCCAGTGATCTGTTTTATCCAGTTCTGGTATTTTATATTTCCTTCAACCAGGTTTTCCTCCACCCGTTTGACAAATAGAAAAGCCAGATGAGATCCAAACCCTGCAGCCAGGTGGAGACCATACTCAGAATTAATTTTCTCCTGACCGGAAAAATTGAGATTCTTAAAATGCTCAGGTATTTTTTTAAGATTTGCAATGGGAGGGGCTTTTCTTTTCTGGAGCGCTTTGACCATGACCACATCTTCTATGGCTGCACCCAATGTATGACCTGTAAATCCCTTGGTATTTGAAATGCATATGGAATCCAGATGATCGGCAAATGCAGTCTGGAGTGCTGTCACTTCCGCATCTGCGCTTCCACCCCTGGCCGGGGTATAGGTCTCATGGGACATGAACAGAAGTTTTTTTGCATAGTCTTCTTTTTTAAGACCTGTTCGTGCTTCAACTTTATTGATGAATTTATTCATTTCCTTTGCCAGATGTTTCACATCAATGCTGAAGGTATGAAATGCAGAGTTGGCCATATGGGTTCCAAGAATTTCACATTGTCCTTCCATTCCCCTTTCTTTGACACAGGATTCAGCCTCAATAACAAGCCCCACTGCCCCGGCTCCCAGGATGGTGCCGTTTCGATCTTCGTCAAAGGGTTTTGCACCCTCTGAAACCCTTTTCTTAATGCTTGCGGCTCCCAGGGAAAGAAAACCGGAACCGATCCACTGGTTCTGTTTTTTAGATGTGGCATTTTCACCACCGATGACAATAACTCTTTTGCATCTTCCGACCCTGATCCAGTCTTCGGCAATACCAATAGCAAGGGCTGTTGACGCACAGGCTGCGCTGACAAGGGTGTTGGGTCCTTTTGCTTTAATAATCTGGGCAAGATAGGCAGACCCTAAAGGTGTGATTTTACCTGCAAAATACCGGTCAAACTTAAACGCTTTAAACTCTTTTTTCTTTCCTGACTTGGCTTTGAAAAACCATTCCGTGATCTGTTCTTTTATCTCAATGTCTGTGACTTTTTCCATGAGATAGTAGTAGATATTTTCAAACTCTTCATAGGGCTTGAGAAAGAACTTTTGATAATAATATTTTTCCAGTTCCTCAATCAGGGTCTCCTGGCTGGGCCATAAGCATGAAATAATCACCCCTGTATCTTCCTGCATCTCTTCTGGAAGCGCAAACCCGTCCGGGATCATGACTTTGCCATCCTTTATCTTTTTATACTGCATGACAAGGGGGATATTTGCATCCTTTAATGCTTCAATACCGGCGGCAATACTCATGGCCATGGTAATATCGTATTGTTCTTTAATCCCGTATTCATCCATAAGATCAAAATATCCCAACTGCCCTGCCAGATGGATAACATCTTCAGCTTTGGTGATCTGCACAAACCTGGCGTTTCCATCAGGCTGTTTAAACAACTTGGTAATATTTTTATCTATTATTTTATCCTGGTCTTCAGGTGTAAGGGATTCTATAAAGTTTTCACCATTTAAAATGGCATCAAAATTATCTGCTGCAAAGACACGCCTGTCTTTGCCCGGAAGCCCTACAGAAACTCCTGAGATCACTATTCTCTGTGTATCAAAATCATATCTTTCAATGGCATCAATGGCAGTTTGGCGTTTCTGGTGCAAATATTCCTTATAAAGGATCTGATCAACCAGTTTCTGGTTATTTTGCTTAAAGGATTCAAAATTTTCCGACATTTTAATGATTGGTAACTCCTCAAAAGGTTTTGGGGTAAGTTTTGTTTCGATTGCTGCTACAGGTTTTGTCTCAAAAATGCTGTTACAATCCTGCAAATATTTTCTGCAGGCTTCAAAGGATTTAATCTCACCTAATTTTGCATCAACCGATACGGCAGTGCCGTATTCCCCGATATTGATATTTTTCAAAAGGTTCACAAGCAGCCTTGACGGCCCGATTTCAATAAAATGGGTCCGGCCGGATTCATATACATTTTCAATGGATTTTATAAATTCAACAGGTGAAATAATCTGTCTTGCCAATAGATCCTTTACATCTGCTCTTGTTTCCGGATAGGCACGGGCAAGGCAATTGGAAATGATTCTTCCAAACCGGGTGTCATTAAAGGTAATGGTGTCCAGATATTGTCTTAACTTGTCTGAAGCTTCTTTAAGAAGCGGTGTATGAAAAGCCCCTGTAAGATTCAGTTTCTTATAAAAAATCTCCTGCTGTGTCAAAAAGGTGCAGAATTTTTCAATTTCATCAGCCTTACCGGAAACAGCCGTCTGTTTTTCACTGTTTTTATTGGTAATATAGATGTGAGAAATATTTGATTTTCTTATCAGATGCTCTGTCTCTTTTTCATTTTTAAATACCACCATTATTTTACCCGGAACCTTTAATGTGGTTTCATACATAAGGTCAGCGCGTTTTATGATTAAGCGCATTGCATCGGCAAAACAAAGCATTCCGCTGCAAAAAAGGGCTGTGTATTCACCCACACTGTGGCCGATAAAATAATCCGGAGAAAATCCTTCCTGGGACAATCTGCTGTAAATAGCTGCTGAAGATAAAAAGACGGCAGGTTGGGTATTTTGTGTAGAGTTAATGGCATCATCCGTGCCAAACATCATGTCTAAAAGAGAATATCCCCTTTGTTCAACAAAAATTAGTTCCCCGGCTTCCATAACTTTTCTGATGTGGGCATCTTTTTCAAAAAGTTCCTTCATCATGCGGCTTCTCTGGGCACCCTGACCGGAAAGAAGGGCAACCATTCTCATTTTTTTGCCCATGCCATCAGCAGAATAGGCATGATCTATTAATACGATATCATCCCCTGCAGCCGCCTTTTCCTGTTTTTGTGCTATTTTTTCCCGGGTTTCAAGAAGGGCAGGAAGCGTACTCATGATCATATGGCAATGATTACCGCCAATGCCGTTGACATTGGCGGCAAACCTGAAGGGCTGGCCCTTGGGTTTTACAACTATCTGTTGAGTCGGTTTTAAAACTTTACCGTCCTTTAAAATGGAGTGCTCTGGATCATAATTAAAATCCGGCAGGATTTTTCCCTTGCGGCTCATCAGCATCATTTTTGCCATGGCAACGGCCGGGTTTGCAGCTTTGAAATACCCGAACTGGGATTTTATGTTTCCACAATGCATTTCATGGTCAAAACAGTTTTCAATCACCTGCTTTTCCACGATATCACCAAAAATATTGGAAAATGCAAATACATCCAGATGATTGATATCCTGTTTTCTGATCCCGGATTTATAATATGTTTCATTTATGGTTGATACAAAGGTGTGTTCCGAAGGGGCAAGCAGATGATCCGGCACGCTGGAGCGAACGGCACTTTCGTTGATCTCTCCTAAAATTTCCATATTATACTCGCGGGCTTTTTTATAGGTTGTCATCATGTGGATGGCTGCACCTTCTCCCATGACATACCCGTCTGCCCTTGAATCGTAAAAGTTACAGTCCCCTTCCGATAAAAGTCCCAGGCGTTTAAAGGCCATGAGAACGGCAGGATAAAGGTTGCAGTCAACTCCGCCTGCCAGGACAAAATCAAGATCTTTGTGTTTCAGGTTCCGGGCGGCATTTCGCATGGCAACAAATGCTGATGCACAGGATGCGTCAATCACGTAATTGGCACCGTTCAGTCCAAAATAATTTGCTATCCGGCCGGAGATAATATTGGACAAAAGCCCTGGTGTGGTATCTTCATTATTCTCAGGAATCGTATTGCGGATGGATGCCACAAGTGCATCTGATACCTTATCAAGTTTTTTGGCATCAATATCCTGACAATTTTTAATTATATTACCAATAAATTGTTTTCTTACCCTTACAATATTTTTACTCTGCCGCTCTCCTGCAATGGTGCCTAAAATGACTCCAACCTTATTGGAAGCGGTTAAGCGATCCAGCAGGCCTGAACTTTCAAGTGCCTCGCTTGCGGCTTCCAGCCCAAAGATCTGACCTCTTTCAATAGATTTAACCATCATTGGGGGCATTCTGTATTTCAAATTATTAAATTTTACTTCCCTGACAACCCCTGCATTGACTTTGGGAAGCCTGTAATGAGAGGTTTTATCAAGATTTGCATAAGCATCATTATCAAAGCTCTTGGCAGGAATATGGGACAATTGTTTTTCCCCTGATTCAAGTTTTTCCCAGAACTCCTGTGTGTTTTTTGCCCCGGGAAGAAATACACCTAACCCCGCTACCACTATTCGGTCATCATTAAAGTCATAGCCTGGATCAACAAAAATATCCCTTGGAATAGTTTGATAGTTATCCGTCATCTGCTCAACAACCATGTGATAGTTAATTCCGCCAAACCCATAAGAGGAGACTGCGGCTTTCCTGGATTTGTTTTTTTCAGATTTGAATTCCTGGGTGTCTTTTACAATAAACAGGGAAGATTCTTTTAAATCATGATTTTTTGAAAGGGTTTTAAAACGGCCATTGGGTGGCAGTTTCCCCTTATTAACAGTCAATAATGCCTTTAAAAGCCCTGCTGATCCTGCACAGCCTAAAAGATGGCCGATCTGTGATTTTATGGAAGAGATACCGGCATTGGAATTCTTGTATATGGAATTCAATGTCCCAAGTTCTGCCTGATCACCAACTGTTGTGGATGTACCATGGGCTTCTATAAATCCGATATCTTCAGGTTTAATGTCGGGTCTGATATTTTCAAAACACCGCTGGACACTTAACACCTGCCCTGTCGGATTTGGTGCGGCAATAGCCTTGCCCCTTCCATCAGAACTTGAACCAATGGAATTGATAACACCCAGAATATTATTTTTATCCCTGATGGCATCTTTCATTCTTTTTAATACAAATACAACGGAACCCTCACCCAGGATAAACCCGTCAGCCCGCTCATCAAATGGATAGGATCCATTTTTGGACAGGGCTCCCATTTTTGCGAACCCGACAAAGGATTCCGGTGCCAGATGGGTATTGACTCCACCCACAATCACCTGGTCGTGATCACCGGACAAAAGCTCTCCCACTGCAGCATCAATGGCAGTCACTGAAGATGCGCAGGCTGCATCAACAACATAATTTGTCCCCCTGGCCCCCAGGTGACGGGCAATTCTCGAGGCTTCTATATTTAAAAGGATACCATGAACTGGATCGTATCCAGGGCTCTTGGCCTCCATGCCTTCCATTAAGACCTGTTTAACGATTTGCTTTTCATCATCATTTAAAGTTTGATATTCATCTGTTTTTTCCATCATGGAAACCAATTCCGGATACCAGTATTTAAGCTGAATATCATTACTCAGCTCATTGGAAAGACAGGTTGCAATAATAACTGCAGTTTTTGCAGGATCATCACAGACAAAACGATCGTCATCTCCCAGAAGCCCTGCATTTTCTACTGCCTTATATGCTGTCTGCAAAACCATTTTCTGGCTGCGGGACAGTCTTTTTTCTTTGCCTTCGGCATACCCGAACCGTGCCTTGTCAAATTCAAAATGCTCAACATGGCCGGCAAGGATGGTATAGGTCTTATCTTCCGCACTTTTATCAGGATCATAATACAGGTCGCGATCAAATCTTGATTTTGGCATCTGGCTTATGGAATATTTTTTGTTTAAAATATTGTCCCACAAGTGATCAGGATCATCAGCATCCGGCAGGGTACAACCGATACCCACAACGGCAATCTCATCATTGATTTTATTTTTAGAACTTGAAAATATTTCAAGAAAATTAATATTTTTGCATAGTTCTGATTTGGCTTCAAAGTATCTGTTGTGAATCTGCTTTATGGTTACAGGTCCATCAAAAAAGGCCAGGCTGTCCCCCACAAGAAAATTGCCCTTTTCCTTATGCTCTTCATCTTTAAACCAGGTATAATGCTCAGACCCTGGATTTTTAAAATCCGGCAGAAAGCCCTTTGCGCCTATGAGCAAAGAACCGATATTTTTCTTTTCAAAGGCACGCTTTCTTGTCTCAAGGCTATCCTTATTTTTAATCATCTCAGCTTCAGTTTCAAGCATCATCCTGGCAAACCTTGTGGGTGCGGTCCTGGATGCCAATCCTAAACTTTTGCCTATTACCATGGTTTCATTTTCCCGGATAATGATGTCACGATATTGAGACTTGATACATTTGGTTTCAACAATTTCATCGGCAAAAAGATAGGCTGTTCCAACCTGGATACCGATTTTTGTCCCTCTGGCCGCAAGAAAGGATGTGAGTCCTGAAATGAAAAATGATGCAAAACAGGTGGAGATGCCACCTGCAAATACCAGGTATACATCAGACAGATCATAATTTTTATTGATTAAAGTGGCAATAGCATCTTCCCATAACACCATGGAAGAAAGTGAGCCTACATGGCCGCCGGCTTCCCCGCCTTCAAAGATAAAACGTTTGCATCCGCTCTTCAGGGCATTTTCCATCATGGAAACCGAGGGGGTATGAAGATAGGTTTTGGTCCCTGCCTTTTCAAGCTCCGCCACCTGGGAAGGATTTCCGCCTGCAAAAAGCGCATAGGGAACCTTATACTTTTTCACCATATCCATATGCTTTTTTACTGCCGGGTTAAAGGCTTCAATGCCCACTAATCCTGCACCAAAAACATCCACTTTCCCGGCACCATCCTTTAGCATATTTTCTGCCAGCTTCTCTGGAAGACTTCCCACTGCAAAAAAAGGCAGCGCCCCATGCTCAAGAACCTTATTGGCAAAATCCGCGTTATCAGAAATATTGGCCATGGGACCCTGTATCAAGGGTAATTTTGTTCCCTGGTCCCTGGCAAAAGGAGAATCTTGCTTTATCGGATCAAATTCATCTATAAAATTTAAATTCTTACCAATGGTTTTGAAAAAATCTGAAATAATTTGTGTAAGACCTGTTGAGTCTTTGACAAAATCCTTTGCAAACACCCCATCCTGGCCCAAATAGAAAAGAGACTGGATAAAGGGGACATCTTCTTTGTCAAAGGCTGTCATATGGGTGGTGATGGACTCATAAATCTTTTGTTTTCCCTGGGGATCATTACCAGATTCAACTGCGGCAAGTTTGAGTTCTTTAACAATTTTAGTTCCAAGTTTTGCAAACACCCGGTAAATATCGCTGCCATTATAAGTAATTTCAGTGGAATCACTTTCATCCACCATGGCTAAAAATTTTTTAAAGTTATCTGATACAGGAGCTTCATCTGTCATGAGCAACTGGCTGTCCATTACAAGGCCTGAAATGCCTGCTGCAAACATACCGGCAGCCGTATATTTTCCTACACCGCCGTGAATAAATATCGGCAATTCATGGTTTTCCAAATACCATTGCATCAAAACAAAAGATGAGTATCTTGAAACCCTGCCGCCTGCCTCATTCCCTTTCAGGATCAGGGCATGGGGTGAAATTTTTTTTATCTTATCATTTATATTAATATCTTTGATTTCCAGGACTATTTTAGTCTCTGAAAAATTTGTAAAATCTGCGGGTGTATCATCTTTGCCAATAGGAGAAATTAAAATATCAAGGTTGATCATCTGCTGATGTTTAATTTTCTGGATAAGCTCTGTATCTTGGTTTGAAAGTCTGATACCAAAGCTGAACTCTTCTTTGGAAAGCAAGGATGTATTTTGAAGTATGTCATCATGGGTTAAAAACTCCGTATCAAATATGGGAAGAGCGCCAGCATTGAAAATATCTTTAAAATACTTTATATCAAAAACCTTTACCGGGTTATAAACCATTAAAGGAAGTCTTGAATTCAGTATTCTTCTAATCATAAGTATTTCTCCATAAATATTTTTAGGTGGTTATTACTTCTCTTTCCAGGCATTTAATCCAACTATCCCTCGCAAACAGTTCAAACCCTATCAAACCCAATAAAACCTTTCAAGTATTGTGCCACAGGCCATAAAATAGATAAGTACATAGAATAAAAGAATTTTTCCTTTGTTGAGTTTTTCTAAGCCTTGGTAGACAATTTTTATTCTTGCCTTTTATGCATATGGCATGTACAAAATTGTACATTAACAAGCTGTAACTCCATGGAGAATCAGGATTGAAAAAAGCAAAGTTGACTTCCGAAGAACGCATTTTTTTTAAAACGGTTCATAATGCCGCTTTTGCAAACCCGTTCAGCGATTTAAGAGAAAAACTGGATATTAAAATTGCAGGACTTTTTCCTCTGGCTGACCGCCGGGAAAGCAAGGACCTGTGCATCAAAGAGGTTGATCGCAGGATAAAAAAACTTGAAACGCAGGGTCGTGCCAATATCAATGCGTTTCAGGGGCAGGACAGGGAAATCATTACAATTGTCTTTCTGTTTGATATTTTTCACAAATTCAGAGATGATTTTGATCTGCTGATAGAAGATCAAATTAAAGCCGAAGACATATCAATCAAGGTTCCCTTTGCAGAAAAAGCCATGCACATGCTCCAAATAAAAGGGTTTGACGATAAAAGCATTCCCCACTATTTTGCCCTTTCCTATCAGCTTAGGCGGGCCTTTTATTTTATTTCCAACTCCCTTGTGGGAAGCAGTCCATGCATGCAAAAGCTTAAAAAACATTTATGGTACAATGTTTTCACTTATAATATTGAACTTTACAATAAATTTTTATGGAATAAAATGGAGGATTTTTCTACCCTTCTTTTAGGGGAGACGGGCACGGGCAAGGGGACTGCGGCCAAAGCAATCGGCAGCAGCGGATATATTCCCTTTGATGAAAAAAAGCTAAGTTTTACCCAGAGTTTCACCCGGGCCTTTTCTTCATTGAACCTTTCCCAATACCCTGAAACCCTGCTTGAATCAGAACTGTTTGGCCACACAAAAGGGGCCTTTACAGGGGCCGTTGATGATTACCAGGGCGTGTTTGCCCGTTGCAGCCCCCATGGTTCAATTCTTCTGGATGAAATCGGTGAAATTCCCAACCATGTTCAGATCAAATTATTAAGAGTTCTCCAGGAAAGAGATTTTTCACCAGTGGGAACCCATGCGACATCAAGATTCAACGGAAGGGTCATTGCCGCCACCAACCGCCCCAAAAAAGAAATTCTCGACGGCAAGGTATTCAGGGATGATTTTTATTACAGACTTTGTTCCGATATAATTGAAGTTCCATCCCTTAGCACCAGAATAAGTGAAAGACCATTGGAATTGGATGATCTCCTTGACTTTACCATCCAGAAAATGACGGGCACACGTTCTGAAAAATTAATCCAGAAAGTCAAAAGAATTATTGACCGCCGGCTTGGAAAGGATTATCAATGGCCAGGAAATGTCCGGGAACTTGAGCAATGTGTCAGAAGTGTATTATTAAGACGCGACTATAAAGGAAAACAAACAGAAGAAAAAGAAATGATCTCCCTGAAACAGGAACTCTTACAAGGAATTTTGGACCGGAACATTACTGTGCCATCCCTGATATCAGGATATTGTAAACTTTTGTATGACCAGTCAGGCAACTATGAAAAAGTTGCAAAACAGACAGGACTGGATAGAAGAACCATAAAAAAACATATAATGAATTTTAAAACAGACTGAATATCTCATGCTTTCTTTTCTACCTATCCCACTCAAAGGTGTTCTATCGCTTTTATTATACGCATTAAACACAATTTTTTTGACAATTCCATTGATTCTGATCTCTTTATTCAAGTTTATTATCCCGATTCGTCCCTTTATTGTTATCCTTGATAAAATTCTTATATCCATTGCCACTCTCTGGATTGGGATTAATTCATTAAATTCAAAATTATTCTGTAAAATAGACTGGGATATCAGGGGGCTTGAAAAACTTGAAGGGAAAGACTGGTATCTGATTATTTCCAATCATCAATCCTGGGTGGATATTTTAGTTTTACAGAAAACCCTGAACCAGAAAATTCCCATGCTGAAATTTTTCTTAAAAAAAGAATTGATCTGGATTCCTTTTTTGGGACTTGCCTGGTGGGGACTTGATTTTCCTTTTATGAAACGGTATTCAAAAAAACAGCTACAGGAAAATCCTCACCTAAAAGGGAAAGATCTTGAAATAACAAAAAAGGCATGCGAAAAATTCAAACATACTCCTGTATCTGTCATGAATTTTGTTGAGGGAACAAGATTTACCCTGCACAAAAAAGCATCCCAAAATAATAATCTTAATCATCTGTTGACCCCGAAAGCAGGTGGAATAGCCTTTGTCTTAAGTTCCATGGGAGAATATCTTCATAAAATCATTGATGTTACCATTGTCTATCCAGACAAGATTCCAACCTTCTGGGAATATATTTCAGGCAGGGTCAATAAAATCATTATTGACTTTGAAGTCATACCATTAACTGAGTCTCTGACCGGAGATTACTTTAATGACCCCGATTATAAAGACCGGTTTTGCATCTGGCTGAATGCCTTATGGCAAAAAAAGGATAGAAAAATTAAAGATTTTAAAGCTTAAAAGTTAAATCACTGCTGCTAACAATCCCGTGGCAATAAATGAAAATTCAATCACAAATTCTCGATGTACACCAGAAATAAGACTATTGTTTTTAAAAAACCTGATTAATAAAAGCATCATCAATGGAATGAAAGCAAAAAACAACGCCTTTATTGCCAGCACATTGGTGAGAATCGTAAAAATAATAATACCCATATCAACAAGCAACACATATTGTATGATTTCAAAACTCCGCTTTTCCCCTAAAAGGGTTGGAAGAGTTTCTTTGCCTGTGATTCTATCACCCTGAATGGCGAGGATATCAAAAAAGGCAGTTCTCGCAAATACAAGCCCCATGGCAAACAGGCACACCATGGTAACAGACATCAAACCGCTTTGATTTGCCATTGCCGGCAAAAGGCAGGTTACTGTTCCCCAGGCTATTGTAATCAGAATGGTTTTTGAGCCGGGGATATCTTTTATTCTTGCAACAGTTCCCTTTTTTGACTTAAAAGAAAAAATTTTCAAATTGTATGACAACCCCAGAAGACTCATGACAAACAAAATAAAAAAAGATAATGCTCCAGCAAGAAAGCTCAGGTAAAGCCCTGCCGAACCCGATAAAATGGCAAGAGTCCACAGATAAAATTTATTTTTTTTATAAAAAACAGCTCTTTGGGGATGATTATATTTATCAGATTTAATCGTAAACAAATTGTTTAATATCTGCATTGAAAGGATATAGAGCGTGGCAATCAATGCATGGTGAAAATCTCTGGCAATTCCCTGAAGTATGGAACATGCATAGGTCAGGAATCCTGCACCAGCTGCAGCCATTATATTGGTTTTCAGCAAAAAATCACGAACAAAGAACAAAAAGGCTTTCACGCCATGTTGATGTTGGAGATTGTTTTCTATTTCCCTGCATGCATCATTAATGATCCAGTTTGGTGTTGACGCTCCGGCTGTAATCGCAACGGACCTGGCCGATGACAGTTTGCCATAATCAATCTGGGAAACATCCTCAATATGGGTAACCAGTTTGCCTGTCCCAGATGCAATCTGTGCCAGTCGCTTTGTATTTCCACTCTGCATTCCTCCAACAACAATTACTGCATCATTTTCCCCGGCAAGTTTACGGATTTCAGCCTGGCGTTTTTCCGTGGAGCCGCAGATAGTATCAAATATCTTATAATGGGGTGCATTGGTTTTACACCATGCCTTTATTTCATCATAAAAGACTGTATCCTGTGTGGTTTGAGCAACTACAACCGCAGCTTCATACTCAGGCAGTGTACAAAGCTGTTCCATGGTTGTTATGGTATGCCCTTTTCCCTTTGCATATCCTAAAAGACCCACGACTTCCGGGTGTTTCTCATCCCCGATAATAATAGTTGAATACCCTTTCTGGGCATATTCATCAATAATCACCTGGACCCTTACAACTCTTGGGCAGGTCGCATTTATAACCATAAAGCCGGCATGTTTTAATGCTTTTTCATCTTCCGGCGGAACACCATGAGCCCGGATTAAGACAATACCACTACCCTTTTCAGGGATTTTATCAATCCTGAAAATCTTTTTTTCTTCAAGCATCGCAAGGACCTGGGGGTTATGGATCAAAGGCCCATAGGTATAAATGGGTTCCTGTGACAGGTTAGATGCATCCAGCACCATATCCACAGCACGGCGGACTCCCATACAGAACCCGGCGGTTTTCGCAACAACTATTTTCATGAAAGATTAGTCAAAAGATCGACCAGACGCTGGAACTCTGTTTTTGATTTAAAATTGATTTCAATCTTGCCTTTATCCCCGATCTTTTTAATTTTGACTATGGATTGAATATGATTGGAAAGGATTGAACAGGTTTCATCAAGAAATTGTTTTTCTGCTGCTGATATTTTTTTCTGAAATTTCTGGGGTTCTTTTTTGGCGTTGTTGACAAGTTTTTCAGTCTGTCTCACAGACAACTCTTTTTCAAGGACTATTTCAAAAAGATAAATCTGGTTTTCCTGGGAACCAGCACCTAAAAGAGCTCTTGCATGTCCCATGGATATTTTTTCTGCAATCAAGCTGTCTTTAATCACCTGGGGAAGACTTCTGAGACGAATCAGATTTGCTATTGTAGAACGGTTCTTGCCAATTTTTTCTGCAACTTTTTCCTGGGTATAATTAAACTCATTAATCAATCTATAATAAGCCTCTGCCTCTTCAAGAACATTTAGATTTTCTCTTTGAATATTCTCAATAATGGAAACTTCCAGGACCTGCTCATCTGTCAGATTTTTTACAAACACGGGCACATGGCTCAAATTGACTTCCCTGGCAGCGCGGAGTCTTCTCTCCCCTGCTATCAATTCATAGGAATCATCAATATGTCTTACCAGCAAAGGTTGCAAAACACCCTGCTGTGCAATGGATTCCTTAAGCAGGTCCATTTCTTCCTGATTGAACACGGTTCGTGGCTGATACCTGTTGGGCTTTATCTCTTCAATAGAACACATGAAAAAATCAGGACTGCTATCGCTCTCAGGCATGCCAAAATCCGGGATCAATGCTGAAATCCCTCTTCCCAGACCAGTGTTTTTCTTTTTCTTTTTCATCATCATTTTAACTGTGACCTCCGGGTTACCTGTGACCTCCGGGTTACGTGTGACCTCCGGGTTACGTATCACCTCCGTGTTAGAAGTTCCCTTGCAAAAGTAATATAACTTTTTGAACCTGTTGACAGCTTATCATATAAAATAATCGGCAATCCATAGCTTGGTGCCTCTCCAAGCTTCACATTACGCGGTATTTTTGTTTTAAAAACCATATCTTTGAAATATTTTTTTGCATCTTCAACAACATTTTGAGCAAGATTTGTTCGTTTGTCATACATGGTCAAAAGGATCCCTTTGATCTTCAATCCGGGATTAAAAGATGATTTAACGCGTTTAATGGTATCCAGGAGTTGCCCAAGGCCTTCCAGGGCATAGAATTCACTCTGAAGAGGTATCAAAACTGAGTCTGAAGCTGCAAACGCATTTAATGTCAACAAACTTAAAGCCGGCGGGCAATCAATGATAATATAATCAAAATTTCCCTTTACCGGTTCCAGAAGCGTTTTAAGCTTTTTCTCCCTGCCCTTTTCCGACACCATCTCAATTTCAAAGCCTATGAGATCCGAATCAGCCGGAATCATCATCAGTTTAGGTAAAATAGTGGTGAAAATAATGTCATCAACCCCAATCTCACCAATCAGGCCCTGGTACAAAGAATTTTCCAGGGAGGGTTTATCGATCCCCATACCCGTTGTTGCATTTGCCTGGGAATCACAATCAACAAGCAATACTTTTTTTCCGATTGTGGCAAGAGCGGCTGAAAGATTAACAGCGGTCGTTGTTTTTCCAACGCCCCCTTTCTGGTTTGCTATACTGATAATTTGAGTCATGATCAGATTTCATTATCACAATTAATTTTCTTAGGCAAACTATTAAAATTTTCAAATCTTTATTTTTATTTTTAAAAATATAAGCCATAAAAAAAGCCTTATACAGCAAATTACTTGCTGTATAAGGCTGGTTTAATCTTAAAATTTTAGATATGCAAACTACATGGCAGATTCCGGGTGGAACACATCCACTTCTTTTAAATCTTCACCAAGATATGCTCTTTCATTGGGGCCAAGTATCCCCAGAGAAAGGTTTAAGAGTGTCCACAGATGAACGGTCTCCCATGCATGGTCATTGACTGTCGATATATCATGCACCTGGGCATGACAATTATGGCATGGTGTGATGCAATAGGTTGCATTGGTTGCAAGGATCTGGTTGGCCTTGGTCTGGCCATAGGCCCGTCTTTGCTCCTGGAAACCTGACTGGAGGAATCCACCGCCGCCGCCACAGCAAAAATTGTTGGATTTGTTGGGTGTCATATCAATGAAATTTTCTTCCCCTACAACTTTCTTGACAACGTATCTCATTTCTTCTGCAACGGGATCACCCAGGGTTTTCCTCACCAGCTGGCAGGGATCCTGAAGGGTGAACTTGATTTTCCTGTCTTTGTTCCAGTCAGATGAGGGCGTAAGTTTCCCCTCTCTTATCCATTGCGCATACAACTGAATGATGCTTTTGATTTCAAAGTTGTGAGGGATGTTGAATTTTTTCAGTCCTACCAGGACTGCGAAAAGTTCGTGCCCTCACTCCGTGTTGAGCCAGACTTTACAGCCCAGATCCTCCACTGCTTTTGCCTTGGTTCGAACAATCTTTTCCCAGTTTTCATTGTCTGCAGCAAAAAGACAATAATTTTCTGCTGCCCAGCCTTTTGTACCATATGTCCAGTCAGCCCCTGCAAGGTGAAGGATCTTCCACAGTGGAACCATTTCATCGGGTTCTGTCACAGGTTCTCTGGAGTTCTGGTTCAAAAAGTAATAAGCTCCTTCCCGGTTTACATCTGCTTTCATTTCAGCAAACTCAGGCTGTGATTCCTGGTATTCTTCAAGAACATCTTCCACAACAAATTGAAAATCCTCTTCATTGGCACCCATGGCAGAACAGGTATCGTTCTTTAATGCCATGTCACATGAACTTGTAATCCCTTTTGGTTTTTTCTCTTTTGGCCATTGTGCCCTTGCATTAAAAACAAGCTGAGGAATATTAATCTGCATCGGGCACACATACATGCACCGTGTACACATTGAACACATCCATACCCAGTTTGAACTCAATATCTCTTCATCCATTCCAAGAGCTGCCATTCTCAGAAATTTTCTTGGATCCATTCCCTCAAGACCGGTTGCAGGACAGCCGGATGCACATGCACCGCATGTCAGGCATGCATTCAAATTCCCGCCATCGGGCAAAAGCTTCATTACCTTATCTTTAAAAACGCTCTTTCTTGCGCCTCCAATTTTAATAGCTGTATCTCCCATGCTATTGTTTTCCCCCTGTATATCCAAATTTAAAGTCTTTTCATCACCTTATTGTATATCCTGGCCAATTTTTTAAACAGGTTTCTTTGTCTCTTATTCTGTCTTTCATGTCAACCATATTTTAGAAATAAAGATTCAAAATTTGACATTTTTGAACTTTAAGTTACTATTCAACTGCTATGAATAAATCCCAAAAAATAGATTCGACAATAGACCCGAAAAGAGGACCCGTGACAAGAAAGAAAAAAGACCGGCAGTTCAGCAGGCCTTCCAACATAATTTTTAACCCTGATCTGCCCATCACCTCAAAAAAACAAGACATCATCAATACCATTAAAAACAATAAGGTGGTTATTATTTCCGGGGAAACCGGGTCCGGAAAAACCACCCAGATTCCAAAATTCTGTCTTGAAGCAGGACAGGGAATAAAAGGAATGATAGGCTGTACACAGCCAAGACGAATTGCTGCCATCACTGTTGCAAAAAGAATTGCCGATGAACTCAATGAAAGTATTGGCCAGTCTGTGGGATATAAAATCAGATTTGATGATAAAACCCGGGGCCAGACCTGTATAAAAATAATGACGGATGGGATACTGCTTGCGGAAACTCAAGGCGACAGGTTCTTAAATGCCTATGATACCATTATTGTTGATGAAGCCCACGAAAGAAGCCTGAATATTGACTTCACTCTGGGTATTTTAAAAGATCTGGTTAAAAAAAGAGATGATCTCAAACTGATAATCACATCAGCCACAATTGATACGCAAAAATTTTCCAAAGCCTTTGACAATGCGCCTATCATTGAAGTCACAGGACGGATGTACCCCGTCGAGACTATCTATATGCCCTTTTTAAATAAAGAGGATGAAAATGGGACCATTGAAGACCAGGGGTATGTAGAAGCTGCAGCAGATGCAACAAATCTTCTTCTTTCCCAATCCAGGGCCGGTGATATCCTGGTGTTCATGCCCACAGAGCAGGATATCGGAGAAACCATAGAATTGATCCGGGGAAAAAATCATCCCGGTGTCACGGTTCTGCCCCTTTTTGCAAGGCTTTCAGCAAATGACCAGGCCAAAATTTTTTCCCGGCAGGTTGGACGAAAGATCATCGTTTCAACCAATGTGGCAGAAACCTCCTTGACCATACCCGGAATTAAATATGTAGTTGACACAGGGCTTGCAAGGATTCCTGAGTATTCTCCCCGGACAAGGACCACATCCCTTCCAGTAAGCCCTATTTCCCAGTCTTCTGCCAACCAGAGACTGGGCCGTTGCGGCAGGGTGGAAAATGGAATCTGCATACGGCTGTTTGATGAAGATGATTTTGGGGCCAGGCCTTTTTTTACCTCCCCTGAAATCTTAAGAAGCAACCTTGCTGAAGTCATATTACGAATGATTTCGTTAAATCTCGGAGATGTCGCTACCTTTCCATTCATTGATGCACCCGCGCCCAAAAGTATTAAGGACGGATTCGACACCCTGTTTGAACTTTCCGCTATTAAAGAAGAAAAGTCCCTTAAAATACAAAAAAAGAAAAAAACATATGTTCTGACAAAAATCGGACGTACCATGGCCAGGCTTCCCATAGATCCCAAATTATCCAGGATCTTGATAGAAGCCGACAGAAACGGATGCTTAAAGGAGGCCGCCATCATTACAACTGTCCTTGCCATTTCAGATCCGCGGCAAAGACCGGCAGATAAAACCCAGGCAGCCGATCAAAAACATGCATTGTACAAAGACCCTGGTTCGGATTTTGTTACGCTTCTAAACATCTGGAATGCCGTTAAAACTGCTGAAAAAAAATTAAGTTCCCGTTCAAAACTCAAAAAATATTGCCAGGATCACTTCCTGTCCTTTAAGCGCATGAGGGAATGGAATGAAATTCATGGCCAGATTATCAGAATACTGAAAGACCATGATTTGAAGGGTGAAAAAGAATTTACCCCTCCAACAGGAACCACTGGCATGAAAGCTAAAGAATTTGAATTTGGCGGGCCTTTATATATTGCCCTGCATAAAGCCATTTTAGCCGGGTATCTTGCCAATATTGCCCATAAAAAGGAAAAGCACCTCTTCAGCGCTGCAAAGGGCCAGCAGGCAATGATATTCCCCGGATCAGGTCTTTTTAAGACCGCCGGAAACTGGATAGTTGCGGCGGAATTTGTGAAAACCAGTCAGCTTTTTGCAAGAACTGTTGCCACCATTGATCCTGAATGGCTTGAACAGGTTGGGAAAGGCCTTTGTGTCCATACCTATTCTGAACCACACTGGGAAAAAAAACGCGGAGAAGTTATTGCAAAAGAACAGGTGTCCCTGTTTGGACTGATTATTGTAAATGATCGAAATATTGCTTATGGCAAGATAAACCCTGAAGAATCAGGGGAAATATTTATCCGCCATGCCCTTGTCCAGGGGGAAATTCACCAGAAATTTGAATTCATGAACCATAATCTTCACCTCATTGATGAACTTGAAACCCTTGAACATAAACGGCGCAGAAAGGATATTCTGGCATCAGAAGATGATATCTTTGCTTTTTACCAGTCAAGGCTGCCAGAGCCTTTCTATAATATCAGAACCTTTTCCAAATTTATTAAAGACCAGAAAAACCAGGATTTTTTAAAAATGACAATGAAAGATCTTCAAAAATCTGCCATTGATGAACATGAACTGTCAATGTTTCCCGATACCCTGCAAATGGCCCAGGGTAAATTCAGGCTAGGATATGAATTCAATCCAGGGTCTAAAAAAGATGGCATCACCATGAACGTTCCTGCTGCCTCAGCCCTGCTTGTTTCAAAAAACAGTGTGGACAGGCTGGTTCCAGGCCTGTTTGAAGAAAAAATTGCCGCCCTTATAAAGGCGCTCCCCAAAAAATACCGGGTAAAACTGGTCCCTGTATCTGAAAAAGCAGCCATCATTGCAAAAGAACTGCCAAAAAAAGATGCCCCCTTGTTTTCACTGCTTTCCGCTTTTATTCAAAAGCGATTTAATTTTGTCATCCCGGCAAATCTCTGGTCTGATAAAGACCTGCCCGATCATTTAAAAATGAGATTCTCCATCCGGGATGAAAAAGGCAATGAGATAAAAGCTTTGCGGGATAAAGCTGTCTTAAACCAATTTTCAGAAACAACCATTCCTCAAAAAAACAATGCCTTTGAAAAAGCCCAAAAAAAGCATGAAATAACGGATATCGCAGAATGGAATTTTAAAGACCTTGAAGACTTTATTATCATAAACCCGGACAAGGAATTTACCCAGAAAGCCTTTCCTGGCCTGAAAATTGAGACAAAGCCTGATTCAAAAACCAGACCCCAAATATTATCCCTCAGGCTTTTCAATTCAGAACAGGTGGCTTTTGAATCTCATTGCCAGGGAATAAGACAATTATTTCAACTATATTATCCAGATGATTTCAAAGCCCTTAGAAAAGACATCAACGCATCTTCCGGAATTAAGCAGATGGCGCCTTATTTTAATGGCCAGACAAAATTTCAGCAATCCTTGTTCAACCTGATCACCCATACCCTGTTTACAAAAAATATCAGAACAAAAAAAGCATTTGAACTTCATGCCAAAACCCAATTAAAGCATCTTTACAACACTGGACAGGACTTTATTAAAACCTTTCTTGTTCTGGGCCAGGAATATCAATCCTGCTTTGAACTTATCCAGAAATTATCCTTTCAACATCAGAAAAAAGAAAAAATCTTTATAATATTAACCGGACTGTTCAAAGATCTCAAACACCTTGTGCCTGAAAATTTTGTTGACCTGTATGATTACGAAAGAATCAAACATCTTCACCGCTATATCGCCTGTACCAGGATCAGGGCCCAAAGAGCGGTTGACAATCCTTTAAAGGAAGAAAAAAAAGCGTTGCGGTTAACAGGTTACACTATTCATCTGAATAGTCTCCTGGCCTCACTTTCCGAGAACTCAACACCAGAAAAATCCCAAAAGGTCGAACACTTCTTCTGGCTTCTGGAAGAGTACAAAATTTCTTTGTTTGCTCCGGAACTGAAAACAGCCATAAAAATTTCTGCCAAAAAGCTGGATCAATTTTTAATCAAACTATCTACAATGCTCTGATGAACAATTTGTTCAACTTAATTTTCCCGAAATTAATTAATTTGCCTTGTACCACAGTATATATTATTGTAATTATTATTCGGATTGAGTCGTGTTGCAGGCTCTTTTTCATATTCCTCGCTATTAATTTGGTTGCATATTTTTCTTATTCGGGCAAGACTGATTTCTTAATGCTGGCATCAATGATGCATTAACAAGAGACAGAGTTGAATTCTAAACAAAAACAGATTAGAAAATATGCCTTTATTATGAAAAAAATAAAATTAATCACAAAAATCCCGCCTCTCATTCTCATCGGCACAATTATCGTACTGTTCCCTATTTTTACTTATATGACACTGGACAGGATCAACCGGCAGAAGACCCAGAGCATACGGCTTTTATTTGAAAAAAGCACAGCATTGATAAAGGCTTTTGAGGCTGGCACAAGAACTGGGATGATGAATATGGGCTGGAGCAGAGCCGCCTTGGAAAACCTGTTGCGGGAAACGGCTTCTTTGCCGGATATTTCTTACCTTTTTATTGTTAATAAAGACGGAACGATTCTTGTGCACAGCATAGAGGAAAAAATAGGCAAAAAATATGGACAGGATCTGGATCTGGTCAAAGCTTTAGACTCTGACCAGGCCATCTGGAGGATCAAGAAAGATGAGAGCGGAAATAATGTATTTCAGGTCTATAAAAAATTTTCTCCTATCATGCAACAGGCAAAAAAAGCTCTTTCAGGGATGATGCCCATGCATCAACTCATGCACAGGCAAAATTTTGATATTGGAATTGATTATGAGAATACTATTATTTTTGTAGGACTGGATATGAAAATAGTTGAACAGGCTGATCAAAACGATATCCAGCACAGTATTATGATGGCCATCATTCTTCTTTTGATCGGATTGACAGGGTTTATTCTGGTTTTTATTGTCCAGCGATATCGTGCAACCCGGTCTTCTTTATCGAGAATCAAAATTTTTTCCGACAATCTAGTGGAAAATATGCCCATTGGACTTGTTGCCATGGATAATAATGACCATATACTTTCCGTCAATCCAGCAGCAAAAGCATTGTTGAATTTGCCGTCGGCAAAAGACCTTCAGGGGATTGCAGGACAGGTTCTGCCCCAAAAACTCATGGACCTGGTCCAATCCATACATTCCCATAATAGACTTATAGAAAAAGAACTTAAGGTCAGGGATGGAAAAGGAAAACCAATTATTCTGGATGTTGTGGTCAGCCCGTTAATGGATAACGACGGCGCATCTCTGGGGGCTTTGGTTATTTTAAGGGACCTGACAGAGCTTAGCCTTTTGAAAAATGAAATCGAGAGAAATAAAAGGCTTGCTGCCATTGGAAGGCTTGCTGCCGGCGTTGCCCATGAAATAAGGAACCCTTTAAGCTCATTAAAAGGGTATGCCACTTTTTTCAAGGAAATTTTTGATAAGGGTACCCAGAATTTTGATATTGCCGATGTGATGATAAAGGAAGTGGACCGCTTGAACCATGTGGTCAGCGAGCTTGTGGAGCTTGCAAGGCCGGTTCAGGTATCGGAAAAGCCGGTCCATATCAAATCGCTGGTTGAGGATTCCATTAAAATTGTCGAGCATGATGCAAAGCTCCATAATATTGCCATTGAAATGGATCTGGATGAAGACGTAGGCAGCATATATGCAGATAAAGACCGGTTGAAGCAGGTGCTGCTCAATCTATATCTGAATGCCATCCAATCCATGGAAGATTTCGGCAGACTCCATATCCAGCTTTCCCGGGACAAATCTGACGGCAAGGTCATGATCACGATTTCCGACACAGGATCCGGCATAAAAAAAGAAGAGCTTCCCGACATTTTCGAGCCCTATTTTACCACAAAACTTTCCGGGACGGGTCTTGGGCTTGCCATTGTGCATAATATCGTCAAAGCCCATAAAGGAGAGCTTAAAGTGAAAAGCGAGCCTGGCCAGGGAACTGTTTTTACTATTATTTTACCTGACAAGGAAATGAATGAAGATGAATAAACAAAAAAGTAATATTCTGATAGTCGATGATGATAAGACCCATCGCAATATGCTTAAAACCTTGTTGAACAAATGGGGATATGACCTGGCAGAAGCAGATGACGGGCAGACCGCCATCGACATGGTCACGGAAAAACCCTATGATCTTGTCCTGATGGACATAAAAATGATTAAAGTATCAGGACTTGTGGCACAGGTGGAAATCAAAAAGATCAACCCGGCCATACCAGTCATTATAATGACGGCATTTTCATCCATTGACACAGCTGTTGAAGCATTAAAAAATGGAGCCTATGATTATCTGACCAAGCCGTTTGATTTTGATAAATTAAGGATCACTATTCAAAGATCCCTTGAACATACGCAGTTGAAAAAGGAAAATTTTCTTTTAAAAGAAACCCTGGGCAAAAACTTTGATTGTAATAATATTATTGGCAAAAATGAAAAAATGCAGAAGCTGATTCAGACCATATCCCAGGTAGCTAAAACAGATGCCACTGTATTGATAAACGGCGAATCCGGCACGGGTAAGGAGCTGATCGCAGGCGCCATCCATTATAACAGCCTGAGAAAACAAGGCCCGTTTATCAAAATTAATTGTGCAGCCATCACAGAAACACTTTTGGAATCGGAATTATTCGGACATGAAAAAGGAGCGTTTACCGGAGCCAGCCGCAACAAGGAGGGTAAATTCCAACAGGCAGACAAGGGCAGCATTTTTTTAGATGAGATCAGTGAAACCTCCATGTCCATGCAGGTAAAACTTTTACGGACCTTGCAGGAACGCGAAGTTACCCCTGTTGGCAGTGAAAAAGTCATTAAAGTGGATACTCGAATTATCGCTGCAACCAATAAAGACCTGATTGATTTGATTGCCAGGGGCGATTTCAGGGAGGATTTATATTATCGGCTCAACGTGATCAACTTAGGAGTACCGCCCTTAAGGCAAAGGACCGGTGATATCCAGCTTCTGGCACAGCATTTCTTAAAAGAATATGCCCAAAAAAACAATCGTGCCATTAAAGGATTTACCCCGGAAGCCATGGAAAAAATGGTGGCATATCACTGGCCGGGAAATGTCAGGGAATTGATGAACACCCTGGAAAGAGGTGTGATCCTGTCAAGTGGTGATTTTCTGGGCAAAGATGATATTCAGATTGAAACCGGGTCCCCCATGCGAACTGAATCCCTTGAAAACACAGGTCAGATCAATCTGGGGGAGAAAACCTTATACGAAGTTGAAAAACTGGCAATCTTAAAAATGCTGGACAAAACCGGAAATAATAAAAGTGAAACAGCAAGACGGCTGGGTATCGCAAGACGGACCCTTCACCTCAAACTCAAGGATTATGGGGTGATGCCTTAAAATTAGAATGGAATGGTTTTCTATAGTCTGAATTCTATGAAAGCAATTGTTTTTTTTCCCTGTACTCATCGATTTCGATCTCTCCTCTGGCCAGGCGCTCCTTTAAAATGTCCAGCGGTTTTTTGTCAGCTCCCTGCCCTGCTTCTTTCCCCAGAGGCAAATGTGAAATCCAGCGGATGAGAAAAATCAGTGCGATAAGTAACAATCCCCAGAATATGATCATAAACCATCCCATATATCCAGCTCCCCCCATCATATGGCCGCCGGAATATCCATAGCTATTATCCCCCCATCCGGCAAAAGCCGCATCATGAGCGGACAACAGGAAAAAAGCGGATAATAATACAAAGAATAAACTTGTTTTAATTTTCATTGTCTTGTCCTTAAAAAATCATTCTCTTATTTGCAGCATTGGGGTTTGCCTTTGGTAACCTTATTCAATCGGCCCAAATATTCATTCCACCAATGTTTCAAAAAAAAGACTTTCTTTTTTGTATACACGCCATCAATCTTTTCCATATTCAGTATTGTTTCTTCAGTTTTCCTTGTCTGAGTCATTTCCATTGGGTTCACCCCCGAATTGTCTTAGTTATTATTAAATGGCCTCAATCCCTCTCAAGACCTTACCTGATGCTTAACATTTCAAGTTTCATGCCAGGAATGGTATCCTTTTGATATTAAAGAAGATTGCCTGTTTGCGGCAGTCTGAAAAAAACAGACTGCCCAGGGAACTGGATAAAAATTATCCAGACTGTGAATAAAAATTATCCACCGATCCCTGAGCTTTGCCAAGTTGCCGGGGGATCCATCCTGGCCCCGGGATGTAATCTTTCGCAGTTTACCCCGGATGCAAATCTCCAAGCCAGGGGACAGGCTATTGACGATCAAGGGGTTTACGAAAGCTGAAACACAATATCTAGTATCATGCCTTAAATAAAAATATCATAAGACTTTGAATACTTATGTTCTCTGGCTGGATTTGTCTTGCCATCACTACTGCCAAAAGAAGTCAACGCCCTTTAAATGAAGGGCTTTACCCCATAATAATAGACTTATGTTGAGAGTTGATCTAACCCTTTAAAATAATTCAAATTTCCGCTCAGGGAATTATAAAAAATTCAATATTGGAAAAATCACTGTTTTCAGAACTGTTGTAAGCCTTTAATGCAAGGTAATATGCCGCCCCAGAAAAGAGATTGTAATTGGCTGATGTGATGGCTCCAAGATCAACACTCTCCAACGGAACACCACCTGGATAAGGCGCATAGAATAAGGTATAACCTGTTGCTCCCGGTACATTGTTCCAGGAGATAGCAAGGACAGTCCCGGAAGTTTTCATGGCTAAAACCGGTGCATTTGGAGGCCCGGAACTGGATAAAGGGGAGGCAAGATAAAGCAAATTGTAGGTTTCAGTATCATTATAGAGGTCATAAACATTGCCTACCCGAACTACTTCTTGACCCATAATATATACTGCAGAGCTGGTTAAAGATACGTGTAACCATAATTTGTGCATTTCTCCGTCGTTCGTAGATTGTGGGTACAAATTGGTTATGTTCCATTGCCCGCCACTTAAAACAGCGTACCGGATCTGTCCGTCTTTGGTATAATTCCAACCGCTTTGATTGTGGAAAGACGCAAGATCAGAGAACAGGATGTGCGGTTGATTTTGGGCATCAAAAACAAGCTGTGCATTAACGCCTGTATAATTGTTGCCGTCGTTTCCAATATAATTGTCGGCTGTTTCAGCAACCACCACTTGATTCCAACTGTTTGGACCCGAGCGTGTGATGAATCTGAGCCTGGCATAGGTCACAGAACCTGTAACTGCGTGTCCCATTTCTGTTCCCACGATGGAGGGATTGCCGTTCATATTCAGAGCAATGGCTGGATTCTCTGCGGGCCAGTAATCAATATCCTGGTCCTTGTAAATATCTTCATAAGTCCATGTTCCTGATACATTGGTGAGATATCGTGTCTCATACAGGGTTGAATAGACCACATGGGCATTGCTGCTTTTGTCTATGGCCATATCCGGAACACCCCGGATGGATATCTTCATGCCAAAAATGTTGACATGGGTATCTGGTATTTCGTCAACGATGGATGGTTCACTGGACCACGTCCCACCCTTGTTGGATATGTAGTATATGGAATAATCACCGGAGCTAAGAATGTGAAAACCGTCATTACCGTCTACATCAACAGTAATGGCCTGATTGCTGAGTGTGGGATAAGCAGTTTTATCCAGGGTGAATACCGTTTCTTTTTCCCACGCATTGTTATTTTTATAGAAATGGACAATATCCAGTGATTGAGTGGTGAAAACATGGGGTTTGGACTGTGAGTCATAGATTATGCAGGGTGTACCATAGTATCCGTAGTAAAATTCGGTTATGGTTTCCCCGGCCGCCATGCTACCGGCCTGAACATGTTTGTATGTGATATCGTTTTTGCCCGAATCCTTATACACAATGCCAATCGTTCCATCAAGGGCAAAGCTTGCGTTAAAAAGAAATGTGCTGTCCAAAGAATGCAAAGTCTGGGTATTCAAACTCAATCCAGCAAAACATAGGTGGAAACTCAAAAATATAAAAAAAATGATTGCCAATAAAAAATGAGTAATTTTTTCTATATGCGACGACATAGGCTATCCTCCTTTGATAAACATATCATAACCTAAAAATACTTTATGATAGGAGATGTTTTTTTGTCAACATGAAAAGACTTTTAATCATCACATATGGGAAAGCACCACTGCCAAAGGATTAAAGATATTATTTTTTTTTTAGCACCTCATAAAAACCGCAGTGCAGAAAATCTGGTGTAAAAAATAATTTTAAAAAAATATTTGTCAACAAAGCTCTACCGATTGATCTGATAAAAAAATTACAGACAGATTATTCTGAAGATGATTCTTTGACAGCATAAGAGAAAGGCAGGCTGACGGGTTTAAAAAATGAACTGATAGCCTACCTGATCAAGCAGTATGAATTAAAGGACTATGAAGCCAGAATCATACAAGAATCACAGGATATTTTGAAACGGATTATGAACCCGGCATCCCACGACTCATTGATTCCATTATACGATTCTGACTTTCACTTTGATTTGAGTTTTATATTGCTGTTGCTATACCTGATGAGCCAAGGTATATTTCAAATTAAAGGGCCATCATATTTTATGCTGGAGGGTAGGGGATTCGATCCCATCAACGTTAAAATAATTTTAGGAGGTGGACTATGTCGTCAGAAAATATTGCATTATTTGTCTGGCCGGTGGTTAATGATACTTTGTCTATAGTTGCTATTGTGCTGGCTGTGGTGATTTTTATCTTTGGGATATTCAGCGGCGCTCGGGCGAATAAGGTTCGCATGATTTTTGCAGTATGTCTTTCTACTGTTATCGGCTGGTTCTCTATGCCCCTGGCTGTCAAGTTGGTTTCAGCATTACACATATTGGATACCAAGACAGGAATCGTGATTCTTATCACTGTAATGATGGCCTTTGTTGCAGCCCTTGCCACGACTATCTATGAGATCATCACAGTGACTCTCTCAGACATCGGCATGGCATCCAAAAAAGTGATTTGACGGGAAGGATCTTTTTTGGCATTACCCCAGATAGAGTTTTAAAAAAATATTGACCACTGCCAGGGCAAAAAAACCGGGAAGCAAAATGGCTTTCTTTCTTTTTGATGGGTCTGCAATCAGGCCTGTCAAAGATAGATACACCCTGTTGATGCCAAAATAAAGCCCTGTGAGCAGCAAAAGCCCCTGAATCAAGGGAACGATTTCCGGGTAAAAAGGGTTAAAACTTACATTGGCGGTTCCGAAAATATTCCATCCATATCCCAGAGGATCTGACAGCACATTGAGCACATAGGAGTAATTGACCATGATGGAGGGCAGGCTGAAAGCGATCCAGGCAAAGATGCCAACAGGGATCAACATATAGGAAAGCTGCAGGACAAGCTTCTTTACATCTCCTTTGTATCCGGCAAATTTTGCTGATAATCTGGAAAGAAAGATGAATATCCCAGGAAAAACACCTAAGGACATGGTGTATAAAACACCGATATAAATCAGAAAAGGATAGATCTGCCTGGACTCTGTAATATTAGCCGCCGCTTTAATAAATCCCCAGGGACCCAGCATGGTGATGCTGAATGCAATGGCCACTACCAGCATAATGAGTATATTGTACATTTCTGAATAGTCTTTAACGGTCCTGTCAGAACCAAAGGGTCGCAAAAAGAATCCCACATTGTTTTCCGGACAGGTTTTAACGCATTCCGTGCAAAGTCCGCAATAATTGTTCCGGTCCATGGTGCCGGGATACTGGTTCCAGGGGCATCCCCAGCCGTCAGGGCTCCCTTTAAGGCAGCATTTGTTTTTGTGTTTTTTACAGACATCCTTGTCAATGACCCGCAAAGCAGTCGTGGAAGCCATGGAATAATTGCCTAAAAATCCCCCCACAGGGCATAGATAAAGGCAGAAAACCCGGTTCCTGAAAATAAAGGCCATGACCAGGGTTGCCGCAAGAATAAGGAGAAACATGGTGGCAGTAGCCACAGGCCTTGTGATCAGGATAATGCCAAAGGAGATCATTAAAAGAAAGATGATGTTCTGGAGCCACATATTTCTTAATTTTTTGGGCCAGTCAAGACCAAGACCCGTATATTTGTGGTGGTTGCCTTTAATGGGCTTTTTAATGAATCTTACAGCAGTAAAGGCTTTTCTGCTGATCCACTCCGCAGGTGCCGGAAGCGGACAGATCATGCACCACAACCTGCCGCCCAGGGGAACAAAGACTGATTTTAAAAGGAACCACCATAGGATCCAGACTATAATAATGGCAATATTGTGGTTGCCTACAGGGCTTCCTTTGAGACTTGCAATGATGAACAGATAAAAGATGACAAATCCCGGGAACAGCAGAAAAAACTGGAAACTTCTGCGTTTCATCAGCCATTTCAGTCCGGGGATGATATCAAACAGATTCAGGGTTTTGCCTTTCTTCTGTAAGGGCCTTCGGCCTGATCCAAACCATAAAAACAGGCTTATGACCACCCAGATGGAAAGAAAAATCATGGTATAATACAGAGTGTTGGGTGCCACAATCAGTTCTCCCGTCATAAAGGGATGAAGATTCCCACAAACCTGGGTACAGCGGAAAATAAATTTGCCAGACTTGTCTGCGGTAAATTCAATCTCCGTGACTTTGTCCCAGTCTGCTTGAAGTTTTCCCGCATCATCTTCCCATTCGTATTTCTGGTATGCGATACCGCCCTGTTTGATGATGAATTCAACGGGATAACCGTCCAAAAGAAATCCGTGGGTCACATCTTTGGAAGTTGGTTTTACAATGATAGTGTCGCCTTTGTTGACAAAGATCCGTTCCGGAGTATATCCATATTTTCCTGCCACAAGTTCAATGACATGGGTTTTGTTTTCGCCTGAAATTTCCTTAAAAAACCTTGGCAGGCCTATTGCCGCGAAAAACAAAAAAATGATGAGTATAACCCGTATGATTTTTGATTTCATAAAAGTCAGCATTTATAAAGGAATTTGCTGTTTTCTATGGTTATCATTTATTTATACAGCACACCGGGTGCCCCTCTTTTCAGGTTAATGATCGCTTTTTGGCTCACAGCCGCGGGTAGCTCAAGGGCAAGCTTGCTGTTTGTAAGCTTTTCATGCCAGGTTTTAAGAGTGTACTTACCCTGCGCAAGCCCTTTAACATCAATACTAAAGTTACCCTTTTTATCGGTTAAGGCAAAATAAGAATTTTTCATGACCAGGATATAAGAGATCATCTCAGAATGAAGATCACATCTGAGCTCCACAATACCGGGTTTATCAAAAATGACATTATGGCTAACTCCTGGCTTGTAACTGCCGAAATTAAATTTTTTTGTCCTGGAAAGGGAAAACACATTGTGATCAACCTTGTCATTATTGGGAAAGGCCACGGTTGAACCCATGGGAATCACCAGGGTATGTGGCAGAAAGGTCAGATTGTTCTGGTCCAGAACAAAGGCTTCTTGAGGGGGCGTTATCTGGTCTGGTGTTTTGGTGAGATATACAAGGATATTATCCGGTTTTCTCAACCCTTGCGCCTTAACAATGCCGGACAACAGGTCAGATGCAACGACATGGGTGGTTGTCATCATCAGAAAAATCAAACCAAAAATTAAAATTCGTTTGCTGTTCAATTAAATTCTCCTTTTCTTACCAGGCACTTTGCGTAATTAAAATATCATTGTTTTCCCATTTTTTAACTTTAGCCAGAGATTTCATAAACGGCCTGTAAATCAGTTTTGCTTCTGCTGCAGGCTCGTCATCAGGGTTTTCAATTTTAAATTGATACTTTAATTTAACCGTGGTTTTGGGTCTGATCCGGGTATCGGCAGCCACTTCGGTTGCTTTCCAGAAAGGCACATTAATATTGCCTTTTTTGTCTTTTAAGACCTTTGAAAACATTTTTCCGGGAAGGCCTGCATAATTACCTTCTTCAATTTTTCCAACCCCAGTCCAGGTCGGTAGTTCTTCCCCTTTTATTTTCTTTAATGTCTTGCCGTGTGAATCTGTGGCAGACAGGATCAGCATCACATTTCTCATAGGGTCTCCCGTGGGAATCCAGTGACCCCCGTTGGTATTGGTGATAAAAACATTAACATCAAGGATATTATCATTGATCTGCCCTTCAATTTCCATTGAAAGAGCGGTTTTCAATTGTATCTCAGTACCGCCGTCAAAATGATGGGGTCTTATATTCTGGGGATCTCTTTTTGTCCCCCACATATCCCTGGCATGGCCCTCAATGACATAATTATCATAGGGCAGCATTTCTTTTCTCCAGCTCATATGGCAGTCCTGGCATCTTTTCCCTTTATTGCTGTCATCGGCAGGAAGGTTACTCTGCCAGCTTCTCCATTCCTGGTAAGTGGTCTGGACCGGGATGACTGAATCATCTCCAATATCAAAACCTTGCCATTCTTCATCCGTGTAAACCTGTTTTCTGTTCCAGGGTTCTTTGCTGTCAGATTTTTTTATCTGGCTGTGGCAGGCTGCACAATAACTACCCTTGTCAAAAGCAGGACTAAAGGAAGCTGACATGACAGTGTTTACCACATCGTCATAGGGGCCAAACACAAGGATGGAGTTGCCCGTTAAAGGGGTCTGCCGCCTCAGGTGAGACTTGAACAGACTTGGAGTGTCAGAGGTTTTGGTGACTTTTCGAATTTTATGGCAATAATCGCAGCTGATGCCGTCCCATTCAGTTTTAGGGGACCATAAGGCTTGTTCAATATCTTTGGCTCCACCCTTTGTTACTGCGGCAGAAGGAGCATGGCAAGACACACAATTGCCGTCTTTATCCGGGTTATCTATTTTGTAACCCGGTCCGGACAGTTCCCGGCCTGTGGCATCCGTGCCGTTAAACATGTTAATTACCTTTACATTGGATGTGGTGTGGGCCATTTTGGATTTGTCCCAGTATTTTGCCAGAGTATTGTGGCACCTGGCACAAACAGCCGGCGAAATAAACCTGTAATTTGGATTATCTTTTTCCGGTATGGGGAAAAGCATGACATTTGCATTCTGGTTTCCGGGCAGTGCGTTTACTGAATTATTGAACCACCCGTCCTTGCCGGCCGTAATTTTAATGGCCCTGCTGCTAAACAACGGGGTTTCAAGGGTATACCGGCCATTGATATCTGTTAATGTGAAATCTTTGCTTCCTGCGATCCTGACCCTGGCATCTGAAACCATCCCATACTGGGAGGCGACCACACCCCTTATGACAGAAGTATTTTTTTTCTGGGAAGACCATGACGTGATGGGCATGATCAGTTGAAAAGCAGCAACTATAAGTATAAAATTGACAAATGTGGCAAAAAAGACGGTCTTTCTCATAACAGACTCCGGAAAATAGTATCTTGATTTTAAGATGGGTTTTCGCAAATTAGTATTTTACATGTTTTCATAATCTACCATTTAGAACAAGGCAATTTCAACAATTGTCATAAATTTAGTCCTTAACCCTTTATTCACGCATTGAACCGATATCACGCATTAACAATGATGGTACCGAACATATTTTCGTGATGACTGCCGCAGATCGCATTGCAGGCAAAGGTAAATGTGCCTTCCTTATCCGCAATAAAAGTGACCATTTGGGGTTTGCCCGGGTGAATCCCTTCATTGATAAAAATGCCGAAATCCTTAAGGCTGAATCCATGAACCACATCCGAGCTGGTCAGCTTTAGTACCACCTGGTCCCCTTTGTTTACTTTGATTATAGGCGGCGTGAATTCCTTAGGGATCAGGCTGACGGTTAATACATCATAGGCATCAATAGTTCCAAAAACCCACCCTTTCCGGGTATGCCCGGTCAAGTTAAAGATTTTTGCATCCTGTGGAATTTTCTGGTTCCAGATGTGTCTGTCATAGGCTGATATGCCAAAAGGCAAAGCTGCAACCACAAATATCACCAGTGCAAAATATATTAGATCTGCTTTTTTGTTATCCATGTGTTAAGGTCTTTTTATCAATTTAACAGCATCAGACGTCCGGAATACTTGTCCACCCCTACCACTTGGAGCAGTTCATCGGATTTATTAAGAATTTCAACCTCAAAAAAACCTCCGGCATCATTGATATTCCCGATTGCAAGATCCGGATTAAGCTTGCTCACATGGCTCTTAACGATACTTTTAGCCTTTTCCTGTCCAATGGCTGTTGCAGCCTGATTGCCTGCGGCCTGGTTTACAAAATTAGAAGCCTGCCTTTGGGGTACAAAATCACTGCCCCCGGAGTTTCCGAATCCGCATGAAAAGGAATTTATCGGGTTAAAAAATATCATCCCTGCCACAAGAAAAAGGAATGCCGTAATGGTGGTAAATTTAAAAATTGTTTTTTTCTTCATTGTTTTTCTCCTTAACTGATGTTTCATTCAACAAAACCGATCTTGCTGATTTCTTAATTGACATATTTTTTTAAAATTTCAACAAAATCAAATTAACTGAATCTCTAACAGAGCAAGAACAATACCAAGACTATTAAAATCATATAAAAATCCATTTAATCTGCTGTAAGTAAAGGAGATATTAAATTTATAACTTAAATTTATTTTATTATTGCCTTGATGAAAATTCATTGTTTGCATAATATTCTACAATCGATTTCAAGAAGTGCATCAAAATTATACAGTTGATTCACAGAGTTTGCGATAACCGCAACAAAGCCGTGGCTAAATATTATTCTTATAAGCTTGAAAAAAAATAGTCGCTTTTCATTTCTTTTCGTAGAAATGCCGGATAATCAATATATAGGGACATAATTGGCACCATTGCATAAGAAGGTTATATAAAATAATCGATCCTCTGGCATCAACTTTGCTTTAACATTTCTAATATTAATAAAAAAGAGAGCGATACCAGAAAAACCCAGGCAGATTTAATTAAAATAATTTTATCAGAATAGTAAAGGGATAAAAATGAAAAGATTCCCCAAAGTACTTACAGCCATTTTGATGATTGCCATATTTACAATCATACCTTTATCAAAGACTCTTGCAGCTAAAGATCCGTTCCTTGACGTAGGGTTTATTCAGGCAAGAGAGCAAATCCCTGCTTTGAACTTCACTTTGGAAGACCTTGATGGCAAACAAGTACAATTTACGGATTTCCGCGGAAAAGTTGTTCTTCTTTTTTTCTGGACAACGTGGTGAAGTTGGTGCCGGAAGGAGTTTCCTTCCCTGATTAATCTTTATAACAAATTTAAGGATGAAGATTTTGTTATTCTTGGTATTGATATAGAAGAAAAAAAAGCACTTGTAAAAAAATATGTCGACAAAACAGGGATTCCATTTCCCAACCTTTTAGACACTGAAGGCCAGGTTGCTCGTGATTATGGTATCCGTGGAACCCCTGCCCATTTACTGATTAATCGTAAGGGTGATATTAAAGCATATGCTCCAGGGTATAAAGACTGGAAAAGTAAAAAAAGCCGAAACCTTATTGAATTCATGATTAATGAAAACGATTAAATGAAGCTAAAATTTTGCTTGTGATTAAACTTTAAAAGGCAAGGCGCTTGCTATGGGAGAAATATCAACAAAAATCAAGACAGGAATCCTGTTTTTTATAATCAGCATAGGGATTGGTACCCTCTTTTTTTTAACTGGGAATAATACAGGCTTCAAATTCACAAGACAACCTCCCATCACAAAGGGTACAAAAGCACCGGATTTTTCATTTCCGGATCTGGATGGAGAGAATGTGAGTCTGTCTGATTTCAGAGGGAAAATTATTTTATTAAATATCTGGGCCACATGGTGCCGGCCGTGCTTAGAAGAAATGCCCTCTATTGAAAGACTTTACAATCGATTCAAAAAAAAGGACTTTGTGGTCCTGGCTGTCAGTATTGACACACAAGGCAAAAAAGTTGTCGATCCTTTCATGAACATACACAAACTGAGTTTCAAAGCCCTGCTTGATAAGAAAGGATCCATACAGAACCTGTACCGGACCACAGGGGTCCCGGAAAGTTTTATCATAGATAAAAATGGTATTATTTTACAAAAAATAATAGGTGCCTATGACTGGTCCTCACCCAAAATCTTTCAGTACTTTAAAAATCAACTTGAAAAGCCTTATATTCAAAAAGGGGGATATGGTTAATCTGAGAAAAATCTTTCGCCAAATCAAGTATGCCCTGCTCTTGTCAATGGTTTGCCTGACAGGTTTAACAAGCTCGGCCCAGGCATACACTGCAATGGAAACAAAAGGATACAGGATTCAGGTGTTTACTGATCCTGACCCTTTTGAGAGGCGGAGAGAACCGGCCTACCCTCTCACCGGCAAAGTTTACAGGTACTGTTGCAAGGGCCTATAAAATTGCAGAGCAAAATCCCGTGTTGCTGGACAGCATGTATTGTTATTGCAATTGCAAAGAAACCATTGGACACAAAAGCCTTTTGAGCTGCTATGCAGACACCCATGCCGTTTCCTGCGGCATATGCCAGGACCAGGCATTTTTTGCCCTTTCCCAATATAAAAGCGGTAAGAACATAATTGAGGTTCGCAAAGCCGTAGATGCAAAATTCTGGCGACCCTTGAGTTAGGAAAATCACAAGTATAAATACCTTATCTAATCAGCAATGATTTGTTGTTTTAATTCAAATTCAGCGATATCAATCTCACCTTTTGCAAATCGATCTTTTAGAATATCCGAGGCACTTGTCTGCATTTCTTCAAAACGGTTTTCCCTTTGGGGAAGATTTAAAATCCAACGAATAACAAGAATGAGAATCCCAAGCACAAGACCCCAGAACAGAAACATCATCCATCCCATACCAGCGCCTGTATCCATCATATGATATCCCACAACCATTGTTCCCTGACCCATACTGTTCGCAAAAGCCGCACCAGTACTTAAAACAAAAAATAAAAGGACAAGAAGAAATTTTATCGTAAATTTTTTTTTAATCATGTGCACCTCCTGAAATAAGAACCCCAAAAGTCCATGATCACAAGGGATTTCATAATTTTTAATCGCAACATTGTGGTTTGCCATTGGTAACCTTGTTCAGACGTTTAAGATAATTATTCCACCATCTTCTAAGGAAAAATGAACTTTCTTTCTGATAGGCTTCAGGTGATTTTTCAAATATTTTGCGACAATTCTGTGCACAAAAATAATATGTCTGATTGTTCCAGATAGCAGTGATTGAGTTATTTTCAGATGAGACGTCCATTCCACATACAGGATCTTTGTGGTTCTGTTTATTGTTTGTGTTTAAATGAGTCATGTTTAATCCTCCTTATTAATATTGGCTTTACAAACTAATAAAGCAAAACCTGTGCCACTTGGCAGGCTGTTATCATAACTATTTGATTTTTAAATGTTATCAATAATTGCAGGAATTTCGTATCTGCTTCATGTAACTTGTAGTGGATAGATTTTATCCGCAAAACTTTTTTGTTTCATATGCGAATTGCTTTTTTGCGCAGCACAATCATCAGGATCAATGCTGTGAGTATACCCAAAGCCCCAATGGACTGGGCTGCGGAAATATTGCCAAAATAGGTGAGCTTATCAGCTCTGAAATGTTCTACAAATATCCGGCCTGCAGAATACAGAATCGTATATAGCAAGAATAGATTACCTTTTATTTTAATCTTTTTTCTAATCGTCCATAACACTCCAAAAATAATCAGGTTAAAACCCATTTCATAGAGCTGAGTGGGATGCAGAGGTTGTCCCGGATACATCTGCCCTGCCGGACTCTCAGGTGAATAAATCAACCCCCACGGCATATTTGTGGGATAACCGTGGGCATCCCCGTTGAAAAAACATCCGATTCTGCCGATCGCCTGACCAAGAGCAAGTGAAGGTGCAAGGGTGTCTGCAAATTTCCAGAAGGAAATCTTCTGATGCCATGTATAAATTATGCAGGCCAAAAGGCCTCCTAAAATCGCACCGTGTATGGCCAGCCCTCCCTCCCAAATGGCCAGTACCGAAAGGGGATTCGCCCAAAATAAAGCAGGTTCTGTAAACGCGACATAATAGAACCGGGCACCTGCAATGGCAAAAAGAACAGCAAAAAGAAAAAAGCTTTCAATTTTTTGGGCTTCTATCTGGTTTCTTTTTGCTTCTTTTTGTGCGATCCAAAACCCGGTCAGGCATGCAATGGCTATCATTAGACCATACCACCTGATAGTTAACGGGCCGATTTGTAAAAAAATTGGATGCATCTTTATTCTCCTGCTCAGATGGGTTTGAAATTCTGCCTGAAAACATAAAATAAGACGATTTTACATAATCTTTGCATTATAAAGTCTTAAGCTGTTGGTCACGACAGATATACTGCTTGCAGCCATGGCCAGGGCGGCGAGTATGGGGTGTAATTGTCGCAAAAAATCCGGAAACATGTCGAATGGAGCCAGGATACCGGCTGCCACAGGAATCAGCACTGCATTATAGACAAAGGCCAAAAAAAGATTCTGCCTGATGGTTCTCAGGGTTTTCCTGCTGATTTTTATGGCCTTGGGAATCCCTTCCAGGCTACCGCTTGAAAGAATAACGTCCCCTGTTTCTATGGCAACATCCGTTCCCGTGCCAATGGCCATGCCAATATCTGCCTGGGCAAGAGCCGGTGCATCATTGATGCCGTCCCCCACCATGCCGACCAGTTCGTTACCTTTTTGAAGGATTTTAATTTGTTCTGCTTTTTCTTCGGGCGCAACTTCAGCCACAACCTGGTCAACATCAACTTCAGCTGCAATGGCATTGGCTGTCTGGATATTGTCTCCGGTCAGCATGACAACCTTAAGTTTTTCATCATGCAGACTTTTGATAGCCCGTGCAGATTCCGGTTTCACTGTATCTGACACAGATATAAGTCCAAGAACATTTTTTTCATCTGCAAGCAGCATCACTGTTCTGCCCTTGTTTTGAAAAGAGGAAATGATTTTATTTGCATTGGAAAGGTCATATCCTTTACTTGAAAACCACTTGGGTTTCCCAAATTTGAACTGCTGGCCTTTGATATCCGCCTCAACACCAAACCCGGACTGGGCTTTAAAATTTAAAGTATCCATAAGTTTTATTTTCATGTTTTCAACATGTGAAACAATGGCCCGGCCAATGGGATGTTCCGAACCCTTTTCAAGAGATGCTGCATAGGTCAGGACAAATTCCTTTGTGATATCGGGGTATAAAGGGACAATATCCACAACTGAGGGTTTCCCCATGGTAATGGTCCCGGTTTTATCTAATACAATGATTTTAAGTTTAGCTGCATTTTCAAGGGCTTCGCTTCTTTTAAAAAGGATACCGTTCTCAGCTCCTTTTCCCGTTCCCGCCATTATGGCAGTGGGCGTTGCAAGCCCCAGTGCGCAGGGGCATGCAATGACAAGAACAGCTACCATCCTGATCATGGCAGGTACAAATTCTCCTGTAACAGACAACCAGATGAAAAATGTAACAATTGCCAGGATAATGACTGTGGGTACAAAAAATGATGATATGCGATCTGCCAGAGCCTGAATAGGGGCTTTGCTTCCCTGGGCCTCCTGGACCAGCCTTATGATCTGGGCTAAGGCAGTATTTTTTCCGACTCTGGTGGCTTTGAATCTTAAAAGACCCTGACCATTGACAGTGCCACCCGTGACCTTATCCTTGACTTTTTTATCAACAGGAAGAGGCTCTCCTGTCAGCATGGATTCGTCAACAGATGAATTGCCTTCAATTACAATGCCGTCAACCGGAATCCTTTCACCCGGCCGGATAATGACAATATCATTTGTTTTGACAGCTGAAATGGGGACCTGTTTTTCAAGATTATTTTCAAGTATCGTGGCTGTTTTGGGCACAAGGCCGATCAGCTTTTTGATAGCCCCGCCCGTTTTTCCCTTGGTCCTTGCTTCTAGCAGCTTTCCAAGTTTTATCAGTGTAATAATGACTGCTGATGTTTCAAAATATACATGTCCTCCCAAACCTGAAACCAGCAGAATTGCAAGGGAATAAAAATAGGCGACAGAAGACCCGAGAGCGATCAATACATCCATATTGGTACTTTTATTTCTAAGGCTTTTTATTGCCCCCACATAGTAATCCCATCCCGTATAAAACTGGACAGGAGTAGCAAGAAAAAGAAACAACCAGTTCATCCAGGAAGCATGACTCCATTGGCCGATCAGGTTAAAATCCCGCGACATGCTTAAGACAAATAATGGCAGGGCAAAGGCCACCCCCACTATAAATTTAGTTGTCTGATCCTTGATTTCAGCATTTCTTGCAATCTCTTCGGCATCTTCTTCTTCCATGTCGCCAGCAGGAATAACAACATCATATCCAATTTTTCTAATCACTGAAATGATTTCATCCAGGGATACAATGGAAGAAAGAAATTCCAGACTGACCCTTTCCGAAGCAAAATTAACGGAGGCCAGAGTGACACCGGACAACTTATTCAGGGCTTTTTCAATATTTGATGCGCAATTGGCACAAGTCATGCCTGTTACTGGAATTTCCTTTTTTACTACAGGAACCTTATAGCCGGAAGAATGGATCTTATTCGTAATTTCAGTGACAGAGAGGATGTCTGGATGAAAAGAAATAACGGCCTGTTCTGCTGCGAAATTCACATTAGAACTTTCAACGCCTTTCAGGTTTCCAAGCATTTTATCAATATTGGCAGCACAATTGGCGCAGCTCATGCCGGCAATTGGCAATGAAATGGTTTGAGTGGTCATTATATCCTCCTTAATTATACTTGGCTTTTATGTAAAATAGCAAAACATGTACCATAGAACAAGTATGTTTCATAACTGGTCGATATTCAAGCTCATTTAATTCATTATTTCATATTTCAAATCTTCCATTTCTGTACGAGAATATCGATTTTGAGTGTAATTTGGATTCTGCTGATTTCTGGATATGGTCTGCAAAATGATAGCATGATGCAAAGCAGAATGATGAATATGATGATGAAAGGCAGCCCGTCAGGTAAGCCAGCCTGTACCCGGAGCAGACAAAACTCCCCCGGGTACAACCTGTCATTTATTAGCAGCCGTTATATCCGCCACCCATGCCCCTGAAACTTCCAATATTTTTATCGGAAAATAGTTTCTGCATGGTAGTCATGTGATTAAACCTTTCTTTTTCAAACTGAGAGGAAAGATCAAACAATTCCTTTTGAAGGGTCTCGATCTTTGCCTGATCCTTTTCAGATTTTGCATATTCCTTGTTCAGTTCAAGCTGTTTTTGATAACTTTGCTCCCTGACCTCCTTAGTTGAAGAAAAAAAGTTGTTCATCTGGTCCAGCATTTTTTGCTGGTCTTCGGCAGAAAGGCCTTCCATCATGTAACCATTACCCATCATGCCATAGCCCATCTGGTAGCTGTTCATCATGCCGTACCCGCCTCCCATATGGTATCCGCCACCCATGTAAGCAAACGCCTGTGAGGCAATAATTCCTGCGATAAGAATAAATGATGCAACAAATATTGTTTTCTTGGTGATAAATTTTTTCATTTTAAACTCCTTTGTTATGGTTAAAAAAAACTTCTTTCATAAACTCTGACAATAACTATTTCAACAAGTGTGCCAATGTTATCAACCAATTGAAATCACGAGGTATTTGTATGTTTGGAGGTTTGATGGATAATTTTCACATTTGTCAAAGTGGATATATTTTATCCAAAGGGTGGATAAGAATAAACCAGGGTGGCAAAAAAAGTTCCAATCCTTTTATAACCGAATCTCACTAATCCCGGAAAGAGGATAATTTTTATCTATATTGCCAATACCCAACCCCAAAGTATCCATACTGCAAAACATCTGCAGCTCTTTTCTATATAAAGCTTTTATTTGCGATAAAAAATATTAGAATAAATATTTTGCAGATGACACGAATGATTGCCGATAAGGTCCGGTCTACCAACATAAATCAGTAGGGCATTACGTTTTCAACTATCGGGTTATCATCCCTTTCAGGACACAATGACAACAAGATTTGACAAAGGCACCGATCTGCTATCTGCAAAGCCAATAAAATTGAATTTGAGCTTGGAATATCTGATTTTGTCATTTCCATATAACGTAATGACAGGAATAAAATTCATTTTGTATTGCATCATTATATATTGTATGTTGAATCCTATTATACTAATCTTAGTATAAAATGATTATTTTTTGTCTTGAAAAATTATTAAATTCGGGGTCTTTTTTAATGGCTGAAAAACCAATTTGTAAAGAGTTGGAAAAAAGAAGAATACTGAATCGGATGAGAGCTGATCTTTGGTAAATATAACATTAGAGCAGTGGTAAATTATAACCATGGAGGGTTGTTATGAAAAAAAGTAGTATATTGGCATTGAGCATAGTTATAACTTTATTTTGTGTTTCCTACGGGGATGCACAGGAATACAATACTATTGAAAATAGTCACCCCACAATACATGTTAAGGGAGAAGGGGTGATCAAGACAATACCCGATGAAGCGGTCATTAATTTTGGAGTATCAAGTGAAGCACGTGCGCTTGCAGTGGCCTATAAAGACAATACTTCAAAAATGAATTCTATTATATCTGCAATAAAAAGCGTCGGGATAGATAAAAAAGACATAAAGACATCATCATATAATGTCGTACCGGTCTATCCCATAAATGAAAAGGGGCACCAAATACCGGGAAGTCCAGTATCTTTTAAAGTAAGTCAGCAGCTAATGGTAAAGGTGCGCGATACATCAAAAACAGGGGATATTATCGACCGAGCGATAAAAGATGGAACTAATATTTTTCAAAGCATACAGTTTAGATCAAGCAAGATAGATGAATTGAGAAAAGAAGTTAAGATACAGGCAGCTAAAAATGCGAAAGCAAAGGCCGGGCTTTATGCCGAAGTTTTGGGCGTTTCTCTCGGAAGGCTGCTAAAGGTAAATGAATCAGAGAGCCTTCCGGCTCCAACGATGCAGGCAAGAATGTATTCAAATATGGCCATGGAGGTTTCCCCCCAGATTGAAGCCGGTTCTATGGAAATAAGAGAGACCTGCAACCTGATCTACGAGATTTGCGAAGAGAAGAATTAAATATAAAAGTTCAATATGTGCACTCAGCCCTGAAAGTGGGGCAATGAACCATTAGAAGATATAAATATGGCATGCCTTAAACAATTAAAAAAATTCAAAGACCGGACTTTTTATCTCCAATATGCTTTAATGTAGCCGTGTTCAATTTGATTTTTTTGATTTCCATATAATTTATTTTTTAATCTGGGGACAAAAAATTTGTCTATACCAGAT
>JACNHV010000094.1 GCA_014383445.1 Candidatus Desulfobacula maris | reverse complement strand
TCTTCCACAGTGATATGATAATTTGTATAGATACACAAATCTGCTGCAATCTTCATGGCTTTTTCCACAATATTCCTTGGTTCCAGATCAGTATTTTCAAGCAGAGCAATAGCGGCAGACTGCGCAGCAGTACTGCCCGAACCAATACTGATTACCCCGTCATCAGGTTCGATCACGTCCCCATTGCCAGACAAAAGATATGTATTGTCCTTATCTGCGGCAATCATCATGGCTTCAAGCCGCCTTAAATACTTATCCATCCTCCAGTCCCGGGCAAGCTCAACGCAGGCCCGTGTTAAATTTCCATTATATCTTTCCAGCTTTTTTTCAAGTTTTTCCGACAGGGTCAATGCATCTGCCGTGGCTCCGGCAAAACCTACAATAATCTTGTCATTATAAATTCTTCTGACTTTTCTGGCCCTGTGTTTTGTGACAACACTTCCCAATGTCACCTGACCGTCTCCTGCTACAACGACGGAATCTTTATGCCTTAAAGCAAGAATGGTTGTCCCGTGAAATATTTCTTTATTCATTTTAATCGCCCTGTATTTTCAGCTTCTTGGATGTGCCTTGTCATAAACCTGCATGAGTTTGTCCATACTCACATGGGTATAAATCTGAGTTGTTGAAAGGCTGGCATGGCCTAAAATTTCCTGAATTCCCCTTAAATCCGCACCACAATCCAGCATATGCGTTGCAAATGAATGACGTAATGTATGGGGTGAAACCGGCACATTCAATTGGCAGTCCCTGACGATTATATCAAGAATCCGCCGAATAGACCGGGAACTTAACCGTGTAAAATTTTTATTTAAAAAAACTGGAATAAAATTTTCCTTTAAAGATGCCCTGTAATCCTTTATGGCATTTAGAGCTCTTTTGCCAACGGGTACAACCCTTTCTTTTGAACCTTTTCCAAAGACTTTAATCATTTGACTTTTAAAGTCAATGTCTTCAATATTCAGGCCTTCCATTTCCGATACCCGCATGCCCGTGGAATAAAATGTTTCAAACATGGCAAGATTTCTTTTGTCAAACCATGTATTTGTCTCAATGGAGTCCAAAAGCCTGAAAATATCATCAATGCTTAAAAATTGCGGTATGGTTTTCTCAAGCTTTGGAAAGGGAATCGTTTCAGCAGGATTAACCAGGATCTGTCCTGATTTGACCAGATAATCAAAAAATGCTTTTAAAGAAGACAGTTTTCTTGCTATTGTTCGCTTGGTTTTTCCAAACCTCACAAGCTGGGCAAGGTAATTTCTAATGGCCGTTTTATCAAGGGTGTTCAATTGCTGCCAAAACAATTTTTCCCGATTAATTTCATCTGTATCCTGCTTGTCTAAAACAAATTGAATAAAGTCGTAAATGTCTGAACGATATGCCCTGCATGTGTGGACAGAATATCCCTTTTCAGCCATAAGCGTATCAATAAAAACATCAAGACTCATCTTTCAACCCTGCATTTTCCATGACGCGTTTCATATCTTCCCAGACCTGACGTTTGTATTCTGGCAGTTTTAAAAGCAGGGAGGGATGAAAAGTCGGCATGACCTTAATTCCATTATATTCATAAAATTTTCCCCGGAATTGTTCCAGGGGGCTTTTGATTTGTAACAGGGATTGGCCGGCTTTTGTTCCAAGGGTTATAATAATTTCAGGGCAAATGGTTTTTATCTTTTCATGAACTAATTCCAAATCATCTGCATTGCAGATGAATACTGAATCAGGAGACAGGTTCATAGCCTTGAGGATCTTAGTAAGCAGCTCACCACTCTTGCCCTTAAAAAAACCAGTATCACTGTCTATGATAAAAATAGTTGCATTTTCAGGGCCTTCAAAAAAAAAATTCTGTGAAAGACTTTTGGTTCCCCAATTATTTATCAGGGCTTTAGATTTTTCTGAAAGACTTAAAAATGTATTTCCAGTTTTTTTTTGATAAAGGAGATATTGAGAAAAATCTTTTATCACCTGGATCATCTTAATCTTGATTGAACCAGAGTCAGTTAAAATGTCTGAATCCATTTAAAATCTATCCCATTTTCTCAATAACTTTATCGATCAAGATATCAGCCACCTTGTCTTTTTCCATTAAAGGGATATCAAATGATGAGCCGTCCCTGAAAAAAAGTTTTACCTTGTTTGTGTCAGCCTTGAATCCTGAATCAGATGATCCCACTATATTGGCAGCAATCATATCAAGATTCTTTTTTTTTATTTTTAATCGTGCATTTTTTTCAAGGTCATCAGTTTCAGCGGCAAATCCGACCAGAAACTGGCCTTTGGTTTTCTTTTTTCCAAGGAGCTTTAAAATATCAGGATTCTGGGTCATTAAAATGGAAAGATCTTTAATATTTTCTTTTTTCTTTATTTTGCTGGTTTTGGGATCCAAAGGTTTATAATCCGCCACTGCCGCAACCTTGATAATGATATCAGCCTGATCAAACCTGGCAAGCATTTGCGTGGCCATTTCTTCACAGGTTTGAACGCAAATACTTTCAACACCCACTGGCGCATTAAGACTGACAGGCCCGGACACCAAGCTAACCTGCCCTCCTCTTTTTTCAGCTGCTCTGGCAATGGCATATCCCATCTTGCCTGAAGAATGATTACTGATAAACCTAACGGGATCCAGGGGCTCAACGGTGGGACCGGCTGAAACGAGAATATTTTTACCCCTTAAATCCTTTTTGGAAAGCATGGCCTCAACCCTGTCAAAAATAAACCAGGGCTCTGGCAGTCTTCCTGTTCCAACAGTTTTGCAGGCCAAAACACCTGAATCTGGATCAAGAATTACCCATCCATCTTTTTCAAGGATATCAAGATTTCTCTGCACCCTGATATTCTGGTACATGTCTGTATTCATAGATGGACATACCAGAACAGGACAGGTCACTGCAAGCAGAGTTGTGGACAGCGCATCATCTGCTATACCATGGGCAAGCTTTGCAATGGTATTTGCCGTTGCAGGGGCAATGACAGCAGCATGGGCTTTTGTTGCAAGCTCGATATGCTTTACAGAAGATTCAGTGTCAAAAAAAAACAAATCAGACAGCACTGGATTTTCAGATAAAACTTCAAATGTTGTTTTACCGACAAATTTTTGTGCGCTGTCCGTCATTATGACATTTACGTTGGCACCCGCCTTTTTCAAAAGCCTTAAAAGCTCAACAGCCTTGTAGGCAGCTATCCCCCCTGTAATCCCTAAGAGAATATTTTTATTTTGTAACTCCATCATTCTATCAGCTTTCAATTTTCTTTTTCAGGTCTTCTATTAATTTTTCAAAGGGTTCTTTCTGCAGCATCTGATCAAACTGGGAGCGATAATTCCCCACTAGACTGACACCTTCAATAATCACATCATATACCATCCAGGAGCCGTTCTTTTCTTGATACAGTCGGTAATCAATTGGAATTTCAATAGTTTCTGTAATAACTTTCGTATCCACCTGTGCTTTCTTATTTGTCACATATTCCTTTAAAAAAACCACTTTTTCATTGGAATAGGATTCTATTTTGGAGATATAGGTTTGTTCAAGGAGTTGGCCAAATAAATCAATAAAGATTTTCTTTTCCTCAGCACTTCTTTCTTTCCAGTGCCTGGCAAGACTCAATTGTGACATTTTATCAAAACTGAATTTTTTATAAATTATTTTACGAAGGACGGCTCTTCGTTTTTCAGTAGCTTCTTCTCCCTTAAGAGACTGATCTTGCAATATCTCTAAAATTTGATCCAGGGTGACTTTCAGCTCATCCTGAACAGATGATGCATAAGCGTTATTAACCGGTAAAAAAATACAGACCATAAAAAAAATAAGGATAATAATCCTAAATTGTTTCATTGAACCCTCCAAAGTAAAGCAACTTATTTTTCAATATTCACACAATTTTTTATATGCATCATCCATATCTGATTTTATGGTAAATACATTATCCAGTTTTGTCAGGGATAGCGAATTTTTCACATTTGTACCCAATCCAGTCAATATAAATTCTTTCTTTTCTTTTTTACTCCATTGAAGTCCTTCCACAAGGGTTGCGATTCCGGAACTGTCCATAAACGAAACCCCTGAAAGGTCTACAATAATCGCTTTAATTCTTTTTGTAAAAAAAGGAATTAATTCATCCCGCAAATTTGGCGAGGAAAACATATCAATTTCACCTTCAACCATGATGACACCAATGTTTTCTTTTTCTTTGCTTTTAATTTTAAAACTCATAGGTCCATTATTTTTTAAAAATATATTTACTTACCAGTTCTTCCAGGCTTATGGCTGACTCTGTATCCATCAGAACATCTTTATCTCCCAATAAATCATCAGACCCGCCTGGTGACAATTTGACAAACTTGTCTCCTATAATGCCTTTTGTACGAATGGAAGCGATTGTATCATCTGTAATTTTCGTTCCCTTTTTTATTTCCATCTGTACAAGGGCTTGGTTTTCTTCAAGGGTAATTCTTTTCACTTTTCCCACGGGCACCCCGGCAATTTCCACGGAGGCTGCTACCTCAAGACCTTCTATGGATCCAAACTTTGCATCAATCATAAAGGAATCAGAACCAAACAAATCAACATTACCCAGGTTAACGGATAGATATACCAGGCAGGCAATACCAACCATCATGAAAATACCCACTGAAATCTCTGTTTTTTTTCCATACATGATAAATAATTTAAATCCTATAGTAATAAAGATGTCAAGATATAATCCACAATAAGAATTGAAAGCGAGGTCAGAACTACGGCATTTGTAGTCGCTTGACTCACGCCTTCCGTGGTTGGTTCAGCTGTAAACCCCATAAACGATGCAATCCAGGTTATCAAAAGACCAAAACAAAGAGACTTTAAAATTCCGCCATAAATATCTGTGAATGTTATGGCTGTAACCATCTTACCCAGATATGCGCCTTCATTAACTCCTAATAATTTTACACCGACAAGGTATCCGCCGGCAATACCGACAAGGTCAAAAAAGGCGGTTAAAAGCGGTAGAGAAATGATTCCGGCAAGAACTTTGGGGCTGATCACATATTTTAAAGGATCAATGGCCATCATCTCAAGGGCAGGAAATTGATCTGTAATTTTCATAATACCAATTTCAGCAGTAATGGCAGAACCGGCCCGGCCAGTCACCATCAAGGCACAAAGCACAGGTCCAAGCTCCCTGATAATGGAAAGGGCAACCATGACTCCCAGGGCTGCTTCCGCCCCAAACTGGCTGAGCGAATAATATCCTTGAATACCCAGTACCATGCCAGTAAAAAGGGCCGTGACAAAAACAATTAAAAATGATTTTGATCCGACAAATTCGATTTCTTTGATAAGGCGCTTTATTCTGAAAGGTGGAACAAATGCCTGAAAAATGGCAGAAAACAAAAATATGCCGCTCCTGCCAAGAATCTGAATGCGATTTAAAGTGAAGCGGCCAAGTGTAGCTGCAATCTCCAAAATGAGTCTGCTCCTTTTATATGAAAGTAGTGAGATTTGAGTTTTGAGTAGTGAGAAAAAACCATCAGT
>JACNHV010000379.1 GCA_014383445.1 Candidatus Desulfobacula maris | reverse complement strand
TAATAATACATGTCATTTTTCACAATAATTTTGTCAATCCTGCCAATTGAAAATGTCACTGTCAAGAGATATTATAGATGGAAAATTATTAATTATAATACTCAGGAGATAGAAAACATGAAAGTGATCCTCCCCCAAAAAACTGTAGGCTGAGTTAAGCTGTTTTTAGGAATGTTAAGCAAGAGAAATGAACCGGGTGAGCCGGTTGTAATCCATGACATCCCGTCAAGAATAGAAAGGGAAAATACATTATGAAAGTAATCGCTATTAATTCAAGCGCACGGGCCCAAGGACAGAGCAAAACTGAGTTGATGCTTGACCATCTTGTTTGTGGTATGGAAAATGCTGGTGCGGATGTTGAAGTTATAAATTTGCGAGACAAAAAAATAAAAGATTGTATTGGCTGTTTTCACTGCATGACTAAAACTCCTGGAAAATGTGTTCTCAAGGACGATATGACCCGGGGATTGTTCCCCAAATGGCTTGATTCTGATTTGACTATATATGCAACACCATTGTTCCATCACACGGTTAATGCAACAATGAAACGTTTTATAGAAAGAACTTTTCCGATTTGCGAACCATTTTTAATGAAACAAGGGGAACGCTGGGTACACCCTCTTAGAAGTCGATTTCCTGCGGCAGTCGTTCTTTCTGTATGTGGTTTCCCTGAAATGTCCGCTTTTGGTGCCTTAACGCATTATGCTAACTTTCTTTTTAATCATGGAGAAAAAGGAACGTTGTGGGCTGAAATATATCGCCCAGGTTCAGAATTATTGCTTGAAACTGTGACTGAACAAAAAGATATTCTTGATGCTACCGTACTAGCAGGCATTGAACTTGTTAAAACTCACAGGGTTTCGCCGGAAACATTAGCGCGTATCGAACAACCTTTAATGGATGATTTTTCTGATTTTGCAAAAATTTCAAATTGTATGTGGCAGACTTGTATTGACGAAGGGGTTACCCGAAAAAAATTCACGAACAAAGGAATGATGCCAAGGGCTGATTCAATCGAGACTTATATGCTCATGATGTCAACAGGATTTAATCCAGATAATGCTGGTGATGCTAAAGTGACCATACAAAATGATTTTACCGGCCGGGTGAAAGGCTCATGTCATTTCATCATTTCAGATGGGACTGTTCAGACAAGAGGTGGTAAATCTGAAAACCCAGATCTTATAATAAAGTCACCTTTTGACGTTTGGATAGATATTGTTACCGGCAAAGAAGATGGTACTGAGATGATCATGGAAGGAAAGTATCTGGTGGAGGGGAACACAGACCTCATTTTTGATGTGCCTAAATTTTTTGAAAGAAAATAATAGTCAGACCCGAGGGGGCATTTCTATCTTAACCCTTGCTGGACTGAAATTGAACAAGGAACATGCTACGGCTGCGACACCGCAGATGTTTGAAATTTATAGATCAGTAAATATTTAGGTGTAATCATGGAAATTAAATATTTTGAAAACATATATGATGGAGAACGCCTCCAATGCCGGACAGTATTAATTACAAGAGAATCTATTATTGAATTTGCTAAACAATTTGATCCACAACCTTTCCATATTGATGAAGATACAGCAAATAATTCAATTTTCGGAGGACTTGTAGCGTCATCCCTTCATACTCTTGCGGCATGCACTCGTGTTGTTGTTGAGGCACAAGGCAAGGTTTCTATTTTGAGTGGCGTTGGTATGCATGAGGTGAATATGTTCAATCCAGTTCGCCCAGATGACATCCTAACGGTAGAAGCATGGTGGACTGAGTTAAAAAGATCAAAGAGCAAACCAGATCGTGGTTTTGCATCTATCAAATGTAAAGTAAGTAATCAAAAGAATGAATCTATCATTGAGTATGGTTACCGTTACCTACTGGCTTGTAAAGATTCAAAAAAACAATAACGAATGAGGAAGACAGATTATGGATGTTAAGATTCATAATTCAAAACTATTTAAAAAACTGTTTGTTAATTACTTTGTACCGATGAACAGGACACTGGGCATTAAACTCAATGCTATGAAAGATAACGTAACCGTCATGACCATGAAAGGGAGAAAGAAAATTACCAATTACGGCGGCACTATACATGGTGGCGCTATTATGGCTCTGGCTGAAACCGTGCATGGTGGTGCTGTATTGAATAAGATTGGTGCATTTGACAATTTGATGGTCACCAAAAATTGTAACCTAAGGTTTTTAAAAAAAGCAACAGGTGATCTTAAAGTATCTTTCAGGCTGAGTGATGATCAGGAAGCGTATATTAAAAGTCATCTTGCCGAGAGTGGAAAATGTGAAATAGAAATGACAAGCACCGTTACCGATGTTCAAGGCGACACTGTCGCAGAGCTGAAATCTGTGTACCACATTAAACGGTTACGCAAGAATTAAAAACCAAAAATAACACGCCAAGAATAATTTTTGATTTCAACAATCAAAAGGTACTTGGTCGAGCCAATGATTTTGGCGGTTATCTTTTTAAAACCTAAGCGGGGATTCATATGAATAACATAATGGAAGAGTTGAAAAGCCTTTTTCGGCAAAACGGCATTCCCGTATTTGGAATTGCTGAGTCAACGTTACTTGAAAGTGAGCCGAAAGGATATCGGCCTTCTGATCTTCTTTCATCAGCTTTAAACACAATATGCTTTGGGATTCCGATTCCTAAAGGCGTGTTCCTGGATCAGAAAAGGGTAAACAAGAACTACTGGAGAATGGCCAATATATACTATCATCAGATTGATGTGATTTCTTCTCAAGCCGCGGTGATCATCGAAAGTCACAATGAAATGGCAACGCCGGTTTTAAGTTGATTCCCCGTTGAATTAAGAAGTCCGGGTGACTTCTTGGGCAATATATCATTGGTAAGGATGGCTGAAGCTGCTGGATTAGGAAAAATAGGGAAAAATGGTCTGATTTTTCATTCCATATACGGCCCCAGGTTGATGCTGGGAGGTATCGTCACTACCGCGCCACTTCCCAGTTTATCCTGGCCGGAAAAAGATGAGTGTGGCTGTCCCGAGGATTGTTTTGTGTGTCAGGAGATATGTCCAGCCAGCGCTATTGATAAAAAAGGCAAGGTCAATAGACCCAACTGCGCCAGGCATTCGATGCAATCACCACTTTTTTCCCTGATGCTGAAATCCAAAGCATTTAACATAGAGGACGTATCAACTATTTTTAACACGGCAAGTGTAGACGGCAATTCAATGTATAAGTGCGTCAGGTGTATTTCAGATTGTCCAAAACTCTGATATAAATAATTTTTAAGGTCTCCTTATAAGGGCGGATAAACAGTTAAAAACTTTTAAATAACATGAGTAGAAATTTAACAAGATACATAAGAGGCCCAAAATGACAAAGCAAAATAAACTGCCTGTTTTATGGTTTCTTCTTGGATTTGGCATATTCATGTCTTCAAGAGCGAGCATAATAATCCCTTTCATTGGTGTAGCGATTATTATCGCGCCTATTTTCATTTTAGGCTTTATAAGATCGCAAACAACTAAAAAGGGAAATCTTCTCACCATATTAGGCTTCTTGTTGAGTCTAAATATTGCCCTTTGGGGATTATTTGATGTAGGTGAAGCAACATCTTCACTGATTTATAATTTTGTAAGAAGTTCCGTTTTGGCGCTACTTTTTTCATTACCTTATATTGCTGATCGGCTAATATATCCAAAACTCAAAGAGCATATGATATTGTCAACTTTATCTTTTCCAATCGCGACAACAGCAATATTCTTCCTGATTTCCTTAGAAGGACCCTTCGATGGAGATATGATCTCCGCTGTATATGGATATGGTAATCTGGTTTTCAAACAAATAGCGTCAATCGCAGGATTATGGGGGTTTGTATTCATCTTCTCCTGGCTTGCATCCGTTATTAATTATACATGGGAAAAGAGATTTAATTGGGGACAAATCAAGGCCGTTACCGTAACATTTGCTTTTACTCTGCTGGCAATTATCATATTTGGAGCAGTTAAAACCTCTTCGTTGATTAATCCTGAGTCCCATACCGTAAAAATTGCTGCGATGTTTCTACTTCCTGAAGAGGGAGAGGAATTCGATATAGAAGGACTTTTCAGCAAGGCTCCTTCTCCTTATGAAGAAACCATGTCCAAAATTAAAGCTCTAACCGAGGAAGCCGCTTCAAAAGGCGCCAAAATTGCTGCGTTTCAAGAAACGGCAATAAAGGTTAACGCGAAGGATGAAAATACATTCATTGAACAATGTAAAAGCATCGCAGTAGAAAATAATGTTTACTTCAGTTTAGGGTACGGCGTTTTTCCCGATGAAGGGAAAGGGTGGAATAAGAGTATCCTGATTTCTAATCAAGGGGAATTAGATGTAGATTATAGGAAAAGATATCTACTTGGCATGGGTGATTTATTTGGCGAAACGCTTATCTATAATAAAGGCCCCGAAGTTATTCAATCGGCAGATACACCTTATGGAAGAATTGGCGTATCCATTTGAAGAGACCTGTCCTTCTCCGCATATGCTCGACAGGGAGGAGAACAGCAAGTAGATATTATGCTCAATCCTTCCTATGATGTGCCGAAAAGCAAAGGACCATTATACGCTTTGAGAACAATTGAAAATGGTTATTCTATTGTTCGGCCGGTTTATAATGGATATTCTTATGCGATGGATCATAATGGCAAATTATTAGCCGATATGGATTCTGATAACACAAAAACTGGCATCATGTACGCAGATGTTCCAACCAAGGGAGTCAATACAATCTACGCAACTCTTGGAGATCTACTAGGATGGCTTTGTGTATTAGGCCTTGGAGTATTTATTGTTTTGTCAATAAAGGGCAGAGTCCACAAAAAGCACAATTAACTCCTTTGTCAAGTTGGAGAAATAGATTCGGTTGTTTCGCTAACAATACTAATGCAGCCGACGCAAAAAGCCGCGCGGCTGATTAACGTCGCTATGTGAAAAATCAAAGAAAGAGAATGTGAAATGGAACATGTATATTTTTGCACAGGTCACGAACTAAAAATCCCAAATATTGTGAAGAGTGAAGGTCTTTACCTATATGATGAACAAGGTATAGGTTATATGGATCTAGAGTCAGGTGTTTGGTGTACGTCTATTGGGCACAATAATGCTAAGATCAACAGAATAATCAAGAACCAAATAGATTCATTGATGCATGCTGGTTTTTGCTACTCGAATGAAATACTAGAAATTTCAGCAAAATCAATTCTTGAAATCGCTGGTTTAAATAATGGAAAAAGTGTATTTCTCTGCTCTGGCAGCGAAGCGATTGAGGTATCAAGGCAGATGGCTAAACATCTAACTGAGAAAAACGTATCCTTGACACTCCATGACTCATATCTTGGTGCGTATTCATCGATAACCGACAAATCAAGAAATTGGCATCTGTTAAATTGGGAGCAATGTAAAGCATGCCCTGATAAAGAAGGGTGCGATCTATCGGTGGATGTCAAGCAAGATGTCGCCTTTTCCAAAAAATATTTGCCAACTTTCCC
>JACNHV010000278.1 GCA_014383445.1 Candidatus Desulfobacula maris | reverse complement strand
AATATATACCCAGCTCCAGCTTCTTTCCGCCCAATTGGTAAAGGATATAAAATCCGATAATATTAAAATGCATGAAATGTTAATTCCTGTTTCAATGACCATAGTTACAGATTTTAATGAAGAATACCTTGGAGTTCGGAAAAATGAATAATTTTACCCCCGAACAAATTGAAGAAAGAAAAAAAGCTATTTTTAATGCCATGGGAAAAAGAGGCCAGAAGCAGATCCTTAAAAAAGGCTATGAAGACTGGGACCCTTTTCAGGAGCCCAAAGACCCCATTGATATCAGAAAAGATAAAACCAACCGCACAACCCAGGTCCTTATCCGGGAATTTTTAACCCAGACTGATCATTATGAATACTCCAATTCCTTTGCCCAGGGCGCCTTTGAAATGTGCCTTGGTATCATCAACAATGATGAAAAAATAAGAGGGATGTTTGAATTTGCCTGCTGGTATGAGGCACTTTTAAAAAAAGAAGGGCATGATTCCCTTTAATATTCCGGCCATTATTAATGAGAAGATATATATAGATCAATAAATTCACCAACTTTTGCACTGTGAGTTTCTTTATTGCTTTCCATCATTTCAAGGCTTGATAAAGGCATAATTTTTACCATTTTTTCCATTATATCAATGCCGTGAAGATTATCTGTTTTTGCACCGATAATCACAACAGGAGATTTGATATCCGATAATTTTTCCCACAAAGAATAATTTCTTATTGCATATGCATTTGCTTTTAACCTGACAGGCTCAGCAGCATCAATAGTTCCACAGTATTTTTTTACCTGATCAGGTTCATTTTTCTTGTCCAACCTGAAATAACTCAAATAAGTTTTTAATATAGGCCTTATTACAGTGTATAATATGGCCGGGATAAATTTTATTATAAACAAAAGCCAGCCTGGAAATGGAAAATCGCAAATAGGTGAAACCAGAAAAGAATTTACGGGCTGCCTCTTTTTTATAGCAAGATAATCAAGAATCACAGTAGCTCCCATTGAACTTCCGGCAAAGTAGAATGGTTGACCCTTGGGCACCATTTCACCAACTAATACATCTATATCACGGCTCATCTGCTCAATGGACAGATCAATTGTTTTCATATTTGGGAATTTTGCACTTCTTTTCTCCCGTGTTTCAACATAAAGAACTCTATATTTTGGCGCAAGGATACTCAATACATCTTTCCAGCCATTGATCAATGATATCCAGCCTGCAACAAAAACAATAATAGGTTTTTCAGGATCAGGATTATCAGGTTCAAAGTCAAATATTTTTATTTCAACTTTATCTGGCAGGCAAAGAGTTTTTTCTTTTACCCTGAAATTTTTGTTTAATAAAAAATCATCAAGCATAATTATTCTTTCATTAACGTAAAATTTAAATGATAATCCATATTTTCAAGATTTTTATCATATTTTGATTGTTTTGAGCAATAGCGTTCCTTGTTTGAATAATTGTGAAGCCGATCTTGGTATTCCAGGCAATAAACAGGGGAAAGCATTGAATAAAAATGCAAAAGAAAATATAAATACCCTAAATGATAGTAAAGAAATTGAAGACAAGGCAGTTATAATGGAGACAAAACAAATAAAAGACATTGAAATCAGATGGGCATTACAACTTTCCCAGGAACATAAAGCAATTTCCTGGCAATATGGAATAGACCTTACAACCCCAACAATTGAAATATCCTCTGGTGAAAAAAGACTTGGCTGGTGGAGTTCTAAAACAAAAACAATTTCGATCTCAAGTCATCTTATCAATACTGAAGTTTGGGATATTGTATTAGAAATTCTAAAACATGAAATGGCACACCAATATGTTTCCGAATTTTATGATAATGCAGACGTTCATGGAAAATATTTCAAGCTGGCCTGTAAAAAGTTAGGTGTGCATCCAGCTTTTGTTGCAGGCGGCAAAGGTTATCATGAAAGGCTGCAGAATTTCAAAGGAGAGTTACCGGCTGATGCTCAGAAAATGTTAAGGAAAGTCGAAAAGCTTATGGCCCTCGGGCAATCCAGTAACCAGGCAGAAGCCCAGGCAGCATCCAGAAAAGCCAATTATCTGCTCAATAAATATAATCTTCAGCGAATTAATACTTGTGATGATAATCCAGACATTAAATATCTTACAATCTGTCATAAGAAAAAGCGCATTGAAAGTATCCAAAGAGCCCTTTTATCTATTTTGAAAGACTATTATTATGTGAATTGTTTGACATCCCATACATACCATGCTCAAGATGATACAGTTTATAAAAGCATTGTCCTGGTTGGGAAAAAAGAGGCTTTAAAGGTCGCAGAATATGCCTATCACTTCCTTATTGATGCCGGTCAAACCCTTTGGCAGAATTTTAAAAGGCAAAACAACGGTAAAAGAGGTGATAAACTTTCTTTTGACATGGGTTTTATTGCCGGAATTAAGCATAATCACAAAATGATGTTTGAAAACTCAGAGATAAAAATTAATAGTGATATTTCCCTGCCTGTAAAAACGGTAAGGTCATTGATGGAACAAAACCAAAGAGAGAACCAAATAGAAGTATCCCGACTTTTTCCAAGATTAAGAACTATACGATACGGCAGGCACCAAGCTTCATCAGGCGCCTTCAAAGAAGGTTTTAAAAATGGAAAAAATACTCATATAAATAAAGGCATGACCAGTCGTGGGACAGGAGTTTCCGGTCTTTTGGTGGGTTGATCCTTGGGGCAAAGCCTGGCGTGTTGGGTTGGATATGATCGGTCCGTGGGAGAAGTCGGTCTTTTTTGTTAATGAGGAAGGACTATAGCCATTATTCCTCTTGGCTTTCCTCGTTATTCATTTCTATATACCAATCTTCATTTCCATAAAGTTTATCAGAACATTCAGGACATATACCGTGGCTGAATGCTATATCGGAGTGCTTGTGAATGTAGGATTCAATTTGATTCCAATATCCTTTATCATGCCGTTTTCATCACAAATAATTTCATGTAATGCAACAGCGCTGGTCATTTCTTCGAAAAGAGACTTGAATTTCTTTTCAGATTCATTAAGCTCTCTAAATAAGGTCTCATATGGTTTTTTAAGACTGGCCCGGACAAGTGCAAGATATATGAGAAAAAATGAGAGGATTTTAAAATAGTGCCCCACAAGATTGGAAATGCCGTAAACGCTAACATAAAATGTGAATGCCAGTTCCCCCAAAATAGTGAGAACAATTGAAAATGCCATAAACCGGTAAACGGTTTGATCTAAATGACCCTTTTTCCCTTTGAGTAAGCCCCAGGCTGCAAATAAAATTATGCATATAATATATTCGGCATATTTTTTGAAAAAAGTTAACCCAATCCCATCGACAAAGCAGTCCGGAAAAATTCATTATTGTTTGCATTTAAAACTTTTAGGAGGCATATTGATCCTTTGTTTATTGATATCAAGCATCTATTTCATAAAAGATTTGGTCTGATCCAAAACTCTGAGCAATCCCCATGTAATCTTCAGACATAATTTTTATCTTCCGCCAAATCTCTTCTTTATTGTCATAGGTTTTTTTAATTTTCCCAGGCAAACCAGTTACCAGTGAATATGGTGGGATAATTGTTTTTTCCAGCACAACAGTTCCAGCAGCAACAACAGAACCTTTTCCAATAACAGCTTTGTTCATAACAATTGCTCCCATCCCGATCAGGCAGCCATCTTCAATAGTACATCCATGAATAATGCTTCTATGACCTATGGTAACGCCGTTCCCTATTTTTAATGGGATATTTTCATCAGCGTGACACATACACAAATCCTGGATATTAGTTCTCTCTCCCACACTGATTTTATCAAAATCACCACGAATAACAGTTTGAAACCAGACAGAGGATTGTTGGCCGATATGAACATCTCCAATGATTTGTGCTGTCGATGCGATAAAAACTGATTTGTGAATCTTGGGGTTGAGATTTTTATATGAGTAGATGGTCATGGATTACCTGTTATTTTTTATTTTAAAAAACTGAATTCATTATCACAGGTTATGTATTAACAAAAAACATTGTTTATCACAATTCAAAAATCCATGAAATCTTCCTTCCCAAGTGCAATATACCAATAACAGATTCAGTTCCACATTCATAATGATTTTGGAAAGAGGCTTTGTAACCTTTGAGGGAATGTCGGCTGATAAAATCAGATCATGTATCAGAAAAGACTGCCATTTCAGTGTCTTAGGGAGGTTCATTGTCACTGCCAATCAAACATTTGCAGTTAGCTGTAATGTTATGATAATTACAAAGAAATGAAATACCATCGCCTGCGGTGTGAGATTCCGGAAATTGCACTAATAACGAATGCAAATACAAAGATTGACAATGTTTGTATTCATGCTATCATAGTCTGCAGGAGTATACATAACAAGAAAACAATTAAAGGTGTTTTCGAAGCAGTAAATAAATTTTATCTTAAAGGAGGTGCAAAATGCATATCTCATTGACACCCGAACTTGAAAGCAGGGTTAAACAAAAAGTAGAGTCGGGTTATTACAATAATGCCAGTGAAGTAATCAGAGACGCACTTCGGTTTTGGGAAAAAAACGAGGATTTGGTACAGCATATGAAACTTGAAATGTTAAAAAAACGTCTTGCTATTGGTTCGGAACAAGCTAAGCAGGGAAAATTTATAGAGCAATCCGTAAGTGATATTATTGCTGAGACCAGAAATGCATAAATATCGCCTCACTCCTTCAGCAAAATCTGATTTAATAGAAATTTGGAATTACACAGTTGAAACCTGGGGTGAGAAACAGGCAGAAAAATATCTTCAGGAAATTGAAGACAAACTTGATCAACTCGCTGACAACCCGGAACTTGGAAGGCAACGTCCTGAAATTCATCCCGGATATTGTTCCTCTCCTGTAAGGAAACACATCATCTTTTATCTTCAATCAGACAACCATATTGATGTCATTGGTGTTTTGCATGGGAAGATGGATATTGATAAAAATTTGATGTGATTTTTTCCATAGTAATGATCTTATTGATAATAATATTTGGCTCTCTGACTCTTTTGGCCGGAATAGTAATTGTAATAAATCCAGAAGCCATATTCGGATTCAGGATCTTGGGTCGAATATTACAATTATTGCCCCCCACGGAGGATTAATTGAACCCAGAACCTCATTGATTACAGAATTAATTGCAGGTGATATTTATAATTATTATAGTTTTGAAGGGATTAAAGAAAAAAGAAATAAAGGGGTTCAGCTGGAAATATCAAGGGGCCTAAGAGATGATCTTAAAAAACTTTCTTCCATTTCAACAGCAATCCAGAATGTATTAAATTCTGTTAAAGGCCATAATTAATTCAGGATGATAATATCATTTTTTTGAACTCAAGATTATCCGAAGGTAGAATATTCCGAGCCTGGAATAGTTTAGGGTGGCATTTATCCTACCTATGCAATCATAGACTAAAAAATATATCGATGGCAGAAATCTAATCATATTTGCAGATGTCCACCCATTCTTTACAGTTTGAATATTTTTCAAGTTCTTCTATGGTCAATCGTATTGAAGAATACCGGTCTCCGGCAGCTGGAATAACTTCCGAGTGTTTTTTCAGTGATACATCCAGGTAAACGTCAATTGTTTTCTTTAATCCAAAAGGACAAACTCCACCTATTGCATGTCCGGTATGCTCAAGGGCCTCATCTTTATTGAGCATCTTGGCTTTTTTGGAGAAATGGTTTTTATATTTTTTATTATCAATCTTGGCTTTGCCAGCAACGACAATTAAGATCGGTTCCTCGTCGAATTTAAACGATAGTGTCTTTCCTATCTGATCAGGATCTACTCCATGGGCCTGGGCAGCTTCTTCTACTGTTGCAGTGGAATTTTCTAAGACCATAACACGGTGATCCATATTGTATTCTGAAAAATATTCAATAACAGCTTCTAATGACATCTTGTAACCTCTATTCTTAAATACGATCCTACCCGCAAAGGTATAGTGAATATGAAATCCATATACAAGGATAAAGTGATCCTCTCTCAGGAAATTTAACAAAAAGTTAAACTAATTTTTAAGGAGTTTTTGAAAATCTAAGGAAGTGGGTTTAGAGGAGGCACCTGATCTCCAGTGGAAATTGGAATTTGTAATGTTGACCATTTAAAACAGCGTTAGAATTCTCCAGGATTCAGGAAATATCTACAACCGATATCATGCCGAAAATTTATTTCAGCACGTTGCAGGAAGTCTTGATTCTCAAAATTTTTACAAACCAAATACAACCTTGAGGACCCTATTAAAAGGTGCTGTCAAGAACTAAGCTTTGTATCTTCCTTATATTCTTTTACCTTTTTTCCCATAATTAAAGGCAATTTTTTATTTTCAAGGTTGGACTCAATCAATTGTTCAAAAGCACTGCCAATAACGATGCCGTCTGCAAATTTTGAAATAGCCTTAACTTCTTTGGAGGTAGATATACCAAAACCGACACTTATGGGTAGATTGGTAACAGACCTTAAATCATTAAACCGCTTTTCAATATTGGACGGATCAAGACCGCCTTTTCCTGTTACACCGGTTTTTGAGACAAGATATAAAAAACCTGAAGCAGAATCTGATATTTTTTTCATTCTTGATAAAGGAGTGGTTGGCGTAATCAGCCGAATAAGAGCAAGGTCATCCCCGGTCCATTTTGATGTCATTTCCCGGGACTCTTCAGGAGGTAAATCTACAATTAAAACACCATCCACTCCTGCCTTTAATGAATCATTGTAAAATTTTTCAGTCCCATAAGCATGAACTGGATTGTAGTAACTGAAAAGAATGATTGGAATTTGTGTAGTTTTTCGAATTTTAGTTGCCATTTCCAAAACTTTTTCAAGATTAACGCCATTTTCAATTGCTCTTGCTGAAGACCTTTGAATAACAGGGCCATCTGCTGTTGGGTCTGAAAAAGGGATTCCCAGTTCCAGAATATCAAGCCCTGAAGAACACATCTTTTTTATTAATTCCAGTGAGGTATCAATATCAGGGTCTCCTGCCGTTACAAAACCGATGAGTACTCTTTCATCTTTTTTTTTAACTTCTTCAAAAATGGTTTTTATTCTATTCATTTTTTTATTCCTCAGGGGCTGCAAAGTGTTTGAAATGCTTCTAATGACTGGTTGGTGGAATCCTGGCATGGATGATTTGCTGTCATTAAAAAATTCTCCTTAAATTTTTTTTCCCCTTTATTGAAGATTTTGAAACAGCTTTAATAAATGCTTTTATTTTTGATATATTTTTTCGCCCAGGCGCTTTTTCAACCCCTGAACTTATATCGACTGCATCTGGCAGGCTTTTATATATTGCCCTGGTAATATTTTCAGGACTAAGCCCGCCGGCAAGTATAAACGGATGCTTTATACCAAACTCTTTTGCCCTTGCCCAATCCCATGAAAGAGCGTTTCCTCCCGGTAAAATGCCTTTTGCACATTCAACGAGGTAGCCCGTGGCATTATATTTAAAAACCTCTTTAAGGAATGGCTCGCTGTCAAGGTAAAGGCATTTTATTACAATGAGACCCTGTTCTATAATCTGGTTTACAAGATCAGGCCCTTCCATGCCATGAAGCTGAACGGCGTTTAAAGAACATTTTTCCACCCGTTCCATGATATATTCCAATGGCTCATTTACAAAAACACCAATAGTTGAGATATTTTCTGGCAGGCTTAAACTGATTTCTTTTGCCTGTTTTATGGTGACGTTTCTTGCGCTTTTTTCAAAAAATACCAATCCAATGGCATCCGCCCCAAGTTCAGCACATTTTATAGCTTCATCAACCCTTGTAAGACCACAGATTTTAACCTGTGGTGTATGTGATGAATTTTTTATAATGGTTTTGTGCATAAAGTTTCCCCTTTATTTTAACTATAAAGAGCAGAGTGATTTTAAAAAATCGACGGTATTATCGGCTCTTACAAGGCTCTCTCCAATGAGGAAATTATAAATGCCAGATGCCTGATTTTTTATAATATCTTCCTTTTTTGTAATGCCGCTTGCAGCAACAGCAATCTGGTCTGCATCAAGAAGGGAAAAAAGGCGCATGGCAGTGTTGATATCAGTATCAAATGAATCCAGGTTTCTGTTATTAATCCCGATAAGTTTTGCATTGGCATCATTGGCAGATTTTAAGTCTTCTTCAGAGTTGATTTCAACCAGGGCATCTAATTTGAGTTCAAATGAAAGATCAAGATAATCCTTAAGCTGTGTTTTTGTTAGAATGCGGGCAATAAGAAGAACAGCATCAGCACCAAGAATACATGACTCATAGATTTGATATGATGATATCATGAAATCTTTTCTCAGCATGGGAAGGGATGAGGCGCTTCGTGCTTTCTTGAAATCATCAAAACTGCCTTTGAAATATTTTGTCTCTGTTAATACAGATAATGCACATGCGCCCCCTTTTTCATATTCCCGGGCAAGGATTTCAGGATTTAAGCCTATACTAATATCTCCTTTTGACGGGGATGCCCTTTTGATTTCTGCAATAATATTGACGGTATTTATACCATTATATCTTTTAAGGTTTTCAAGAAAAGGACGTTTAATGTCTCTTTGAGCCGCTCTTTTGATTAATTGATTCTCACTTATCCTTTTTTTTGCTGAAGCGACCTCTTGTTTTTTATGATCAACAATGGCTGATAAAAAATTTATTCCCATATGTCTTTGCTCCGGAATCATTTTAAGCGTACATTTATTTGGTGCCCGGTCGAAAATCGCTGAATTATCCATTTTCCTGAGTGAATTTAATGAGCCTATTAAGTTTATCCATTGCAGCACCACTATCTATAGATGTTTCAGCAAGTTTTATGCCTTCGTAAAAATCATTTGCCTGTCCTGCTGCAACAAGGGCAGCCGAAGAATTAAGCATTACAATATTTCGTTTAGGACCTTTTTCACCCGTCAATATATTTTGGATGATTTCAACATTTTTTTTTACATCCCCTCCACAAAGATCACCTGGATCAGCCAGTTCTTCAAAATATTTTTCAGGGTTTAAATCAAAGGTTTTGATTTGGCCGCAATCTAATTCTGATATTCTTGTTGGTGCACAGATTGAGATTTCATCCAGACCATCATGACCATGAACAACAAAGGCCTTTTTAACAGCGAGCATATTTAATGCATGGGCAAACATTTCTGTTAATTCGGGGGCATAAACACCAAGGAGCTGGCAATTTGCAGCAGCAGGATTGGATAAGGGACCCAGCATATTAAAAATACTTCTTATCCCCACCTGCTTTCTTGCGTTAATGGCATATTTCATGGCTCTGTGATATTGGGGCGCAAAAAGAAAACCAATACCCACTTCTTCAATGGCTTCCTCTACAATTTCAGGATCAAGGTCGAGTCGTACGCCTAATGCTTCAAGAACATCCGCACTTCCGCATTTGCTTGAAACGCTTCTGTTTCCATGTTTTGCAACGACAACCCCGCAGCCGGCCACGACAAACGCTGTTGTTGTTGAAATGTTAAATGTATTTGAACCATCTCCGCCCGTTCCACAGGTATCCACAACAATGGGAGAAGACACTTGTATTTTTACAGCTTTTTTCCTCATGGCTCGGGCAGCTCCAGCCAATTCTTCAAAAGTTTCACCCTTTGCAGCCAAGGCTGCCATAAACGCGCCAATCTGGGCATCTGTAATATCACCTGAAAAAATATCCAATATCATTTGAGACATTTCAGAGTCACTTAAGTTCTGACCCTTGATAATTTTAATTAAATTTTTACGAAACATTATATTTCTCCTGTACTTTTTAAAAAATTTCTAAGCAGTCTTTTTCCCACGGGTGTCATTATGGATTCCGGATGAAACTGCATCCCTTGTGTTGAATGGGTTTTGTGTCTTATCCCCATTATTTCCCCATCATCTGTCTGTGAGGTTATTTCAAAACAATCAGGAAGGGTGTTCCGGCAAACAGCTAAAGAATGGTAACGCATTGCCTGGAAGGGTTTTTTAATTCCCGTGTATATGTGCCTGCCGTCCGTATTCACCATGGATGTTTTTCCATGCATTATTTTTTTTGCCCCTATGATTTTTCCGCCAAATGCTGCTGCAATACTCTGATGGCCTAGACAGATGCCTAAAATCGGTTTTTCCCCTGAAAAGTTTTTAATTACAGCAAGTGTTAAGCCTGCACCCTCAGGCCGTCCCGGCCCTGGCGAAATAACTATGCCCGTTGGATTTTTTGAAGCAATATCATCTATTGTGAATTCATCGTTTCTGAATACCAGAACATCTGCTCCCAGCATTCTCAGATATTGGACCAAATTGTATGTAAACGAATCATAATTATCTATCATTACAATCATGGATTTTCTCCTTTTGAATTTTTATTTAAGAGGCTTAATGCTCTTTCGATTGCTTTTGCTTTATTCACCGTTTCAATCCGTTCTTTTTCAGGATCAGAATCAGCCACAATACCCGCTCCTGCTCTTATTGTAAGTTTATCCCTTTCAATAACTGCTGTTCGTATGGTTATGGCAAGATCCATATTCCCATTAAAGGAAATATAGCCGACTGCACCGCCATATGGACCTCTTGGCTCTTTTTCAAGTTCAGCGATTATTTCCATTGCCCGTACTTTTGGAGCCCCTGACAGCGTACCTGCGGGAAATGTCGCCCGGATAAGGTCCCATACGTCTTTCCCTTTTAAAAGGTCACAATTGATATTTGAAACAAGGTGCATGACATGGGAGTATCTTTCAACGATCATAAGGTCTGTCACCTGGACAGTTCCGGTTTCAGCAACTCTTCCCAGATCGTTACGGCCAAGATCAACAAGCATAAGATGCTCTGAGCGTTCTTTTTCATCCGACAAAAGCTCATCTGCAAGTATTCTGTCTTCCTGTTCATTTTTTCCCCTTGGTCTTGTTCCTGCGATCGGCCTGACGGTTGCCAGACCATTTTCCAACCGCACCATAACTTCAGGCGAAGATCCCACAAGGGCAACCTCATTATAATGCATGAAAAAAAGATAGGGCGACGGATTGATATATCTTTGTGCCCGGTAAAGCTGTGTAAGTTCCTTTGGGGCACTACATGTAAAAGGCTGGGATATAACTGCCTGGATTATGTCTCCCTCAAGAATATATTTTTTGGCTTTTTGTACATTTTCTCTATAGTCATTATCGTCATAAACAGGCCTTGGAGACATGCTGGTTTGAGAATTATCATCAATTTTTGGGATGACATCTTTTATTTTTTCAAGCATTAGATTGATTTTTGCCTGGGCATCTTCAAAGGCGAGGCTTTTATCTTCATAGTCATCTAAAAAAGCTATTATCACGCATAGCAGTGTGTTTCTGACATTATCAAAAATAATGATCTCATCCGGCAAAATAAAATGCGCCATAGGGGATGTTTCCGGTAAATTGTTCGGTATCTTTTCAAAAAAAGAAACCATTTCATAGGTTAAATATCCAACAAGCCCGCCCCAGAATCTTGGCAATTCAGGGATTTTGGCAGGAGAAAATTGAGCCATAAAATTCTTTAATATGTTTAATGGGTCACCATGATGGGGGATTGTTTTTGTTTTTCCATCTGCCTTTATTTCAACATGGTGTGAAAAAATTTGAACATGGGTTCTGGCAGAAGTCCCAAGAAAACTGTATCGCCCCCATCTTTCACCCCCTTCAACACTTTCAAAAAGAAAAACAGGGGCTTTGTTTTTATAGAACTTTTTAAGAAGGGAAACAGGGGTTTCCGTGTCGGCAAGTATCTCTGTGCAAACAGGAACAATATTGTACTTTTTTGTAAGGGTTAAAAATTTATCTTTTTTGGGGAAATTATTCAATAACATGGATTTGCCTTTTTATTTATTCCTACTTGTTTTTGTATAAAAAAAAAGATCGTGAGTTTTTCACGATCTTTTTTGGCAAAAAAAAACACCGTGAGCTTTTTGATCAGCCCACGGTGTTTGTATCAGTTTATTTTTTATATCATCATAAAGACAGCTCGCAGGTGATCCTCAGTATTTGACGCCACCACCAGCAGTTAAAGGTGTAATTTTTTATGTTCTTTGAATTTTTCATTTTATTATCCTGATTTTCAGTTTAGTTAACGACTTTTTTTTATGGGTGTCAAGAGATTTTTAGTAACTCTGTCATTATATCCTTTATATCCATAATTCTGAGACAATATATAAATAGCCATACTGTCCGAATAATTTATCAACTAAAAAAATGGGATAGCTTTGTACTGATAAAAAAAATATGATAAACCATTTCTTATGATAAAAACTTTCTTTCGTATTTTCCTTGTCCTTTTTTTATGCCTTTTTCTTTATGGAAATATTTATTTCTGGATTGATGAAAAAGGGACAAAACATTTTACCAATGTTTCTCCACCCAGAAATGAAGCAATTCAAGAACAAGAGGAAAGCAAGTCTGTTTTTAAAAAACTGTCTTCCCCAAAAAATAAAACCCTGTTATTCAAGGTGGTAAGGATTTTTGATGGAGACACCATCCAGGTCAAAGGGCTTGATCTGATATTCAAAATACGGCTTGTGGGAATTGACTGCCCTGAAATTGGATTTAACGGTCAAAAAGACCAGCCCTTCAGCCAAAAGGCAAAACAATATTTAATCAATTTGCTGGATGATAAAAAAATCGCGATTAAAACTTATGGGACAGACGCTTATAACAGACAATTGGCAGAAATCTTTGCCGGTGGCAAAAATATTAATCTGGAAATGATAAAAGCGGGACTGGCCGAGGTGTATACGGGACGGCGGCCAAAAAATCTTGACTCACAGACCTATTTAAAAGAGGAGGTAAGGGCCAGAAAAGCTGGTCAAGGTATGTGGAGACAGGGCCATTTTTACAAAACTCCCCGGCAATGGCGAAAAGAAAATCCAAGAGAATAATTTTGCCTTGCCAAGTTCTTTTAAAATGTTTATTCTCTAATCATGTAAGAAATATCACTTTTTAAGGCAGCTTAGAAAGTATATTTTGTAAAGATTTTTTTTAAACTATTATAAAGGAGCCTGCATTATGAAAGACAAAGCACTGAGACGGCACCAGGAGTTCAAAGCTAAAATAAAAAGCCAGAAAACTTATAATAGTTGCCTTTCAGATCTACCCGAATCAGAAAGGCAAGAACTTGAAAACAATATTGAAAAATTAAAAAAATTTTGTGTTTTAAGAAATTTGGACGAACACTCTATCCCTCTGCCCAAAAAAACGCTCCAGGAAATGAAACATGATATTTCCATGAGAGAACAGCTTAACTAACAGACTTAGTTTTTAAATAACCGCCTCATGGGAAGCAAGTTTACTGCCCATGAGGCGGTTTAATTTTTACACTAATTTTAAATAGTGTCTGAACGAAAACCGCCTGTTTTCCCAATTACTGCGTAGTACTCAAATATTAAAACGGGATATCGTCATCTGGAATGGGTCCCTGACCACCTGTCATACCGGGAGTTGTCTGGCCCTGGAACTGGTTTCCTGATCCGGAATCGGGTTTCTGGTAACCCCCGCCGCCACCCTGATATCCACCCCCACCACCGCCCTGGGAATCCTGTTTGCTGCCAAGGAATTGAAAATTTGATACTACGATTTTTGTCATATAATGGGTTTGGCCTTCTTTTTCATAATTGCTGGTTTGCAGTCGTCCTTCAACATAAATCGGGCTGCCCTTTGACAGATATTTTTCTAAAATTTCTGCTGGTTTACCAAATGCCACAATATTATGCCATTCTGTTTTTTCCTGACGGTCGCCCGTGTTTTTATCTGTCCAAGATTCACTGGTGGCAATGGAGAAATTCACCACTGCCAAACCCTGCTGGGAATACCTGATTTCAGGATCCCTGCCAAGATTACCAATAAGCATAACTTTATTTAGACCTGCCATTTTTTATCTCCTGTTTTGGGGTAAATTTAAAGATGTTCATTTTTTTAAATATTTACCTGATTCAAAACCTGGTGTCAAAGGGATATTTTTTTTAATTTTTTAAAAGGGCAACCAAGGGTTTTAATTATTGACAATCATTGGGCTTAGGTTTATGTTGCTATTAAGGTAGCAACGCTTTGGAGTAAAAAAATGGATACATATTCAAATTTAAAAAACCTTGGATTTTCACAGTATGAGGCAGCCTGTTATATGGCGCTTGTGAGCAGTCATCCCGTGAATGGTTCCCAGTTGAGTAAAATTTCAGGGATTGCCAGATCAAGAATTTATGATGTGCTGCGGAATCTTATTTCCAAAGGATATGTGATTGAAGTTAACGCTGGTCAGTATGCCCCGCTGCCCTCAGATGAACTTGTCAGAAGACTGAAAAGAATCTTTGGCAGCAATATAGAAGCTTTTGAAGATCAGATTACGGCTGCATCTCAAAAAGATGCTTTTGAATTTGTCTGGACAATTACAGGATATGAAAATGTAATGGAAAAAGCCATGGAAATGATAAAAAATGCTGAAAAAGAGATCTATGTCAGGCTGTTTCCAAAAGCATCCCAACATCTGGATGAACATTTAACACAGGCTGACAAAAGAGGGGTGAAAATCCGTTATATCGCCATGGGAGGGGTAGCCAAAAAATTTGATATCCAGGTCATTCACCCGGATCATGACCATTTGCAGCAGATCATCGGCGGAAGATCAATAGAAGTGATTACAGATAAAAGTGAGGCTCTTGTGGGAATCTTTGAAACAGGCAAAGAAGATATTTCTGCCATCAACTGGACAAGAAATCGATGGTTTATACTGGCTAACCGGGACAGTCTCCGTCATGATTTCTACCATTGTTTCCTGGAAAAAATATTGGATCAGCATCAAGAACTGACAGATGATGAAAAAAGAATTTATAAAATAATAAAAGAAGATAATTAAGAGAGGTGTAACATGACTGCCATGAGAAAAATTCATGATTTCAGAGGATTTTCCAATGAAAATGATAAAACCATTTTTAATTTGGAAAAAGACTATGGTGCCCACCATTATGACCGGATTAATCTTGTTGTCAGACATGCAAAAGGCTGCTGGCTGACAGATGAAAAAGGCAATAAATATCTGGATTGCCTTGCAGCTTACTCTGCTGCAAATTCAGGCCATCATCACCCCTTCATAACCAATGCGGTCTTGGATGCCCTGATCGGCAATTATGCTTCTGTATTGTCCAATGTTGTGTTCACAGATCCTTTGGGAATCTTTCTTGTCAAGGTGGCAAAATTTGCTCCACAGATGGCGCCCCGGTTTGGAAATCACGGCAATAAAGCGCTTCCCAAAAATGGCGGGGTGGAATCCGTTGAAACAGCCATAAAAACCATGCGGTATTTTGGATTCAAGCATAAAGGAATTGAGGATGGACACCAGGAAATTATTGTTTTTGATCAGAACTTTCATGGCAGAACCATCTCAATTGTCTCTTTTTCATCCAGCAAAAAATACAAAGAGGGTTTTGGTCCTTTGACTCCCGGATTTGTATCTGTTGAATTTGGCAACCTTGAACAGGTAAAAAAAGCCATCAATAAAAATACCTGCGGAATCCTTGTCGAACCCATGCAGGGAGAAGGCGGAATGAAAATACCTCCTGAAGGTTTTCTTAAGGGACTAAGAAATCTTGCAGATGAAAATGATCTGCTTCTGGTATGCGATGAAATCCAGGTTGGAATGGGAAGAACAGGCAAAAAATTCTGTTTTGAGCATGAAAATATTGTTCCTGATGGTGTGATTCTTGGAAAAGCTTTATCAGGCGGTCTTATTCCTTTGTCTGTTTTTATTACCAATGCAAAAATTATGGACATGGTATTTTCCAAAGGATCAGAGGGATCAACCTTTGGTGGTTATCCCCTTGCCTGCGTGGCAGGCACGGCTGCTTTAAAGGTGTTTGAAGAAGAAAAACTGGCAGAACAGTCAGAGCAAAAAGGTAGGATACTGAAAAAAAGGATTGAAGCCATTGCCAAAAAATCTGTTCACGTCAAGGAAGTGCGGGGAAAAGGGCTTTTCATCGGTATAGAAGTCAAAGACGGCAATGCCATGGATTTTTGCAGAAAACTGTTAAAACTCGGAGTGATCGTCAATGACAGCCACGGCCATACCATAAGAATTTCCCCTCCCTTGATTATCAATGATGAGGAAATGGATTTTATGGTTAAACAGCTTGAAAAGGTTCTGGTTGATTAAGAAACGATTACAAAAATATCAGGGTATGTATATAATTGATTTTTCACCATAAGTGATTTTTAATAAGATGTCATTTCCCAGTAAACCCTGGTGCCCGTTTTTCAAGAAAAGCTGCCTGGCCCTCTTTTAAATCATCACTTTGAAAACATTTTTGCAGCAATTGATCTGCTGTATCTAAATTTTCTTGATTCAAAGTCATGTTATTTTCAAACATGGTAATGATTTTTTTTATTCCCTTTAATGAAAGCGGTGCATTTTGGGTAATTTTTTGGGCATATGTATTGGTAAATTCTTCAAGGTCCTGTCTTGGAATCATATAATCCACCAGTCCTTTTTGGAGAAGCGCTTTGCCCTGAAAAGTATTGGCTGTATAAAAGATCTCCTTTGTCCTGGCTATCCCAAAGGCTTCAATAAACTGCTGTATGCCTTTCGGGTGATATGCCACGCCAAGCCTGGCTGGTGTCATCCCAAGTTTAATATCATCTGCTGCAATCCGGATATCACAGCATGCGCAAAGATTAAACCCGGCGCCGAATGCATGTCCGTTCAACATGGCTATGGTGGGATAAGGAAAGTTTTTTATGGTGTCTAAAGCCTGTAACAAAGTGTCTGGTGTTTTTTGTCTGGCACCAGCCAACGGGGCAATGGGGATGGCACTGATATCATAGCCCGAAGAAAATGCTTTGCTTCCCTGCCCCTTTATCACCACGCACCTGACATCATCATTTTTTGAAAATGCTTCCAGGTTTTTGTGAACATCCTTGAGCAGTTCCGGGGTGAGCGCATTTCGTTTTTCAGGATAATTAATTGTAAGAAAAGCAATAAAGCATTTTTTTTCAACCAAAAGCATTTTTTCAGCATTTTCCTTCATTTCAGATCTCCTTGTACTCTGATAGCAGTAAAGCTAATGCTTCCAAAATTTTCAGGTTTTAGTTCAAACACTATATAGTATAAGAAAAAGTCACAAGTCAGGGATAGCAGCTTTGAGATCATGGTTCATGGGCCTCCTTTAATATTTTCAACGGGTTGGAATACCATTTGTTTAGTAAATGAAATCCAAAAGGAAAGCAATGAAAAACCAGGCCGCCCGATTATGGTATTTAAATTCATCGTTCCCAAAAAAGAAAGGACTCATGGTAATGAAGAAAATGATTAATAAAATAACAAACTTCTGGTATAAAGAACTTTCAGGTTTGGTAAACCATATACAAGATAAATGGGAGCAGCAATTTTTATGTGTATAATAAATTTTATAAAAATCCAGGAGAACCTGATATGAAGGTGGATGGAAAAGATATGCGGCCGATCTGGTTTGATATGGCATCTGAAACGGTTCAAGTAATAGACCAGAGATTTCTCCCCCACAAATTAATCATAAAAAATTTATACACGGTGGATGATACGATTCACGCCATAAAAGAGATGGTTGTCAGAGGCGCCCCTTTGATCGGTGCAACTGGAGCCCTGGGTGTCTATATCAGTCTTGTGCAGGAGAATAACAAAGGCGCTGACAATGACTATCTTGTGTCTGAATGCCAAAGGCTCAAGGATGCCAGACCCACTGCCATGAATCTTTTCTGGGGGGTTGACCGTGTGCTTTCAGCAGCATTAAAAACCCAAAACTATAAAACAAGAGTAAAAGCCGCGCTGGATGAAGCCCTTGTAATTGTAGAGGAAGAAGCAGTCAATTGTGAAAAAATAGGGGCTTTCGGCATGCCTATTATTAAAGAAATCAGTAAACAAAAAAAAGGGGAGCCCGTCAATATCCTTACCCATTGTAATGCAGGCTGGCTTGCCTGCATTGAATATGGTACGGCCACAGCACCCGTCTATACTGCTTTTGACAATAATATTGATGTCCATGTCTGGGTGGATGAGACAAGGCCCTTAAACCAGGGATCTCGCCTTACTGCCTGGGAGTTGGGAAAACACGGGGTGAACCATACTATCATTACAGACAATGCCGGAGGACATCTCATGCAGCATGGCATGGTGGATCTTGTCATTGTGGGGACGGACAGAACCACCAGGGCCGGAGATGTGGCCAATAAAATAGGTACTTATTTAAAAGCCCTTGCAGCCAAAGATAATAATATCCCCTTTTATGTTGCATTGCCGTCAAGCACCTTTGACTGGGATATTACCGATGGGATTGCCGATATACCCATAGAAGAAAGAGATCCAGAGGAAATAAGATATGTGCAGGGCCTTTGCCAGGGAAAAATCCAAAAAGTGTTGATTCCTCCTGAAACAAGTAATGCTGCCAACCATGCCTTTGATGTGACACCGGCACGGCTGGTAACAGGTTTTATTACAGAGAGGGGTATTTGCAGGGCAACCCAGGAAGATATCATGTCCCTGTTCCCGGAGAAAAATAATGATAAAGAATGAAAATACAAAACCGCCTATGCTGACAGATTTAGAAAAAAAAATAATTGCACTGCTGCAAAAGGATATTCCCGTTGTCAAACGTCCATTCCTTGTAATGGCAGAACAAATTGGCATCACAGAAGATAAATTTTTAAAGGTATTAAAAAATCTTAATGACCAGGGGATAATCAGGCGGTTTGGTGCCACGCTGAAACATCAGAAATCCGGGTTTAAGGCCAATGCCATGGTCGCCTGGAAAGTTCCTGAAGACCGGGTGGAAAAAACCGGGAATATCATGGCCACCTTTCAGGAGATCACCCATTGTTACAGAAGAGATCCTGCCCCTGGCTGGAAATATAATCTGTATACCATGGTTCATGCGTCTGATGAAGATGAATGTTATGCCATCGTTAAAAAGATTTCTAAAGCTGTGGGAGAAGATGAGTATGAGCTTTTATTCAGCAGAAAAGAGCTTAAAAAAACATCCATGAGATATTTTGAAGACTGATTCTCCCCATATTCTCTGCATAAACCCCTGGATTCATGATTTTGCAGCCTTTGACTTCTGGGCAAAACCTCTGGGGCTTTTGTCCATTGCCGCCATTCTGCGTGAAAAAGGATTAATAGTCAGCTTTATTGACTGCATTGACCGGTTCCACCCGAAAGAAACCCAAACAGCAAAAGTGCTCTGGGATGGCCGGGGGCCACTTCGAAAAACAAAAATTCCACTCCCCTGCGGCCTTGAAAATATTGACAGACAATTTTCCCGCTATGGCTTAGAACCCCAATGGTTTGCTTCAGATTTAAAACAGATAAGAAAACCAGATCTTATTTTTGTAACCTCTTTGATGACTTACTGGGCGACGGGCGTCAAAGAGACCCTGGCAATGGTCAAAGAAATCTACCCCCATGTGCCCGTTGTTCTCGGGGGAATTTATGCAAGCCTCTGCTTTGAACATGCAAAACAAAATACCCGGGCTGATCTGGTAATAAAAGGCCCGGGAGAGCCTCATTTAAAAAAGATCTTAAAAGAATTTACAGGATTTGAACTGGATGACAGCGATTTGTCAGGAGACCTGGATGCCTTGCCTTATCCTGCCCTTGATCTTCAACACAAAATTGCCTATGCCCCTATTTTAACCTCAAGGGGGTGTCCTTTTTCATGCGAATATTGTGCTTCCTCATTTCTTGAGCCCGAACTTCGGCAAAGATCACCTGAAAATGTGTTCAAAGAAATAGAGCATTGGCATCAAGACCATGGTGTTAAAAATTTTGCCTTTTACGATGACGCACTGCTGATAAATGCCAAACAACTTGCCTTCCCCTTATTTGAAAAGATAATTGCTTCAAAAATAGACGTCTTTTTTCATACGCCCAATGCTCTCCATATCAAACCCATTACAGAGCAGGCTGCCCAATTGATGTTCAAGGCAGGATTTAAAACCATCAGACTGGGTCTTGAGACAACGGATTTTTCCAAAGACCGGAACCATGATGTAAAAGTTGGAAAAAATGATTTTTATACGGCAATCAACAATCTAAAAGCTGCCGGCTTTGAAAAAAACCAGGTGGGCGCATATTTATTATGCGGGTTGCCCGGACAAAATATTGATGAACTAGAACGCTCAATGCGGCTTGTAAAAGATACGGGGATACTGCCGGTTCTTGCCTATTATACACCGATTCCCCACACACCCATGTGGGAGACTGCGGTCGCACAATCAAAATTTGATCTTAGAAAACATCCTGTCTTTACAAATAATACACTTTTCCCCTGTGTAAATTCTCCCAGGGAAATAGATCGGATTTCGCAATTGAAAAATCTATAGATTTATTATATAAGTCTTTTGAATTGTCAGATTTTTATTAGAATTATGTTAGAAAAATAATAGCAACACCACTTATAAAAAGGGGAAATTTGAACATAACAGGCATAATATTTCAAACCCTTGGTGGCCTTGGCCTATTCATTCTTGGAATGAAAATGATGACGGACGGCCTTCAAGCCACGGCCGGACAAAAAATCAGACGGATTCTTGAAGCCATATCTTCCAACAGGGTAATGGGATGCGCCACAGGTGCCGGGGTTACTGCTATTGTTCAATCTTCATCTGCTACAACCGTCATGCTGATCGGGTTTGTGAGTGCCGGCATCATGACCTTTGAGCAGTCAGTTGGTGTTATAATCGGTGCAAATATAGGAACCACCATTACAGGTCAGATGATCGCATTTAACTTGTCAAAAATCGCTCTTCCGGCAATTACGCTGGGCGTTGGTTTGAAATATTTTTCAACAAAAAGAAGTTACAGATATATCGGTGATATTATTCTGGGGTTTGGCCTGCTTTTTTATGGTATGACAGTCATGAAAATGGGTCTTTCACCCATAAAATCTGATCCCCAGTTTATTGAATTTTTTACAACTTTCAATACAGAGACCATAGGTGGTATTCTTCTTTGTGTATTCATGGGAACGGTGCTGACTGTGGCAGTTCAGTCTTCTTCAGCTACGGTAGGTTTAACAATGACCCTGGCAGCCTCAGGACTTTTGACTTTTCCAACTGCCCTTGCCCTTGTTCTAGGGGAGAATATCGGTACAACAGTAACTGCTCAATTATCCACTCTTGGTTCAAATAATTCAGCCGCCCATAGAACGGCAAACGCCCATACAATTTTTAATGTCGCCGGGGTCGGTATAATCCTGGTGATTTTTCCATGGTTTGTTGATATTGTAGAGATCATCACCTTAAAATTAGGTGCCGGTGCCGTTACCCACACTGCAAACGGTGAATATGTCAATATTGCAAGGTATATTGCTAATGGCCATACACTTTTTAATGTTATTAATGCCATAGTGTTCCTGATTTTTATTCCCACGCTTGTTAAACTGACAATTTTAGTATCTCCTAAACCTTCCAAAAGAAAAGAAAGATACAAACTGCCCGTATTTGATTCAGGGTTTATCGATTCACCAATAGGTGCCCTTGCAATGGTTAAGGGTGAAATAATAAAGAACCTGGAATTTGTCCAAATGAACATGCAGAAGGTATCCACCTGTCTTGTGGTTCGGGACGATGACATCCTCGGGGAAAGAGATGCCGTAGAAGAACATCTGGATAATTGCCAGAAAATCATTATTCAGTATTTGACAACCATTTATCAAGGTGAAGTCAACGAACCCGAAGCCCTGGAAATATCTGAAATGATGCGAATAGCCAATAATATTGAACGCCTGGGCGATGCCATGGAAAATGTATCCAAAATAATGGAAAGAATCTATGACAACAAGTTTGTTTTCACTGATACGGCCAAAAAAGACCTTTTACTGATATCAGAACAGGTGAACCAGTTTCTAACTTTGATTGTCAGCGAATTTCACCATAAACAACCAGATTTTTACCAAAAAGCACTGGCCAATGAAGATCGGATTGACCAAATGCGGGAAGAGATGAGATTCCAGCATATAGAAAGATTAAGACAAGGACAATGCCAGGTTGATATCGGCGTTTTCTTTATTTCTCTTATTACAAATTATGAAAAGATGGGAGACTGCTGTTTTAACATCGCAACAGGTGTAGACAGAATTATTTAAAATGATAGTATTTGATCTTGAATGTTTAAATGGCCATATCTTTGAAGGCTGGTTCGAAGACAAGGACGATCTTGAAAAACAACAGGACCAGGGCATTTTATCATGTCCTGTCTGCGACACCACATCTGTAGTGCAGAAACAACACATGATTGCCATTAAAAAATCTTCCCATAATACAAGTCGGAACGCTTTGCAGGCAAGACAGGAAGCCATGGTTGAATTAAGTGAAAAAGTGGCTGAATACGTTGAAAAGAATTTTGAGGATGTGGGGTCTGGTTTCACAAAACAAGCCTTGAAAATGCATTATGGAGCAGAAGAGTACAGAAATATTAAAGGCACCACAACAAAAGAAGAAGATAAAATTCTTGCCAAAGAAGGGGTTCCAGTGTTCAAAGTTCCGGTCACTAAAAACCCCAAAGACGATTTGAATTAGGATCTGATTGAAAATCCGGGAGATTTGCCTCAGATTAATCTGAAATAATCTTTATGTTTACCTGCCGGTTCCTCGGTCCATCAAACTCACAAAAATATATGCCCTGCCAGGTGCCCAGAACAAGGGAGCCATTTTCCAGAGGAATAATTTCTGAAGGGCCGAAAAGGCTGACTTTTATGTGTGCGGCAGAATTACCTTCCATGTGTTTGAAATGATCATCCCATGGAACCATCTTGTTTATGGTGTTTAAGATATCTGCTTCAACAGCAGGATCTGCATTCTCGTTAATAGTGACAGCAGCTGTGGTATGCATGGAAAAGACATGGACAAGGCCGTTTTTAATTCCAGATTCTTTTACGCAGGTTTGAACCTGAGACGTAATATCGATCATCTGGGTTCTTGCGCTTGTTTTGACGCTGATCTGCATGGCCGGCCTCCCTTTTGATATTCCCTGATTTCTGCCTTTAAATTACCATGAAGAACATGAAGCCAATGAAGTTTTGTTTCTTGTACTTCATGGCCTTCGTGTCCTTCATGATGAAAAATTCTGCGGGTCTTAATTTATATTCTGTTAAGTCAATGACATTAAAACACATTTTGATACAAGTCGAAGCCTGTTATTTTAAAAGTTCGAGAGCATTCTTGACAATATTTTCCGGAGAAAATCCATATTCTTTGAGTACTCTTCCACCGGGAGCTGAAGCACCGAATTTATCAATTCCGATAATTTTACCTTCAGTACCTGTATATTTTTCCCATCCCATGGAAATGCCTGCTTCAACTGCCATTCTTTTTTTCATACTGGCCGGCAGAATTCTTTCTCTGTAAGGCGCAGGGGCTTTTTCAAACAATTCCCAGGAAGGCATGGATACCACGCTCGCTTTTATTTTATGATCCTTTTTAAGCATCCGGGCAGCTTCAACACAGATATGAACTTCAGAACCAGTACCAATGAAAATCATATCCGGGTCAATTTCCTTTTTCACTGCATAGGCCCCATAAGTAAACTCGCCGTCCCGCTGGGATACATCCAGAGTTGGCAGTTTTTGGCGGCTTAATATCAATGCAGTTGGTGAATCAACAGTTTTTAAAGCCTGTTTCCAGGCAAGAGCTGTTTCATTGGCATCGGCCGGCCTTACAACGTTAAGACCGGGAATGGCCCGCAATGATGCCAGGTGTTCAACTGGCTGATGGGTGGGCCCGTCTTCTCCCACGGCCACGCTGTCATGGGTAAATACATAAATCAGCGGCAGTTTCATCAAAGTGGCCATTCGGATGGCCGGGCGCATATAGTCGGCAAATACAAGGAAAGTTCCGCCATAAGGACGGATACCGGAATGAAGATACATTCCTGACATGATGGCACCCATGGCATGTTCACGAACACCAAACCTGATGTTTCGTCCTTCATAGGCATTTTTTTGAAAATCCGTTGAATTGTTGATATAGGTTTTGTTTGACGGAGCAAGGTCAGCAGAACCCCCCATTAATGTGGGCAGGTTGTCTGCAATGGCGTTCAAGACCTTACCCGAAGCAGACCTTGTGGCAACTGGCCCATCTTCAGGATTAAATTGAGGAATACTGGCATCCCAGCCCTGGGTCAGAAAGCCGCTGATGGCATCAACAAATTTAGCAGCAAGTTCCGGGTATTCAGTTTTATAAGCGTCAAAAATACTCTGCCAGCTTTGTTCAAATCCTGCTCCATATGTAAGGGCTTTTCCGCAGTTCTCAAGAACCTTTTCAGGCACAAAAAAATCTTTATCGTCGGCCACACCATAAAACTTTTTGGTCAGCCTGATCTCTTCCACACCAAGGGGGGCGCCATGGGCATCGGAACTGTCCTGTTTATTGGGGCTGCCATAGGCAATATGGGTTTTTATCTGAACAAGGGTGGGTCGTGCAACAGCATCTTTACCTGCCTGGATGGCTTTCTGGATCTCTTCCAGATCATTGCCATCTTTAACAGTGACCACATGCCAGTTCTGGCTTTCAAATTTTGCTCGCACATCTTCTGTAAATGAAATATTCGTTTTGCCTTCAATGGTAATGGAATTGTCATCATAAAGACAGATCAGCTTTCCTAAGCCCAGATGTCCTGCAAGGGAGATCGTCTCAAGGGCAACCCCTTCCATGAGATCACCATCACCGCACATCACATAGGTATGATGGTTGATGAGTTGTTTTTCTTTTCGGTTGAATATTGCCGCCAGATGACGTTCTGCAATTGCCATGCCCACGGCATTTGCAATGCCCTGCCCTAGCGGTCCTGTAGTAGTTTCAACACCCGGGGCATGCCCATATTCAGGGTGTCCTGGAGTCCTGGAGCCCCATTGCCTGAAATTTTTCAAGTCATCAAGTTCCAGACCATAACCAAACAGGTAAAGAAGGCTGTAAAGCAGGGAAGATGCATGCCCGCCGGAAAGAACAAACCGGTCCCTGTCAATCCATGCCGGATTTTTAGGGTTATGTTTTAAAAAACGTTTGAACAAAACATATGCTGCAGGAGCTAAGCCCATTGGTGCACCCGGATGCCCTGAGTTGGCTTTTTGAACTGCATCCATACAAAGGGTTCTGATTGTGCTTATAGTTAATTGATCAAGGTTTGTTTGGTCTTGGGCCATTGTTTGATTCTCCTGTGTCATTCAATTTAGTTTACAGGGCTCTCATATGTTCCGGTTTAAGGGCCATATTTCCTTTGAGTGCCTGGGATATCCTTTCAAGTGTTTTTTCTTTTTCTTCAGGCAATTTTGCCCTGATGGGAAGATAGTTTGAAGCATGATTTGCATGGAAAAGCCCATTGGAAAGATGGGTTGATGAAATCATCAACCCCAGTTCTTGAAGCATTTCTTCCGGATTCATGAGCTCAAAATCCCCTTTTTTGTGCTGGTCATAGAGTTCTGTACCCGGTACCAGCATCAGGGTTAAAGCCCCCACAAAATCCAGATCAATTGCTGATAGGACCCGTCCGGTTTCCATGGCGTGGCGTACGGAATTCTTCCTGCCGCCCAGACCGTTCAGCACGGTGATAGACAGCTGAATGCCGGCTTGTTTAACCCTTTTTCCCATTTTGATCATTTTTGCAGAATCAGCTCCTTTTTTAATCTGCTTTAAGATATGATCATCCCCGGATTCAAGGCCCATATAAGCAAGCTTTACCCCCAGGTCGTGCAACTCTTTGAGCTGATCATCGGTTTTCATGGCAATACTTTTGGTATTGGCGTAGAGTCCAACCCGTTCCACCCAGGGCAACCGCTCTTTGATCCTTTGCAGAATTTTTACAAGCCTTTTCTGGGGGACAATCATAGCATCGCCATCGCAGATAAACAGCCGGTTCTGCCTTTGGCAATGGCTTCTTGCAAATTCTATATCTTTAAAAATAATATCATCTTTTTTTATATTAAAACGCTTTCCCCTGAACGTACCGCAAAAGGTACATTTATTATGGGAACAGCCGAGAGTTACCTGTAGTAAAATACTATCGGCCTCACTTGGCGGTCTTATCATCATCCCTTCATAATGCATATCTATAAAATCCCTTAAAATTTAAAGCCATTTAATAACAGGTATTATCAAAAATTTCAATATGTTGATTTAACCCAAATCTCCTTTGGCAAAACATTTTAATGAATAAGAACCAGAAGATTTTTTTACCCCTATATTCGGGTGGCTAAAAATATTTATCTGGATTATAATTAAACCGGATCAGGCCTGGATGATAATCAATACCTGATCCCACTATTGCTATAAAAGGTTCTTGATTTTGAAAAGGAAAATACAGAATGAAACAATATGAATAATGTCATGGGGGCAAGGCTTTGGTGCCTCATAGTCATTCTCTCAATTATCTGGGGTGCATCTTTTTTCTTTGTAGAGATTGCTGTAGAAAAGATGACACCTTTGACCATTGTGTTATGCCGGGTGGGCTTTGCCGCTTTTCTTTTGATGGGCTTTGTTCGCTTGACCGGGCGGAAAATGCCGAAAAATTTTGGCATCTGGGGTGCATTCCTGGCTCTTGGCGCATTGAATAATGTGATTCCCTTCAGCCTCATAACATGGGGGCAAAATCATATTGACTCAAGTCTGGCAGCTATCTTAAATGCCACTGCTCCTGTTTTCAGTGTTATTCTTGCCCATTTTTTAACAAAAGACGAGCCTTTGACAAGAAACAGGCTGGCCGGCGTTTTATTTGGATGGGGTGGAGTGGCCCTCCTGATCGGTATTGATGCCTTAAATGGTGTGGGAATGAAGATTGCAGGACAGGTTGCTGTGCTGGGGGCAGCTCTCCTCTATGCATTTGCCGCCATTTTCGGTCGCAGGTTCAAGGATATTGATCCCGTGGTGGTTTCAGCAGGAATGCTGACTGGCTCCACCATGATTATGATTCCTCTATCATTTATCATTGAACAGCCTTTCAGCCTTAGCCCTACGGCCGTAACATGGGCTGCACTTTTCGGACTTTCCGCTATTTCAACCTCTCTTGCGTATATTATTTATTTTTATGTGCTGTCAAAAGCAGGTGCCACCAATATTTTGCTGGTAACCTTTTTAATTCCAGTGAGTGCCATATTCTTAGGAATGGTGGTGTTAGGAGAAACCCCAGGGTGGAATGCCTTTGCCGGCATGGGTTTGATTTTTATCGGCCTTGTCTTCATTGACGGGCGTCTGTTAAAACGATTTAAAAAATAATGGCAGTGCAAGCCCTTGGCCATAATCGAAATTCCCCTGCCATGCCTTGACATTTTGGTTTTTGCACCAATTATTATATAAAAAATTGGTTAAGAACACATAGTGCCTGACCGAAAAGCCCCGTATTTGGGCGAAAAATTGCCCATATACAAGGCGCAAGAAATCTTGAAACCGGAGTGTACTACTGTACATGAGGCCCGATTTATAATTTGGCAGGATTTTGCAGCAACGCAGTAAATGGGTGAGTTTTCGTTCAAACACTACTTAGAAAAACTGAAAACAGGAGTGAACATGGGAACAAAAAAAACACGCAAATTTAAAGCCGAGGTGCAGCAGCTTTTGCACCTGATCATCAATTCTTTATATTCCAACAGAGAAATTTTTGTACGGGAGCTGATTTCAAATGCCTCTGATGCCATTGACAGGGCTAGATTTGAAGAACAGACAAAACCAGACCTTTTTGCCGATGACAATGATTATCATATACGCATATCCCTGGATTCTGAAAATAAAACTTTCCAGATTTCCGACAATGGCATTGGAATGACCCTGGATGAGGTCAGTGACAATATCGGGACCATTGCCCAGTCAGGAACGGCTGCATTTATGAAAGCCCTTGAAAATTCCAAAAAGGAAAATACACTCTCACCTGAACTCATCGGTCAGTTTGGTGTGGGCTTTTATTCAGCCTTTATTGTTGCTGACAAGATCAGGCTGGACACAAAGGCTGCAGGAGAAAATTCAGGGGTCAGATGGGAATCTGACGGCAAAGGATCTTACACGATTCAGGAGGTTGAAAAAGACAACCGCGGCACAACCATTACTCTTTATTTAAAAGATCCTGAAGAAGGTGAACAGGATTTTACAGAAGAATACACAATCCAGCATATTGTGAAAAAACATTCTGATTTTGTTACCTATCCTGTAATCATGAATGTTGAAAAAAGTGAACCTATTCCTGAAAATGAAATCATTAAAGATT
>JACNHV010000092.1 GCA_014383445.1 Candidatus Desulfobacula maris | reverse complement strand
AGGACGCTGGCCTCTCACGCCGGAAACCGGGGTTCGATTCCCCGTGGGATCACCACTTAGATTGTCAAGGCTTTCAGAGTTTCGTTGAGAGCTTTTTTGTTTTTGAGATTTGAGAGTTCACCCCCTCCCCTATTTCACTCCTTCAGACGTCTAAAATAAATGTTTTTAGAATATTTTAATCTACCTACTACATAAATCGTTTTTTGCCTGTTTGAATCTCAAGCCAGTGCATCCAGATGAACTACTTATACCAACCATCAGCCATTATTTTACCAGTTCGTTTTGAAATTAAAATATATCGTGAGCACACATCAAGCATATGCTTTACAGATGGGTTTTCATTGGGTATGCGGACACAATAATAATTTTTTCAGCAATTTTCGGTCACTATTTTTTCCCCATGAATAAGTGGTCGCTTCATGGAAAATTTAATATTTTTTTCGTAGTCCATGAGGCCTTATTTTAGGAACTTGTTTCCCATAGCAACTGAACCTGGTGCAGTTTTAACAGGTCTGCCAGACTTTCATCATTGTAAATTTATGTCATTTAAAACAACCTTGTAAAATTACATAATAAATGATATATTAGCCTTGTAAAATTACTGTTATATAAAAATAAGGCAAGGAAGGTATGAAAAGGAATATTGACACAAATTTAGTTGAATGGAAAAAAAGTGAATTCAGGAAACCCTTGATTATTAGGGGAGCTCGCCAGGTTGGGAAAACATATTCTGTTTGCAGGTTCGGAGAAAAATATTTTGAAACATTTATAAAGCTGGATTTTGAACGGGATCGAACAAGCCACAGGATTTTTCAAGAAGACCTGTCCGCTGAAAAGCTGGTTCTTGAGATTGAGGTTCATTCAAACACAAGAATTGATCCTGGGAAAACCCTGTTGTTTTTTGATGAAATCCAGGAGTGTGAAAGAGCCTTGTTAAGTTTGAGATATTTTTACGAAGAAATTCCTGAACTCCATATCATTGCAGCAGGATCAATGCTTGAATTTACTTTGGGTAGCATATCGTTCCCTGTCGGCCGCACCTCGTTTGAGTGGATGAGACCCATGACATTTTATGAATTTTTAAATGCTTCAGACAAGAAGATCCTTGCGGATAACCTTCCATGTATTTCAAATTTCAGGCCGGTGAGCGACACAATTCACTTTAAAATAATAGAGCAGCTTAAGCTTTATCTTCTCACCGGCGGAATGCCTGAAGCCGTAAAAAGGTATAGCTTGACAGGTTCTTTGACTCAAAGTTTTACAGTTCATGAAGAAATATATCAATCATACCTTCAATCTTTGGGAAAATACAAGACAAGAGCGGATATTGACAGCCTGGATCATTTAATGAGATCACTGCCTTCCCATGTAGGGAGTCAGATAAAATATACCCGCCTGGACCCTGAACGAAGGATTGAAAAAACCAAAACTTCTCTTCAAATCCTTGAGAGGGCCTTGCTTTTGCATATTGTTAAATCCTCAGATGCCACAGGGCTTCCCCTGAATGCCAATGTGAGTTCCAAAGTAATGAAACCTCTTTTCCTGGACGTGGGACTGATGCAGTATAATTGCGGGATTCAACCCTCTGATATTTTAAAAGCAAAAGACCTGTCCAATGTTTATAGAGGAGCATTGGCAGAGCAGTTTGCAGGCCAGGAACTACTTGCAGCCGGAGGCTCTGAAAATTTTAAACTATTTTACTGGTCAAGGGCAATGAAAAGCAGTTCTGCAGAAGTAGATTATCTTTATGTAAAAAACAGCAGGATATTTCCAATAGAGGTTAAAAGCGGGCCAGCAGGAAAACTCAAGAGCCTGCATCTTTTTATAAAAGAACATCCCAATGTTGAAAAAGGATATGTCATGTCGCCAATGGTATTTGAGAGACAGGAAGTGGATAAATTTGTGTTTATCCCTGTTTACACGAGATTTGTTTAACCAGCCACCCGGATTAAATTTGCCTAAACCTGGAACCAAAAAGAAAGATAAGTAAAAGGAGAAAAATTATGCCAGAACGAAGATACGACGTTGACTGGCTGAGAATTATTGCCATGCTATCAGTATTCTTCTTCCACTGTACCCGCTTCTTTGATCCAGAAGGTTGGCATTTGAAGAATACAGAACAAAGTGAAATTTTATTTGTATTGATGCGTGGTCTCATATGGCCCTGGGTCATGGAACTTTTTTTCTTATTGTCAGGAGTTGGTACTTGGTACGCACTGAAATCAAGGAGTGCAGGGGCATATGTATGGGCACGTGTCAAACGACTTCTCATCCCTCTTTATACGTTGGGCCTCTTCGTCCTATTACCAATTCAATTTTATTTTGAACAGTTTACAAACTCTGGATATAGTGGCAGTTTCTGGGAGCTAATCCCACACTATTTTAAAAATTTTAATTCTCCAAGTATTACACAGTCACCCCATACTTTGCTGCCCATGCCCTTTGCCGGGCATTTGGGGTTACACATTTAAATAAAAATCATAAATTCCTGCTCTATGCTAATGAGGCAGTATTACCTTTCTATCTGTTTCATCAAACAATTATCCTTTGTTTTGGATGGTTTGTTATACCCTGGGATGTGGGCATTACGCTTAAATTATTAATCACTTCAGTCGTTTCTTTCTCCATAATCATGATCTTGTACAATCTGTTTGTCAGACATTTTAACATTATGCGTTTTTTCTTTGGTATGCGGGCTAAGCAAAAATAAAAATTAATACACTAATTCTAATCGGGTAGCCGGGGGTTTTAATCCCCCAGCCCCACAACACCCAGTATGCGGGTTGAGCCAGATGAATCAGGTCCAGCATTCAACTTTATTTCCCGACAAGTTTAATTTCAGGTATTTTATAACAATGTTTTTTATAATATATAAAAATTACGATCACTTCTATTCATTTAAATTATGTTAAAATTAAGTGTTTTCCTGATTGACAAGCTTAAAGAAAACCGATGAAAAAAGAGTATCGCAAAGTGAAAATGGATGAGCTTTGCGATATTCTATGATCTAACCCCTTGGTTCTATCAGTTCCAGAGGGTTACCTTTTTTAATTGAAAATTATATTCAATTTACTTAATTAGGATATAAAAATTTCAGATCCCGACTTTCGAGCCTCAATTTTTTAGGTTGGGATACATGAATTACATTAAAACGTATGGGATGCCAAGAGTTTTTTATTTTATCCAAAGCAATTTGATACATTAGAAAAAATAATTATTTATTCTTTTTGTAAGTCAGCCAATATCCATATTGAACTTCTTTAAAATCACTATTTTCCTTCATGTTGATAAAAATTTGTAATTGCACTTTGTGGGATCTTGCCCTAAGTGTATTGGCTGTACCGTCCGCAATTAATTTTTTCATATTTTTTGGCTTTATTACAAATATTTTTCCATGAATCTTATGATCTTTAATCTCAACCGCTGGATGATCTTTACCTTTTATTAAAGCATCACAAATATCCTTAACATCTGTCTTTGGATTGTATGGCTTGGCACGGTAAACTTTAGGTTTAGGTCCAGCAATCTCAGAAATCATTTTAAAAATATCAGGGGAATTGTCTTTTTTCACAATGACAATTTTAATACTATGTGGCGGTGGCCCATGTTGGCAAGAATGAGCAATATCGCCTATCACTTCATCACACCACACATAAGCGTGAATAAATGGCTGGGGAGCTATATTATTAACACCTCCACTTATTGTATCCCAACGGATACCACTTAATCCATCAAAAGGAATTTTAGCTATTCTGTAATCGTTGAATTGCCTTCTTATGTAGACTGTTTCCATAAAACCTTCAAAAAAGATTATTCATTACCATTTATCCTGCCTCTCAACTTCCCAGCACAACTAAAAGTAACAGTTCTCCTTTTTTTAAGTACCATATCCCCGCCAGTAGCAGGGTTCCTTCCCTTACGTGGTGCTTTTTCATTAACCTGGAATTTTCCAAACCCTGAAATCATTATATCTTCGCCGGATGCCAGGGTTGATTTCATTATCTCAAGGAGTTCTTCAATTTTTTCTCCTGTTCACTCGGTTGTCTCCGACCACGTTACAAGGTAATTTGTCAATTCTGGTAAATTCTTTATTTCTGGGCCTTCCACAGTCCATTTTCCCTCAATACCAATTTCTTTGCACGTCATATCAAAATGACATATGGCTATACCCATATCTACTCGTTGAAGGTCAGCCATCTTAAACATTTTTTTATTTCTTTCATAATAGTTTTTTGTTCGTTGCAGAAAGAAATGAAAAACATTTTGATCTTTTTCTTTAATAATACGCCACGGTTGCCTGTTGGATGCAGAAGGTGCCAGGCGGACCATATCGAGAGGAACTGAAAAAGAATCTATTGTTTCAGGTAAAAGGATACCATCAAAGGTTTCTTGAAAATAAAGTTTGTTCCAATGTTTCCGTTTTGTTGCTTTTGCACTCCAACGGATAGCTTTATCAAAGAATCTCCTCTTTGAAGCTATATTCCCGATTGCTGCAACAGCTGGCACAAATTCATCCTGTTTAGCTAATATCTTTTGCGAAAAGGTACTTTTGTTGAAGCTCCCCCCAAGCCAGCATGTTCCAAGTCCAATACTCGTGGCAAAAAGAATTATTCTTTCCATTACATAACCGTAATCTTCCAGGTTATAGTCCAAATTTTTTACAGTACTTCCTATGATGAAACCAGAAGCACCCTTGATGAAGCCGTATGTTCCGAGTCCTTTTAAAGCTTCATGATCTTCTGTTTTAGCAGCAATCAACTGAAATTTTGGCGTTGTATTGAAAGGTCCCGTCTTATTCTCAGAAATGAATACCTCAAGCAGAGTCCTTTCTTTATCCGGGATCGGTTTGTCAATATACGTTCTACAGGAGAATCGGCGTGTTATTGTCTCCGTTACTGGCGGAGCTGTATCCATATTATTGAAATCCATTGTTATTATAGCGTTATCCAAAAAGGTGATTCGGTTCATATACAAACTTAAGCTTATCTACAATCGCAGGCTAATAGTTGTCAAGGAATTGGACAGCATTATTATTTTTATGTATTTTTTCTTGCCTTCCCTTGACACAAAGCAATGTAATATCTTAATGGATAAACAACTGTGATCATAACTTGATAGAAATCGCAAACCAAAAAATTTTTCAAAAAAATGGAAATATAAGCAATGAAGAAAAAACTAATAACCATATTCGCAATTATGTTGCTTGGGTTTGTTGCGGTTTATTTTTTTATGCCAGGCATAATGTTTGAAATTGTTAAAAAAATTGAAAGAAAAGCAGGCGGTCTTGAACAAAAAAGTGTTGAAGTAAATGGGATGAATATTCAATATCTTGAAGGTGGAAGCGGAGAACCATTAGTCCTTATTCATGGATTTGGTGCAAATAAAGATAACTGGACACGTATCGGTAAATTCCTAACACCTCATTTTCATGTAATAGCCCCAGATTTGCCTGGTTTTGGTGAGAGCAGTAAAGAACCAGATGGCAGATATACCATCAAAGATCAAGCAGTGTTTTTAAAAAAATTTATAGAAAAAATCAGTGTTGTCCGGTTAGGTTTTTGCATGTAGAAACCCATTAAATTTATTAAAAA
>JACNHV010000095.1 GCA_014383445.1 Candidatus Desulfobacula maris | reverse complement strand
AACTGGCGACCATCACAAGCGGGCATCAAAGACGACCCAGCGGAGGAGATACCCTCCAGGCCCAACGTGCCCATCCCTGCACCCAGCCCAAAACCCATCGGCCGCCCCGAAAGGCCGGCCACAAGGAGGGCGGAAAAATCTGTTATACCCGGAAGAAAGCTGACCGATGCAACCCCCCCTGCCAGTCAGACGGGGCTACTGCCCTTATGGCCCTGGGCGCTAATATAACCCTGGAAAGCAAAGGTGGGCAAAGGACCGTGGATCTTGCAAACTTTTATACCACTGACGGCATCATGCCATTTGCCATGGAATCCCATGAATTGTTAAAGGAAATCATCATACCAGTTCATGGTGCACAAAGCGCCTATCAGAAACTTGCCTATAGGTCTGCCATTGATTACCCTATTGTCTGTGCAGGGGTTTTTTTAAAGCTTTCTTCTAAAAATGAGATTGAAGAAGCAAGGATCGTTGTTGGTGCAATGGGCAGATCGCCGCTCTTACTTGCCCATGCTTCATCTTCGTTAAAGGGGAAAAAGCTTAACGATACCTATGCTTTTAAAAAAGCGGCAGACGATTCAATGGATAGCAGTGCAACTTTTGCTGTTCACAATGTGGGGGCAACCCTTGAATACAGGTGCGCCATGGTATCCCAAATGGTATTTCAGGCACTTGAACAGGCTGCCAAGTACATAAAGGGATAATTAAAAATTTATGGAGTCTTTAAGTATGGAAAAAATACTCATTACCTTGAATATAAATGATCAACCTTGTGAGGTTATGATCTATCCAAACGATACCCTTCTGGAAGTATTGCGGGATGAGCTTGATCTGACCGGATCAAAAGAAAGCTGCGGTGAAGGTGTTTGCGGGTCCTGCACTGTTCATATGGATGGAAAGCCTGTCCGGTCCTGTCTGACCCTTGCCATGGAAGCTGTGGGAACAAAAATCACAACAGTGGAAGGCCTTGCCAACGTGGATGAATTGTCAGATCTTCAGCAGTCCTTTGTTGATCACGGGGCTGTCCAGTGCGGATTCTGCACCCCTGGGATGCTCATGTCGGCTGATGCTTTGCTCAAAGAAAATTCCAGACCCGATGAAAAAACCATTCGAAAAGCCCTTAGCGGAAACATCTGCCGGTGCACTGGATATGCAAAAATTATTACAGCCGTTGCCCATGCCGGCAATCCACAGGACCATTGCCCCGATTGTAAACCAGGGAAGTAAACCAGGGGAGTAAAGCAAAGGAGTTCAAAATGTCTGACTACACCATCGTCGGAAAACGAATGCCCAGGGTTGATTCCAGGGCCAAGGTTATGGGAAAAGCAAAATTTACAGCCGATCTGAAACTGCCTGGCATGCTGGTGGGGAAAATAAAACGAAGCCCCTATGCCCATGCCCGCATTTTAAATATTGATACCTCAAAAGCCCTGGCTCTTGCCGGTGTAAAAGCTATTGTCACTGGTAAAGACACGGAAGGTGTTAAATGGGGGGTGTTTGCCTATACCCGTGACCAGCAGTTTATTCAAACCCAGAAAGCCCGATACATCGGAGATGAAGTGGCTGCCGTGGCTGCAGTTGATGAAGAGACTGCTCTTGAAGCCCTTGACCTCATTGAAGTCACATATGAAGAGCTTTCCCCTGTATTTGATCCCATGGAAGCCATGACATCACAAACAGAACTCATCCATGAAGACTTTCCCAACAATATAAACATACATGTTAATATAGATACGGGGCATGTGGATGAAAACTTTAAAAAATCATACTATATCAGGGAAGACACCTTTGTGGCACCTGAAGAATCTTATTTCCAGGCCGAACCCTATGCTGTTGTGGCAAGATTCGACCATGAAGACTGCCTGGAAGTCTGGTGCCCCAATGGCGGGCCCCATATGAAATCCAAACCCCTTTCCAATTCATTCAAGATACCCCTGCACAAGGTAAAGATCAGAAAAATAGCCATTGGCGGTGCATTCGGGGGTCGATCCGAGATCTGCCCGGCTGATTATATCTGTGCTCTTCTGGCAAAAAAAACCCAGAAACCAGTAAAAATTGAGTTCACAAGAGAAGAGAATACCATTGGTACCCGCCAGGGGCATGCCATGATCACCACCCATAAAACCGGCGTTGACGAAAAGGGCCAGGTACTTGCAAGAGAAACCACATGCTATATGGACGGGGGTGCCTATTCCAGCACAGGACCCATAGCTACAAGTGTCCCCTTTCTCTCCATGGAACAGGCCTATAGGATGGGAAGTGTTCGATACAACGGGTATCGAATTTATACCAACAAACCCATCAGAGGCATGATAAGGACCCATGGCCGTGGCTTTGCCTGTGGGCTTGACACCCAACTGGACATGATTGCAGAACACCTTGGAATTGATCCTGTGGAAATGAGATTAAGAAATTCCAGGCAGCCGGGTGAATATACCAGTACAAAATCCTATGTGGACTCCTGTGCCATGGATGAAACCATCCACAAGGCCGTTGAACGCTCAGGTTTCAAGGAAAAATGGGGGAAACTGCCACCCTTTCACGGTATCGGTATCGGAACCAATTCAGTGCAGACAGGATTTCCCATGGGTATCCGGGGGGGTTCCCAGGCCTTTATCAAATTCAACGAAGATGGAGAAGCAACCGTCATGTCAGGAGTTGTGGATAACGGCCAGGGCAATGAAAACATGCTGGTCCAGATAGCAGCTGAAGAGCTGGGCCTTCTGCCCGAAGACATCCATCTGGTCTCGGCTGATACAGAGACCACCTCTTCTGATCCTGGATCATATTCCCAGGTTTCAACCTTTGTGGGAGGTCATGCTGTTAAAATAGCTGCACAAAACTGCAGGGAAAAGCTTTTTAAAGTGGCTGCCAAAGTTTTAAAAGTGATTCCTGACCAGCTTAGAGCTGAAAACCGTCTGATTTTTGTAAAAGATGACCCTGAACGATCCATTCCTATCAAGAAAGTCGTCCGCATAAGTCTTTTGAACTTTACTTCGGTTAATGCCGAAGGTGGATACTGGCCCAGGGTGGATATGAAGCGGGAATGGGTAAAAAATCCTTACGGCCAGATGTGCGAAGCCTTTTCCTTTGGCACCACCATTGTTGAAGTCAAGGTGGACCCTGACACAGGACAGGTTGAGGTCTTGGAAGTAACTGCTGCCCAGGATGTTGGATATGCTATAAATCCCCTGGTCCTTGAAGGCCAGTTTGAAGGCTCCATCGCCATGGGCGGACAGGGCGGCATGCTCACTGAATATCATGAGTGGAAGGATGGCCGGTGCATCAACCCCAGCATGCTGGATTACAAACTGCCCCTGGCCTGTGACATGCCTCCTAAAATAAATAATATCATCGTGGAATCCATTGATCCAAAAGGGCCATACGGTGCCAAGGAAGCCGCCATGTCCATTGCCATGTCTGCAGCACAAGGGTACAGTGCAGCCGTGAGTAATGCCATTGGTGTTTACATGGACTCTTTTCCCTTAACCCCGGACAAGATACTTGCCGCTATTAAGGCAAAAAAAACAGAAACTATTCACCACAAAGAACACGACGACTATGAAAAAAATCAGAGTTGAAGATGCTATTGGAACCGTTCTTGCCCACGACATGACACGAATCATCCGGGGAAAATTTAAAGGGATTGGCTTTAAAAAAGGACATGTTGTAAAAAAAGAAGATATTCCGGAACTCCTAAAGATCGGCAAACAATATCTCTTTGTTCTTGATCTGGGAAAAGATCAGCTCCACGAAAACGATGCGGCCCAAAGGATTTCAAAGGCGATTTCAGACCCGGCTCTGGAATTTTCAGAGCCACGGGAAGGTAAAATCAATATTATCACCCCTCATGCAGGCCTTCTAAATATTAATGTTGATGCCCTGCTAAAGGTTAACAAAATGGAGAGCATTATTGTTGCCACCTTGAAAAATACCTTTCCCTGCAAAAAAGGGGAAATTATTGCAGCCACTCGCATTATTCCATTGACCATCCCCACAAAAAACATCAAAGCCCTGGAGGTCTTAGCCAAAAAGGCTGCGCCCATTCTGTCGGTTACTCCCTACAAATCCTTAAAAGTCGGAGCCGTAGTAACGGGTTCTGAAGTTTATAACGGACTGATTACAGATGACTTTGGCCCGTCTGTTGGCCAAAAAATTACTCAGGCCGGATGTACACTCATTAAAAAAATCCTTGTACCCGATGATGTTACAGCTATTTCCAATGCCATCATGGAATTAAAAAATCTGGGGTGTGAGATGATCATTACCACAGGGGGGCTATCCGTTGACCCGGATGATGTCACACGCCAGGGCGTTATCACGGCTGGAGCAGATGTTACATTTTACGGCAGCCCCGTTCTTCCCGGGGCCATGCTCATGATCTCACAGCTTGATAACATACCCGTTATCAGCCTGCCTGCCTGTGTGTTTTATTATAAGCAGACCGTGTTTGATCTGGTTTTACCAAGGGTCCTTGCCGGAGAAAAAATAACTAAAGATGATATTGCAGCCATGGGGCATGGTGGATTGTGCATGAATTGTCAGGTCTGCCACTACCCTGTCTGTTCTTTTGGAAGATAAACAAAAAAGGGTGCCGCCATGACAGAAATGATGACAATACGGCTCAATGAACTTGTGATTGCAATAAAAGGGGCTGGAGAAATGGCCACGGGTACAGCCTGCCGCCTATTTAAAGCAAATTTTAAACGCATATTCATGTTGGAAATCCCAGGCCCAATGTCTGTGAGACGGCAGGTCAGTTTCTGCGAGGCAATCTATGATGAAGAAATTGTGGTGGAAGGGATTAAGGCAAAAAAAATTTCAGATATAGATATTGTTCATTCAGCATGGGAGAACAATTGCATTCCCGTCATGGTTGACCCGGATTGGAAAACCATCAAAAAGATCCGTCCCCATGTTGTGATTGATGCCATTATTGCCAAGAAAAACCTGGGTACAAATCTTTTTGAAGCTCCTTTAGTCATCGGTCTTGGACCCGGTTTTGAGGCTGGAAAAGATGTACATATGGTCATAGAAACCAATAGGGGTCACAACCTTGGAAGGGTCCTTTTAGAAGGCTGCCCTGAACCCAATACTGGTTCCCCCGGCGATATAAAAGGGTATACCAGAGAGAGGGTCCTGCGGGCACCCTGTTCAGGCGTATTCAAATCTTCTTTATCCATAGGCGCCCCTGTCAAAAAAAACGATGTGGTGGGACATGTTGACAACAAACCCGTCATTGCTCAGATAGACGGTGTTTTAAGAGGACAGATAAGAAATAACACCAGGGTCAAGGATCAAATTAAAATCGGAGACATTGATCCCAGGGGAAAAATAGAATATTGCACAACCATCTCGGAAAAAGCCCGGGCCATTGGGGGCAGTGTTCTGGAAGCAATTTTAAGAAAATACAATCAATGACAGATTAAGGGCTCGCTCAAAAATTAATCATGGGTTATCTGGGCAGCACTGGTGCTGAAAACAGGATCTTAGACCAAATAATTAAAACAGGTAGATAAAAAAATAATATAGACTATAGGAGCAAAAATATGCAGGTATTAATAATAGGCGGAGTCGGCGGTATGGGTCAGGGTGTGGCAAGAG
>JACNHV010000358.1 GCA_014383445.1 Candidatus Desulfobacula maris | reverse complement strand
GTAAAGGCTGTTTTCATAAAAAAGGCATCCGGCTTTTTTGTAATTTTTTCTATATCAATGCCAATGGTTTGTTTTTTGTTTTTACAGGCAGCTGATGCCGTATAATCATTGCTGTGGGACAATGAAACAGGAAGATCAGGACTGGTCGTCAGAAAAGGAGCCCCCTGGTCAAGATAGGAAAGGGTGATTTGATCAAGGGAAGTGTTCTTAAAAAAAAGCTGTTGCATCATCTGTTTGATCAGGTATCTGCCACTGATCCATTCTATCTGTTTTTTTAAGGCCTTAAAACCGTTGATAGTGCTTATCTCTTCATGGCTTAAAAAGGGTTTGATAAAGTCCTGTTTTTCAAATGATTGATTTAAGACAGCCCTTAAATCAGGGCGGGCATGTTTTTTAAAAACAGACTGGATAATTTCCCGTATTCCGGCATACCAGATGGTTACCCCTGGTTTTGGAGACAGGGTGTTGATGCAGATCATTTCTTTTTGCTTGTTCGTAAAAGAAAATGGGGGATAAACCTGGGATCAATGTTTTCAGGGGCAACCCGGCTGTATTCTGCTTCAAGTTCCTTGATCAAGTTTGACAGGACTTTGGCAAATGCATTTTCAAAATCTGTTTCATTCATACCCGTTACTTCAGACATCCACAAGACCAGGTCCTGTAGTGGAATCTGGTCGGTTCTGCTATAATCGGACGTTGAGAACAGGGCGATGAAAAACTTTTTAAAGACTTTTGTGTCAATAGGTTCAAGGGTTTGTGAAAGCTTTAACCGGTTTTTTGCCCAAAGGGTCAAAATTAATGTTTTATAGGTTAAAACACCTTGTTCAAAGGAATTGATATCTACATCCAGCAGGCCCAGCACCTTATCCAGGGCAATGATCTGGTCCAGGGCGCTGCTGGTTTGGATAATATCTGAAATGGATTTAAAATTTCTGTATAATTCACCACCCGCATAATTGTTATAATACAGCGGCCGGTCAAGAAACAGACCGCCAATAACCCCTAAATACTCTTCACCAAGAAAACTTAAGGGGAGATTGTTTTTGTTCATAAAGCTCTGCCTGAACCAGTTAAAGGCTTTTGTCTTAAGTTTGATGCCGGCCCTTGAACCGGTCCTGAAAATGTCTTCAAGGAAATATTCCTGGATCACACCCCTTGCAAGCTCGGGCTTTTTATCTTGTTTCAGGATGACTTCAAGGCCAAGATTCAGATAGGAGCAAGCCTTTGAAATGGCTTTTTCAAGATCTTCTTTGCTTCTGAGTTTGATTTTGTCTGCAGAAATGATTTTATTAATCAAAGCCGCAAGTTCGGATTCAAGATGAATAATGAATTCAGGATCAAGCAATTTAAGGGATTTTACAAACAGATCATCTCCTTCAATAAACTGGGAGAAAAACTGTGGAGGCAATGGGATGTCCGGGTCATATGGTTCTGGATTGAAACGGTTTTTTTCAGGCCGTTTGCGAACAGAAGAAAGTTTGGTTGGCTGATAAATTCCCAGGGCTTCATGGGCAGGTAAAAATCCTTTTTCTGCAAGCCGCAGGTTTTTAAGGCGGAACTGCTCTTCTTCTGTTTCAGCTGTCAATATAGACGCGGTTTCAAGCAAAAGTCCGTGATAAACCGACAGATCCATTTCAGCCACAGCCTGGACCATTTTTTCGATGAGTTCCCAGGCTTCCTGCTGGTTCCCTGGTCCCGGCAGATCCTCGTCCATGTCCCCGGGTTTTTCAGGAAACCTGAAATAAAATTTATCATCAATGGTTATATAATCATCAAAATCTTCCGGGGGCACCTCATCGTGTTCCCTGACAAAAATCTCCATGTTTTTAAACAGATAATATTCAAAATAGTCGGGTTTTTCCTTGATGACCCATCGCAAAAGCCTTTGGGGATCAGCCTGGAAAAGAAGATCAAATGTCTTTGTCATAAGGGCAAGGTCAAGCCTGTCATTGTCCCAGGTTTCCACATCCAGAATGTATTCCCACTGTTCTGAGTTGGCCATGGCCAGGACTGGAATGAAATCATAGGGGCCTATCTTGTGCATGAGATAATAAAGATCCTGGTCTGGAAAAGATTGCACAAGAGTTGCCGGTGCCGGGGCTTCAAGGATCATATCAAGGGCCCGTTCAGATTCGCTGACAAGAATTTCATGCCGCTGGACCCGAAGTTTCATTTCCCTTTTTTGAATATTTACAAGCTTATAACTGGTGTTCTCGCTCATGTTTTCCCCTGATATTTTTTGTCTTTACCATGAACCAATGATAATATCATCCAGTTTTCTTTTGGGAACATGGTGGACTTTATTTTCATCCCTCCAGTATTTGATATCCCCGTCTTCGCCCACCACATCAAGCCGGATATCTTCAACGGGTTTTCCCAGGGCCAGTACAAGTTTGGGCTCAAGCTGCTCGCCGATATTTAAATGTTCTTTCAGTGCTTTGATATTGATGGAGCCGAACATGCAACCGCCAAGTCCAATGGTCCTGGCACCCAGAAGGATGGTCTGGGCTGAAATGCCATGGTCGCAAAAAAAGTTATCGGAAATACTATGATCTCCCAGGATAACAATATAGGCAGCAGGTCTTTCTTCTTTTTCAGGGCCGTTCCAGTCTTTCAGATATGCAGCCCAGCCAAGGCAGGAAAAAATAGCTTCATTTTTTTGTTCATCCCGGCAGATCACATACTTCAAGGGCTGCTTGTTAGCGCCTGACGCACAATTCCTGGCAAGTTCCACCAGGTCTTTCAAGGCGGATTCGTCGATTTTATAGGAATTATCAAATCGACGGCAGGATCTGTTTTGTGTTACGAGGTCTTTAAAAGATGTTGAATTCATAATTTGCTTCCTTTGCATTCCACTTGTTGGAATTTTGGCATGTTAATATCAATCCACTCAATAATTTTATCCATTTCCGCTGCAATCTGTTTTAATGCAAGGCCCCGGTGGCTGACCCTGCCCTTTTCTTCAATGGTCAGCTGGGCAAAGGTTTTATTTAATTTCGGATAAAAAAAGAGGGGGTCATATCCAAATCCATTATCACCAATGGGTTTGTGAGCGATAATGCCTTTACACTCCCCTTCATAAGTTAATGCAGCACCTGTGGGAACTGCAATAGAGATTACGCACTTGAATGCGGCATTTCTATTTTCATGGCTTTTTAAATCATCCAGCATTTTTTTAACATTGTCCGCATCAGTGGTATTTTTTCCGGCATATCTGGCAGAATAGACACCCGGGGCGCCATCAAGGGCCTGGACACAAATTCCTGAGTCATCAGCCATGGCAGGATATCCCAGGACTCTTGCCGTAAACGAGGCTTTTTTATAGGCATTGTCATCAAAGGTTTCTCCATCTTCAATGACTTCAGGGATGGGTCCGAAATCAGCAAGATTTTTAATTATTATGGGAAAACCCTGCAACAGCTCCTGGATTTCCCTTGTTTTTCCCTTGTTTGTTGTTGCAAGAACGATAATTTGTTTCAATGATTAACTCCGCTAATTTTTTTAAAGTTTGATTTGATTAGGGTTAATATAAGATCATGCCCTGGTTTTGTAAACCCCGGCCAAGGGCAAAAATAATCCCGGCTCTAATTACCAGTCTATGGGGAAATAATCCTTTAAGAATTTGCCGCACCAGTGTTTTTTGGTCAGGATGCCATGGAAAAAAGGATCACAAATCCTTGCTGCTCCATCCACAATATCCAGGGGCGGCTGGAAATCATGGCGTTCCTGCTTGAATCTGGCCAGCATGGCAGGATCCTCATCCGTGACCCATCCTGTGTCAACAGCATTCATGAAAATCCCGTATTTGGCCAGGCCGCTTGCCGCAGTATGGGTGAGCATGTTTAAAGCAGCTTTGGCCATATTTGTATGGGGGTGGCGGCTGCCTTTTTTAAATCGCAGAAATTTTCCTTCCATGGCAGAGACATTGACAATATGTTTTTGTCCCGTGTAATCTTTTTTCATCAACTCTGCCAGCTTATTGCACAGAACAAAGGGAGCAATGGAATTGACAAGCTGGAGCTCCAGCATTTCCGATGTCTGGATTTCCCCCAGCCGCAGCCGCCAGGAATTGGTCTTTCGAAGATCCACCTGCTGGAGATCGGCATCCAGTTCTTCTGCTGGAAATACTTCAGGTACATTCAAAGAGTTGTCATAGGAATAGGGAATCTGGGACAATTGTGCAGACATGCGCAATCCAACGCCCGGGGCTTTGCCATCCCAGGCTGCGGTCAAGGCGTTTTTTGGGGCTAAATTTTCGGCCTGTCCAAAATCCAGCTGGGATATACAGGTCTGGTACTGCCCTAAAAGGGTCCTTGCATCCCCTGGCAATTGCTTGATATCCTTTGTTTCATTTTCCATGAGATGGGCATAGAATCCAGGGGGACGTCGGACGGTCTGGGCGGCATTATTGATGAGAATATCAAGGCGCTGGTAAGTCTGCGAAATATAATCGCAGAAAAGTTCAACACTTGGGGTGTGGCGCAGGTCCAGGCCATAGATCTGGAGTCTCTGCCCCCAGTTGGGAAAATCCGGTTCCCAGGAAAATCTTAAGGCTGAGTCTTTTGGAAAACGGGTGGTGGCAATCACTCTTGCCCCGGCTCTGAGCATCATTAATGTGGCCTGGTAACCGATCTTGAGCCTTGCGCCTGTGATCAATGCCACCTGGCCTTTCAGGCAGGCTGTCTGGAAGCGTTTTTGATAATTGAATTCTGCACATTCCGGGCATATGGTGTCATAAAAATGGTGAAGCCGTGTAAATTGCGCCTTGCACACATAGCAGTTGCGAGGGGTTTCAAGCCTCGGGACCTGATCTTTAATTTTTGCAGTCATGCCGCAAATCTGTTGGGGAGCTGAAAAGATTTGCGCAACCCTTGCTTTTCTAATACCAGTGGCTGCCCGAAGGCGCCGTTCTTTTTCCACAATAGCCTGGCGCTTTTGTTGTTTTCTTTCCTTGTTGCGTTCCTTAATTTCTTTTTTGTCGGGCCGGGATATTTTCCCGGCCGCAGTGATTAAAGCAATTCTTTCTATTTCCGGCAATTGCAATAAAAGTTCAGACTGGTTTACAATTTTTTCCAGAATAGTGATGCACCCTCGCATGGATGCAAGGGTTTCCTGTTTGTCGTCAATTTTTGTATCTATGCTGATGGGGGTCACCTTTTGTATATTTTTGTCTTAGCCATAAAATTCATGGCTTATTGTTTTAACAGAATGAAATTATTATAGATATTTGGCGAATTTGTCAACCAGACTTTAAAATCATGCAGACCATTTTGTCTTGTTTTTAAATATGAAATATTATAATAGAACCTGATGAACAGGAGACCATATGTCTGAATTTGCCAATGCCATGGAAGTGTTTAAGCTTCTGGATAAATCCAATTGCAGAAAATGCAATGAACAAACCTGTCTTGCCTTTGCTTCAAAGGTTTTTTTAGGGAATAGAACCCTTGACCAATGTCCTGTTTTGACAAGAGAAATACTTGAACAGAACCAGGGCAGGCAGAAGAAAAAAATTACGGGTAAAGAATACCGCGAATCTTTGATGGCAGACCTGAAGGAAGAAATAAAATCCTGTGACTTAAAAACTGCCGGTCCAAGGGTGGGTGGGGATTTTTCAAATGGAAGGCTTACCATAAGGATTATGGGTAAACTATTTTCCGTTGATTTATCCGGCAATATGTTTTCAGATATCCATATCAACCCCTGGATAGCCGCTCCAGTGCTTTCGTATATACTTCATTGCAAAGGAGTTCCATTGACGGGCAAATGGGTGCCTTTCAGAGAGCTTTCCGGAGGCCGGGAGAAAAATGGTCTGTTTGTCCAGCGTTCAGAAAAAACCTTTAAAAAAATTGCCGATATCTATCCCAATCTGTTTGAAGATTTAATCTGTCTTTTTAATGGCCAAAAAATAGAAAACCATTATAAATCAGATATATCCCTGGTTCTCTATCCTCTGCCCAAAGTTCCCATGCTGATCTGCTATTGGAAACCTGAAGAGAATATGGAATCCGATCTTCACCTGTTTTTTGATTCATCTGCTGACATGAACGCCAATATAGATATTGTATATGGAATTGCCGCCGGCATTGTTAATATGTTTGAAAAACTTTCCGCAAAGCACGGCAGTTTCCTTTAATAGTATGATTTATCCCGGTAACAGCCTCTATTTCCTCCTGAAATGAGATGGTCTGTTTCCAATTTTTTGCCTGGTATAAAGGATGAAGCCAATTGTTTTTCTTTATAAATACCAGTATACTTTGTTCTGTTAATTGATCATTAATTAAATCTAACACATGGAGAGGACAAAATGGAATTAAAAATTATAAACATTGAAAATCCTGATGAATTGAATTTTATCCTGGGCCATTCCCATTTTATTAAAACCATTGAAGATATACATGAGGCCATTGTCTGTACAGTGCCCAATGCCAAATTCGGTGTGGCATTCTGTGAGGCCTCCATGGAGTGTCTGGTCAGGTACAGCGGTACAGATGAACAAATGATGGAGCTTGCAAAGAAAAATGCATTTACACTTTCAGCAGGCCATTCTTTTATTATTTTTATGAAAGATATGTTCCCCATCAATATCCTTAACACGATTAAAAATATTCCCGAAGTTGCCAGAATCCATTGTGCAACGGCCAATCCTGTCCAGGTAATTCTTGCCCAGACAGATCAGGGCAGAGGAATCCTTGGGGTTATAGACGGATTTTCATCAAAGGGCATTGAAACCGAGGCAGATATTGAAAAAAGAAAAGGCTTTTTAAGAATGATCGGATACAAACAATGATTAATATCTTTTTTTTCTGCCCATCTCAATCCCAAGCTCCAGGGCTTTTTTATTCATTGCCATAAAATCTTCTGGAATGGTTGTCTCAAGAACCTTTAGAATGGATACAGGCTTGATAAGGTTTGAAATGCCGATTAGGGCCCCCAGCATGCAGATATTAAACACAAGGGGTTTTCCGATTTCTTTCATCACGGTATCAAACATGGGAAGGGTGATATGCTTGGCATCCACTTTTTTCTGGATATCAACATATTTTGAATCCACCAGAAGCAGTCCGCCCGGCCGAATGATAGGAGCAAATTTGTTATAGCTTTCCTGGGTCAGGCTGACCAGTATATTGGGCTGAATCACCTTTGGAAAAAATATTTCAGAATCGTCAATGATGATATCAGTTCTGGTGGCACCACCCCTTGCTGCTGCGCCATAACTTTGGGATTGAATGGCATTTTTATTTTCAAAAAGGACTGCAGCATTGGCAAGGATGATGGCAGCTGTTATAACGCCTTGTCCTCCTGAACCCGAAAAAACCAGTCTTGTCCGTTCCATTATGCTTTTCCTTTCATTGCTGTTTTGATAATTTCATCATAGGCCTTACAGTATTCAGGAACCTCGGTGTTTTCAACAAAAATTCCCCTCTGGATCAAATTGGGATTTTTCTCCAATTTTTTGGATCCTATCCTTGTCGTATTTGTTTTATAGCCTTCCATCATCTGGATAGCATCCCCCTCTTTATTTTTTCTTCCATAATAGGTTGGACATTGTGTCAGGATCTCTACAACGGAAAATCCTTTATGGGAGATGGCTTTTTTAAGGATATCTTTACATTCATTGGCATGGAAGACCGTGGATCTGGCAACAAAGGTTGCACCGGCACTTTTAGCCAGTTCTACAACGTCAAAATCTCTGTCAATGGTTAAGTAGGGGGCGGTGGTTGCTTTTTTGCCACTGCCGGACAAAGGAGAAAACTGGCCGCCCGTCATGCCGTAAATCCGGTTGTTCATGACAATGGCAGTGATATCAATGTTTCTTCTGGCCGCATGGATAAAATGGTTGCCGCCAATGGCAAGGGCATCACCATCTCCCATGGGAACAATGGCCTTTAAGCCGGGTTTGGAAAGTTTTACTCCCGTCGCAAAGGTCAGAGCCCGTCCATGTATGGTGTGAAGGGAATGAAAATCAACATATCCTGAAATCCTGGATGAACAGCCAATACCGGAAGTTATTACAATTTCATTTTTATTAAGACCCAGTTCATGGACTGCCCGCAATAAAGATCCCAAAACGATCCCGTGACCACAGCCCGGACACCAGATATGGGGAAAGAACCGCGGTCGAATATAATCTTTAAAATTAAATGGTTTTTCTGTCATGCTACACCCCTTTCCCCTGGATCATTCTCAAAATGCTTTTGATGTCGGTTGGTGAGATCAATTCTCCATCAATCCTGTTGGCTAGAAAAACATTACGTGGGTTGTCAACGGCATTTTTAACCTGGGTGATGATCTGGCCCATGTTCATTTCAACCACAATAACTGATTTTGCGTTGACACATTTTTCTCTGACCATCTCAGAAGGGAAGGGCCAGAGGGTCTGCAGTTCCAGAACACCGATCTTTATGCCTCGTGCTCTCCTGTTTTTTGCCAGGTGAATGGCAGATCTTGCAGAAGATCCATAAGAGATCAGGATATATTCAGCATCATCCAGCCAGTATTCTTTATACATGTTGATCTCATTGACATTGTTTTCAATCTTGTCCACAAGATGTCGCAGAAGTTCGCTGACAACTCGTGGATCATTATTGGGAAACCCCCACATGTCGTGGAAAAGGCCTGTGACATTATATTTGTGTGCTGCACCAAAATCAGACATGGGCAGCCTGCCGTCCTCTCTTGGAAGATATGGATGATAATCCACCCCTTTTTTGACAGAGGTTCTAAGGCGCGCCACCACAGGTATTTCACCAGGTTTTGGAATCACAAGTTTTTCACGCATATGGCCGATAACTTCATCCAAAAGGATAACCACGGGGGTTCTATAGGTTTCAGCCATGTTAAAGGCTTCAACCGTTATTTTGAACACATCCTGATGATTGGAAGCAGTCAGTGCAATGATGGCATGGTCACCATGGGTACCCCATCTGACCTGGTTCACATCTCCCTGGCTGACATGGGTGGGATTGCCTGTTGAAGGGCCGCCGCGCTGTACATTGGCAATTACACAGGGGATCTCCGCCATACAGGCATATCCCAGGGCTTCCTGTTTAAGAGAGAATCCCGGGCCTGAGGTGGCAGTCATAACCTTGTTGCCAGTGAGGGAGGCACCAATAATGGCCCCCATGGATGCAATTTCATCTTCCATCTGGATGAATTTCCCGCCTTTTTGGGGAAGACGGTACGCCAGATGTTCCATTATTTCAGTGGACGGGGTGATGGGGTATCCAGCGAAAAAATCTATCCCGGCATAGATAGCACCTTCCACACAGGCCTCGTTTCCCTGGATAAACTTTATATTATTATCTTTCATTTTCCCCTTCCTGATCTTCTATGATTTGTATTGCTAAGTCAGGGCAACGAAGTTCGCACAGCTTGCAGGCAATGCAATCTTCGGGTCTTACAGCTTCTGCCTTCTCGTTTATATCAAATTCAAGAACATTTTTGGGACAGAAATGAATGCAGATACCACACCCTTTGCACCATTCTTTGTCAATTAAATGTTTGATGGTTTTGCCTTTTACCATAATATCCTCTTAGTAGATAATAAATACCTGTAAATTTAGGCTCTTAATTAAATGATTTAGATTCTTATGTCAAGGATAACTCATAATCCAACAAGGATCAAATTTATTCTTTTATATTTATAAAAAATGCAAAAAAATTGATTCACAGTGCACTGGCAATGAGCTTATAATCGGTAACACTGTATCAATAATATAGTGCACCAGTTGAGCTGTAAAGATGAATCAAAAAAAAAATTATGAACAGGCAAAAAAGTGTGATACATAGAACTGTATGATTATTAAGCATCCTCTTGTCAGCGTGATAATGCCTACCTATAACCGCGCCTGGACATTGAAAGATGCTCTTGACTCTGTTCTTTTACAGGATTATCCAAATATTGAACTGATAGTTATTGATGATGGTTCAGAGGATGATACTCAAGAATTGCTTGCGACCTATAAAAATGAAATCACAGTTTTATGTCAGGAAAACAAAGGCGTCAGTGCGGCAAGGAACAAGGGGATAAGACAGAGCAGGGGGCAATTCATTGCTTTGCTGGACTCTGATGATGCATGGGATAAAAGAAAGATATCCTGTCAGATGGACTTTTTTAATAATAATCCTGAAGCTTTGATCTGTCAGACCGAAGAGATATGGATAAGAAACGGGAGAAAAGTCAACCCTAAGCTTAAGCATAAAAAACCATCGGGAATGATATTTGAAGCGTCATTGAACCTTTGCCTGGTAAGCCCGTCCGCCGTTATGATGAAAAGGCAGTTGTTTGACATGAAAGGGTATTTTAATGAAGATTTCATGGTCTGCGAAGATTATGACCTCTGGCTTCGGGTCAGCTCCACCCTGCCTGTTTTTCTGATTGATAAACCCTATACCATAAAAAGAGGGGGGCACAAGGATCAGCTTTCTAATTTTCATTCCCAGGATAAATTCAGAATTCGCTCATTATCATCTCTTATAGAGTCAGGCAATCTGACACTGGTGCAGATAGCAAAGGCAAAAAAGGTTTTGAAAAAAAAATGCACCATCTATGGGGAGGGCTGCATAAAACGCGGTAAAAAAGAGGAGGGAGAATACTATTTATCCATTGGAAGGTCGGTGGGCAGGAGTGTTTGAACGAGTCATTTTTTTATCACCCGCCGGCAAGAAAGGTAATAATCTGAATTTCATCGCCTTTTTTTACCGGTCGGTTAAGTTCACCAGGATATGCGCTTTCATTGTTCAGATAAATTTCAATATAATGGCGCAAGCCCCCATTTTTATCAAATAGCTCATGCTTCATGCCCGGATGCAGGGTGACAAAATTGTTTAATGCCTCTTTAACACTATTCCCTTGAACATCTATTGTTTTTTGTCCATTGGTATGCCTTCGATGGGTAACATGTACGTGTATTTTTACACTCATCTTAATTCATCCTGATCTTGTCATATTTTTATATGTTTGAAAGCTGAAGTTATTTCATTTTTATGAATAGAATATTTTGTTTTTAAATGCAATGATTTTCTGGCTTTAATATAGCTGTATTGTAATCAAGCCTTGACAAGAAACAGGCCTTGGATTAAGATTTTCAAAAAGACTATTATATTAAGGTGTTAAGATCTTTTAAAAGGAATTGAATATATGGAAGTTAAAAAAAGCGACCCTTCAAGTCTGGATAAAACCGAAAAAGCAAGATTAATTGTTGACATGGTAACTAGAATTGTAGTCCACTATGGTCTCTGGTTTACCGAAGTCAGGCATCAGATGGGTATGGAAAAGGCTTTGGAGGTTCTTGAAAAGGCAACTCAAAAGAGCGTTTCAATTGGATTAAAAAGATTTTCAGAGGTCCTGGACTTTCAGCTTGAAGATGGTTTGCCTAAAGCATTGCTGGACATGGATGATGAAAAAATTCAAGCTCTTATGGGTGCTGTGGCAAAAAACTGGTTGGTTAATGATGGTGTTTGGTTTCAGTCAGTTGAATTTGATAATGGAATGAATGACGCAAAGCGATGCAATGATTCCTGCTGGGCTCAATTTTCCCCCTATGAAGCATTTGCAATTAAAAATTTTTTGAAGCTGGATGATGACTGCGGGCTTGAAGGCTTGAAGGAAGCATTAAATTTCAGGATGTATTCAGTCATTAATGAGCAATCTTTTGTTGACGAATGCCCGGAAAGTTTTGTATTTCTAATGAATGATTGCAGGGTTCAATCTGCAAGAAAAAGAAAGAAACTGGATGATTATCCTTGTAAATCGGCCGGCCTGGTTGAATATGAGTATTTTGCAAGGGCTATTGATAAAAGAATTAAAACCGAATGTATTGGTTGCCCGCCGGATAAACATCCGGAAGAATGGTTTTGTGCATGGCGTTTTACTATGAAAAATTAATGGATAAATAGTTAAGAAAGGGTTTTTATTATGGGAGTAACATCTGACAAGATCCAGGAGCTGAAACAAAAAGAGAAGCACATCATGGGAATGGGCGGAGAAAAAGCTCTTGAAAAACGGCGGGAAAATGGAAAACTCAATGCCAGAGAAAGGCTTGATATCCTTTTTGATAAAGGAACCTTCAGGGAATTGGACATGTTTGTCACCCACAGATGCACAAATTTTGGGATGGAAAATGTAGAGATCCCGGCAGATGGTGTTGTAACAGGACATGGTAAAGTGGATGGCAGAATCGTATTTGCCTATGCCCAGGATTTTACTGCAAGGGCAGGTTCTCTGGGAGAGATGCAGGCCAAAAAGATCTGTAAGGTCATGGATATGGCTTTAAAAGCAGGAGCTCCTATTATCGGCATGAACGATTCCGGCGGTGCAAGAATTCAGGAAGGCATTGATGCCCTGTCAGGATATGGTGAGATCTTTTTCAGGAATTCAGGTGCATCCGGGGTCATTCCTCAGATTTCAGCCATTATGGGGCCAACAGCTGGTGGTGCAGTTTATTCGCCTGCCATGACAGATTTTATTTTTATGGTTAAAGAATCCAGCTATATGTTTATTACAGGGCCCAATGTTATCAAGGCAGTAACAGGAGAAGAGATCAGTTTTGAAGAGCTTGGTGGTGCCATGACCCATAACGAGAAGTCCGGTGTGGCCCAATTTGCCTGTGAGTCTGATGAAGATGCCCTTATTCAGATAAGAACGCTTTTATCCTACCTGCCATCCAACAATATGGAAGATCCACCCTATGTACGGCCCACTGATGATCCCAATCGTATGGATGAATCCCTGGATTCAATCATACCGGATAACCCCAACAGGGCATATGATATCAAGGATGTCATCACCTCCATAGTGGATGACGGCCAGTATTTTGAACCGCACCTGTATTATGCTAAAAATATGGTGATCTGCTTTGCAAGACTCAATGGACGTTCAATAGGCATTATCGCCAATCAGCCTGCACATCTGGCCGGTTGTCTGGATATTGATGCCTCTGATAAGGCCACACGGTTTATCCGGTTTTGCGATGCATTCAATATTCCCATGCTGACAATTGCTGATGTCCCTGGATATCTGCCCGGCAGCAACCAGGAGTGGGGAGGAATTATCCGGCATGGCGCAAAACTTTTATGGTGTTATTCAGAAGCCACGGTTCCAAAACTTTTGTTGATTACAAGAAAAGATTATGGGGGTTCATATATTGCCATGTGTTCCAGACATCTTGGTGCGGATATGGCCTTTGCATGGCCAACAGCTGAGATTGCAGTAATGGGTGCGGCAGGCGCTGCCAATATTATCCATGCAAAACAAATCAATGGAGCAGATGATCCAGGGGCAGAGCGGACTAAAAAAATTGACGAGTATAACGAGAAATTTTCCAACCCCTATTGCGCTGCTGCAAGAGGTTATGTAGATGCAGTGATTCAACCGTCCCAAACAAGACCGCGCCTCATTGATGCCCTTGAGGCCATGGCAACAAAAAGAGAGTTAAGACCGGCAAAAAAACATGGAAATATACCTGTATAATATAAAAGGATGAAAATGGATAAAAAGAAATTATCTGCAGCCCTGGCTGCCGTATTTGCTTACATTAAAACATCAGAAGAAGCTGCTGCTTTTTATGGTCAACAAGTTTCAGAAACGATTCCGGAACAACCTTTGCAGATCATGCAGCAAAATAATATCTGGGGCATATCAGGTCGCGGGATCCATATGCAGGCTAATACTATGATGCAGATGAGGATGTTTAAATAAAAAATTTTCGGGGTTTTAGGGCATACATCAAATAAGAAATTTTAATTAAAAAAATAAATTATTCAGGAGAAATTAAATGAGTGAGCACACCCAAGTGAAAATGACAGAGATGAAATATGGCAAAGACAGACCAAAAGCTAAACACCAGTTGAAGATCGAAGACATCTCTCTGCGTGATGGGCACCAGTCGCTTTTTGCCACAAGGGGAAGAACAGAGGACATGATCCCTGTTGCTGAAAAAATGGATGAGATAGGTTTCTGGGCTGTGGAAGTCTGGGGTGGTGCAACATTTGATGCCATGCATCGATTTTTAGGGGAAGATCCCTGGGAAAGACTGCGGACCCTGAAAAGATATTTTAAAAAGACCCCTTTTTCAATGCTTTTAAGGGGCCAGAATCTTGTGGGGTATAGAAATTATGCCGATGATTTAGCAAAATTGTTTGTGAAAAAGACCGTTGATAACGGGCTGGAAGTTTTCAGAACCTTTGACGCTTTAAATGATTATCGTAATTTTGAAGCAGTTGTTCCTGTGATTAAGGAATGCGGTGCTCATTTCCAGGGCTGTATCTGCTATACCTTGACTGAACCGAGAATAGGCGGAGATGTGTACAACCTTGAGTATTATATTAAAAAAGCAAAAGAACTTGAGGATATGGGTGCGGACAGTATCTGTGTCAAGGATATGGCAGGACTTCTGGCACCCTATGACGCTTATAAACTTATCAAAGCCTTAAAAGACAATGTCAAACCCCTGATTCATCTTCACAGCCATTTTACTTCCGGAATGTCGCCCATGACACATTTCAAGGCTATTGAAGCCGGAGTTGACATTATTGATACCTGTCTGACACCCTATGCCTACAGAACATCCCATGCTGCTTTGGAGCCATTTGTTATGTCACTTCTCGGCACTAACCGGGATACAGGGTTTGATATCAATGCACTGGCGGAGATAAATGAAATTCTGGAAAGAGAGGTAATGCCAAAATACAAGCATCTTTTAGATGATACCAAAGTTTCAGGTATTGATATCAATGTTCTGCTTCACCAGACACCCGGCGGTATGCTGTCAAATCTGGTGAATCAGTTAAGGGATATGGATGCTCTGGAAAAAATGGATGATGTTCTGAGAGAGCTTCCAAGGGTCAGAAAAGAACTGGGCCAGATTCCCCTGGTAACACCGACGAGCCAGATTGTTGGTATCCAGACTGTTAACAATGTTCTGTTTGACACTCCGGAAGAACGATATAAAATGATAACGGCCCAGGTAAAAGATCTTTGCTACGGGCTTTATGGTAAAACAAGCGTCCCCATTGATCCAGAATTGCAGAAAAAGGCTCTCAAGGGCTATGAAAGAGGAGAAGAACCAATTACCTGCCGACCTGCCCAGGTGCTTGAGCCTGAACTTGAAAAGGCAAAAAAAGAGATTGGCGACCTGGCTGTGGATGAAGAAGATCTTATTTTGTATGCTCTTTTCCCTGTTACGGGCAAGAAATATCTCTTGCAAAAATATGGTAAAGAACAGGTGCCTGAAAGCTTAAAACCCATCACAATGGAAGAAGTGGAAGCACAAAAAAGGCTGGTTGAGAAAGCCAGGAAAGGCGAACTGGTTGAAAAAGACAAGTTGAAAGAGGTTCCCGAAAAGAGTGAATATGCCCGCACCTTTAATGTCTTTGTAGAAGGGGATTATTTTGAAGTGGGTGTGGATGAAGTGGGCGGTGCCCCTGTTATCACTTACGCAGCCGCTGCTGCCGCTGCTCCTGCTCCTGCTCCTGTGGCAGCCGCCCCGGCCCCTGTGCCTAAAGCAGCACCGGCACAGCCGGCAGTTCCGGCACCAAAACCTGCGCCTGCAGCCAAAAAAGAACCCGCGCCTGTTGCATCGGCTGGAACACCTGTCAAAGCACCCATGCCCGGTATGATTATTAAATATGAAAAAAATGTGGGTGATCTGGTTAATGAAGGTGAAACAGTTGTGGTCATTGAAGCCATGAAAATGGAAAATGCTCTGCCTGCACCCGTAAGCGGTGTGATTAAAGCCGTGAATTATAAGAGTGGTGATTCTGTTGCCAGAGGCGAAGTACTTGCTGTGATTGGGTAAGCTTAAATACTTAATTTGTTCGTTGGATATATTTTAGACCATAAAGCATACCGTTTGACAAATCAAACGGTATGCTTATTTTGGAAAGCTGAATATTCCAGACTTCCAAAAGGAGATTAATATAATGGCGTTTGAAACAAAAGAAGAACTTCTTGAAAAATATTTAAAAATGGACAAACCACAATGTCCGGATTGTGATTCCCAAATGACACTGTGGGAAGTTCCCCCGATGAATTTCAGCGATGGACTTGGCTGGGGAACCCCATACCTGTTTGTCTGTTTCAGTGATGAGTGTGGCAGCTATAAACAGGGTTGGGAACATCTTCAAGAGACAATGGAAGTACCGGCATCCTATAGGTGCTATGTTGAACCGGGACATAAAAATTTTGAGTACATGCCTGTATTCAGTCCTGTGGGAGCCACGGGTGGAATACTGGATAATGAAGTCCTGATCCAGGAAGAAGCAAGAAAAGAGTTGCTGAAACAGACATTCTCAGTTTTGACAGATTATTATATTTCAAAGGACTGGGATGAAATTTTAAAGATTTGTCTTGATCCTAAGATTCCTCCAAAGGCAAGGCTTAAAGCAGCCCAGATGGTTGGAGAACTTGGCGATGCTGAAGCAGCAGAGCATTTAATCAATCATAAGTTTCCCACCCCCGTACTGCAGGACGGGGTGCAAAAGGCCATAGATCAGCTTCATGAAAGGCATTATACAAGGGAGTGCCCCTATTGCGCCGAGATAATTAAAAAACGGGCCACACTTTGCAGACATTGCAATAAAGAGGTACCCAGGGCCTAAATATTGACTTTTTCCAGGTTAAAGGAGCGGTAAATGATCATTTCCCGCTCTTTTCTGTTTTTATCAAAAGGTGTATACTCCATTGTCTCAATCAGCTCGAGCGCTTCTTCTTTTGAAGGAATGGCATCAAGACCCTGCCCAATTTTCTTTCCGGAAAGGGTATCCATTACAATAGCATCCCTTGCATCAGTTGAAACGGCAAGGGGGATTTGATAGTCATAGACAAGCCTTGCCCCTGCCAGAATTTCCCTTTCATAGGAACCAATGGATCCTGCCACACAGGTAATGGCCATTAATGCTTTTCCTCTGCACCGGACAATCAGGTCAATGGATGAGATATAATCTTCTCCTTTAAACTGGACAACCAATTTTTCATCCACCTTAATATCTTCTTTTGAATATCCTTTTTCATGGACCAGAAATCTTTCAAATATCTGCCTGCTGGCCTCAGGCCCCATATTTCTTACCTGTTTTCCAGTAATGTAGTCAGTGATAATATAATCAAATGTCATATTAAAGATGTCCCTGTCATTTCAGAGGGTCGTTCTATATTTAATATTTTCAGAAGGGTTGGGGCAATATCGCCAAGAATCCCGTCTTTCATCTCTGTGCCTTTATAAATATCTCCTGCAAGTATAAGTCTTACAGGATTCAAGGTGTGGGAAGTGTGAGGGGAGCCGTCATCTGCAATCATCTGTTCTGCATTCCCATGATCTGCTGTTACCAATGCAATACCACCTGTTTCCCATATGGCTTTAACAACCTTTTGTACACATTTGTCAACGGTTTCACATCCTTTGATGGCAGCTTCCAGGATTCCTGTATGTCCCACCATGTCCATATTGGCAAAATTCAGTAAGATAAATCCAAATTCACGGGATTTTATTTTTTCACAGGCTGTGTCGGCAACTTCAAAAGCGCTCATTTCGGGTTTTTTATCATAGGTTGCCACATCCCTGGGAGAGGGAATCAAGATTCTTTTTTCTCCCTTAAAAATCTTTTCATCTCCGCCATTAAAAAAATAGGTAACATGGGCGTATTTTTCAGTTTCAGCAATTCGAAGTTGAGGAATATGGTTTTTGCTTAATATTTCGCCGAGAATATTATCCAGGTGTTGAGGAGCAAAGGCCACGGGCAGGTTAAAGGTTTCGTCATACTGTGTCATGCAGACAAAACCTGTAAGATTTACCTGTTTTTCCCGGGTAAATTCTTTAAAGACTTTTTCGGTAAAGGCCCTTGTGATCTCTTTGGCCCGATCTGCCCTGAAATTAAAAAAAATAATGCCGTCGCCATCATCAACTATACCATTTGGGGCGCGATTGATTGTGTTATTGTAAGTATTGAGAAGAATGGGTTTTATAAATTCGTCAGTCTGACCGGAATCATATGCGTTCTGTACAGCAGTTATTGGATTGTCAGCAGGCAATCCAGCAGCTCTTGTAAAAAGATGGTATGCTTTTTCAACCCTGTCCCATCTTGTATCCCTGTCCATGGCCCAGTACCGGCCTACAATAGTTGCAATTTTGCCATAATTATGCTTGTCAAGATAGTCCTGCAGCTTTTGAATATAATTAATACCGCTTCTGGGGGAGGTGTCCCTGCCGTCAAGTATTGGGTGGATAAAAAGATGTTTAACCCCATTTTGTCTCGCCATGTCAATTAAGGCAAACAAATGGGAGATATGACTGTGGACTCCGCCGTCAGACAAAAGTCCCATAAGATGGAGGTTTTTGTCAGTGTCTGACACCTTTGTCATGACATCTAAAAGTGCAGGGGTTTTAAAAAAGGATTTGTCAAAAATGGCCTGATTGATTCTTACAAAATCCTGCAATACTTTTCGGCCTGCACCGATATTCATGTGCCCGACCTCTGAGTTGCCCATGGTTCCATCTGGAAGGCCGACGGCACTTCCCGAGCACTCAAGTTTGCAGGAGGGGAAATTTTTTAAAAGAGAATCTAAAAAAGGAGTATCTGCCAGGGCAAATGCATTCCCAGTGGTTGTATCATTAATGCCCCAACCGTCAAGGATCATTAAAATATTTACAGGAAGGGATTTAGAATCCATCATCTGCCTCATCATCTTTCTCTTCCTGTGGCTCAAAGGCTTTTTGAAATTCGGAAAGATCGATCCTTGGCGCATCAGCCCACAAGCCTTCTATATCATAAAAAGATTTTTTTTCAGATTCAAAAACATGAATAATGACTTCACCATAATCAAGCAATGCCCAGTCACCTTCTTTAACACCTTCAACACCAATGGTTTTTATTTTTCGAGCTTTTAAGCTTTTAATCAAATGCTCGGCAATGGAGGTCACCTGGCGATGTGATCCAGCTTCAATAATGACAAGAGTATCTGTATAAGAGGTGAATTTTTTAACATCAATGGCAATAATTGATTTTGTCTTTCTTTCAAATGCAGGAATAAGGTATTTTTTAAGGTCATCTTTTATTGTGATGCTATTTTTCATTTATACAATTCCTTTGTTCTAATGATTTTTTCAATATTTGCCGGCACGAGATCTTTTATGGATTTCCTGTTTTTTACTCGCTCCCGGATCATTGTGGATGAAATATTAATTTTGGGTACCTTGCAAATTATTATTTTCTGTTTTTTTTTATGGGAAAATGTATGGTCCTGTTCATTAAAGATGTACCCTTTTGATATGTTCTCGTCAATAAAAGAGACAATGGCATTATAATTTTCCCAATGTCCTCTCAGCATGATGATAATTTGAATTGCTTTAAAAATTTGTTCTTTTTGTTTCCAGGTTGTTATGTCTAAAAATGCATCAGATCCCATTAAAAGGTAAAAAAAAGTTTTGGGGCCATATTCTTTTTTAAATTCATTTATGGTGTCAATGGTAAAGGAAGGCCCCTTTCTGATCAGTTCCTTGTCTGATACGAAAAAATTTTCATAGCCTTTTAAGCTTTGTTCTACCATCTCAAAACGGTCCTTTGCAGGTGCAAGGTTGATGTCAGGTTTGTGAGGGGGGGTTGCAGAAGGGATAAAAAAAATTTTTTGCAAGTCATATCTATCTTTGACATACTGAATAATTTCAATATGTCCATTGTGGAAAGGATTAAATGTTCCTCCAAAAAGTCCGGCTTTCATTTTTAACTCTTTATAAGTTTGGAAGATAAAAGGCTGATAAGTTCTTTTACCCCTTTCCCCGTTACAGCTGACAAGGTCAATACCTGGATATCTTTTAAAGCATGTTTAAAGGCCGCAACCTTTTCTTTTGTCCCGGGCAGGTCAATTTTGTTCAGCACGACAATTTGAGTTTTTTGTGCCAGAGTTTGACTGTATTTGGACAACTCATTGTTGATTATGTTAAAAGACTTGAGCGGAAAATCAGGATCTATCTGGAAAGAATCAATCAAATGAACCAGGATTCCGGTTCTTTCAATATGTTTTAAAAAACTGATGCCAAGGCCAATTCCTTCGTGAGCACCCTCAATCAACCCTGGGATGTCGGCCACAGCAAAGGGTTCTCCAAAGGTTGGTTCTACCATTCCTATAATCGGGGTCAGTGTTGTAAAGGGGTATTCTGCTATTTTTGGCCGGGCAGCTGATATATTGCTTATCAGCGTTGATTTTCCGGCATTGGGCAAACCAACAAGTCCGACATCGGCAAGAAGTTTCAGTTCCAGTTTAAGCTTGAGTTCAATACCGGGAATACCAGGCTGAGAATATCTGGGTGCCCGGTTGGTGGAAGATGCAAACCGTTTATTGCCCCGTCCGCCCATGCCGCCCTGGGCAATAATATATTCATCCTCCGTATCGGTTAGATCTACAATGATTTCGTTTGTGTCTGCATTGGAAACAATGGTTCCCGGAGGAAGGGCAAGAATGCAGGGTGAACCATTCTTGCCATGTTTTTGTTTGCCTTGACCGCCCTCGCCATTTTTGGCTCTGAGAAATTTCTGGCGGCGATAATCGTAGAGTGTTCGTTTGCTCGGATCAACCTTTAGAATAACATCTCCGCCATCACCGCCATCACCACCATCAGGTCCGCCTCTTTCAATGTACCGTTCCCTTCGGAAACTTGTACATCCTCGGCCGCCATTTCCAGAACTGACTGTGATAATTGTTTCATCTACAAATTTCACGCTTCATAAACGCTGACTTTTTTTCTGTCGCGGCTTTTCCTTTCAAAGGTCACAACACCGTCAATCAAGGCAAAAAGAGTAAAATCTTTACCCATACCAACGTTGCTGCCGGGATGAAGCTTGGTGCCAACCTGTCTTACAAGAATGTTTCCTGCAATAACGTTTTGTCCGCCAAATTTTTTGATACCGCGGCGCTGTCCGTTTGAATCGCGACCATTTCTTGTGCTGCCCGCTGCTTTTTTATGTGACATTAAATCTCTCCTTACTATCTAAACGGCAATGGAATCTATTTTAATTTCAGTATAATGCTGTCTGTGGCCTTTCATTCTTCTAAAGCCTTTACGACGTTTATACTTGAAGACTAATTTCTTTTTGTCCTTTGCCTGGTCAAGAATGTGTGCTTTGACTGAGGCGGTTTCAACTTTCGGGCTTCCAAGGGTAATGGTTTCACCATCTGAATACATGAGGACGTCATCAAATTCAATCTGGGTACCTTCGGTGCCATCAAGTTTTTCAACTTTCAGGATCTGTTCTTCATGAACCTTGTATTGTTTTCCTCCGGTCCTGATAACTGCGTACATTTTTAAACTCTCCTTATTATTTCAATACTTTCGCAATTTTAAAAAACTCTGAATGTTATACTTATTCCCTGGGATTGTCAAGATAAACATATTTACAATTTTAATCAGTATACATACCATAATTTTATCCATTTGGTAAATCAAAAAATAACTCTTTTCTCCTGTTAGTAAACCCAATTTTGGGGTTAAGATTGTACAAAAATGTCGGCAACAGGGTCGTAAAAGGAGGGATATGTTTTAATAAATTCAAGGATAGTGCTATCGTTGGATTTATTGAGCAGGCAGAAAACATAAAACCGGAAAATACCAAAAGAATCAATATCAGGATCAATTAAAAGCTCTTCAAGGGGCCTATCTGCTATTAGTTTAACAGGTTTCCTGTAAATATTAAAGGCAAGCGCTATTTCATCTTTTAATAGGAATCGCATGATTTTTATTTTAGCCTCATTTTTCTGTGCATAGATAAAGATGGACTCAAGAAAAAAAGAGGCGGCAGACAGCTTTGATGACAGGCAATTTTCTTTTTTACACAAATTCAGATGACGGGAAATCTTTTTTATATATAAAATTCTGGTTTTTTGAGATAGGTTTTTAAAAGAGATATTTGAAAGAAATTGTTTTTTTAATCGTCTCATTACAGAGGAGGTTATTTTTTCCCTTTGAAGACGAGCTTTTTCTTCAAATATGGAAAGATACTCTTTAAGGCTTCTCATTCCTGGTGGAGTCAATTCTTCTGTACCATTGTCAAGGATGATAGACTCAATCTGTACATCAAGCAGGCGAGTCAAAAAGCGTTGTGTTTTATTTAAGTCATACCCTTTAAGGGGTTTGAAATAATCAACAGGCAGGGCGTCTCTACCGGTCTTTTTTATCGGAAAAAAGTTTGTTTCAGATGTAATCCGGATTTTTTTATGTCCAAAAGGGTATAATGCACTGGTAAAAGTTGGAATAATTATAAATGCGCCATCAGGGGTAATTTCTGTACCATATCCATCAGTGATGGATGGTTTTATGGTAGCAAAGTCTTCATCAAGGCCTGCCGGGATCAGCAACTCGTCCAGGTCATGCTGAAAGCTTATGGGATTCCCAAAGTCCCGTTCGATTTTCTTTATGCGGGCTTTATTTTTTGCAGTGATGCTTACAGAAAGATTTGCATCATTTTTTAATATTTTTTTTAACAGTTCTTCTTTTCCTTTTGGAACCTTTGTTAACAGGCTGTATTCAAATGGTAATGTCTTACAATACGCAATAATGTCCTCAATAGATTTTCCATTCTGTTCCCAGTCAAGGGGATCGGAAGCGCCATAAAGAGAAATTTCATCGTTGCCTTGATCTGCCATATGCTTAAGAATTTTCAGGACAGCTTTATGGGAAAAATGTGACCTGACGCCTGGCAATGCCCATTCGTTGCATCGCCGGCAATAATTGCTGCATCCTGATGTCAATTGAAAATTCATGGCGGTTTTATACAACAGATCTTTCTGGCAGGAGTCTAAACCAAGTTTTGTTTCCCAGGACAGAAAATCTATATGAAGAATATCGGCACAGGATTGTTTAGTGGTATTTGAAATCAGGTTTTTAAGGTGGTTATTATATTCATTGATCCCTGGGCAGTGCTTTAGTAGAACAGGCTTGAAGCGTTTAAAAATGGCCTGTATCTGGCTTAACAGTTTTAAAGTGTTTTCACTGAATTCTGATTTGATTTCTGCATGTTTGACAATATCAATATAGATCTGCTCAGCAGCTTGAAAATTTTTCTCATACAATGCAGCCAGGAATTTATTTTTTTTTTGTTCCAAAACCAGGCATTCCTATGAATAAAACAGGGGAGTTTCATCAAAGAAACTCCCCTGAATATAGATCAAAAGATAAGGGAACAGGTTTTAAATCTATCCCCAAGGGTCAAACTATCCTCGGACCTCTTCTTTCACCTGGGTTGCAAGCTTAAAAAGAATGGTCAGAATCAGAAAGCCTGTGGCATAAACCGCCAGGGTAATTATGATTTCCTTGCCTGATGGTGCGTACTCAGTTACATGGTGCAAAGGAGAAGGGACAAAACCACCTGAGATCATGCCAAGGCCTTTGTCAATCCATGCACCGATAAAAATCATGGCACAGGTAAACGGTAACATGGTTTTATTATCTCTCAACTGCGGAATCACAAGAAAGACTGCACCGGTAATCATGAGAATGATGCCGGTCCACATCCATGGAACAAGCGCATGATATCCATGATATCCGAACAACAGATATTGCATATGTGCCAGATGTCCGGGAATATTGGAATAATAGACCACAAAAACTTCACATAAAAAGAAAAACAGATTGGCAATAATTGCCCAGCATACGATTTTCGATAATGTCTGTATGGCTTCCCAGCCTGGATCAAACTTGGTGAATTTTTTGATAATATAGCAGAGAATAATTAAAAAGGCTGGTCCTGCAGCAAATGCTGATGCCAGAAATCTGGGTGCCAATATGGCTGTCAGCCAGTATCCACGACCGGGAAGGCCACAGTAAAGATAGGCGGTTACCGTATGGATACCAATGGCAAAGGGGATGGAAATATAAATCAGAGGTTTTGTCCATAAAGGCGGTTCCACCTGATTCCTCTCTGCTTCAAGAACCTTCCAGCCAATAATAATATTCAGTCCAAGATATCCATTAAGAACAAGGGTATCCCAGAACAGTACCGATTTAACAGATGGATAGAGCCAGACATTTAAAAGTCTTGTTGGCTGACCTACATCCACAAGAACGAAAAGAAGACACATAACAAGAGACGCAACCGCTAAAAATTCTCCTAAAATGGTAATCCTGTGAAATTTTTCATAATCATGAAGATAGTAGGGGATGACAACCATGACACCTCCTGCGGCAACCCCCACAAGAAAAGTAAAGTTGGCAATATAAAAGCCAAATGACACATCCCGGCTCATGTTGGTGATCATAAGGCCGTTCATGAACTGGTCAATATAAACAACTGCTCCTGCTCCCATTACAGCGAGCAGAAAGACTATCCATAACCAATAGTTTTTGCTTCCTTTAATAGCTATTTCAAGCATACTCGCTCCTCTTACATGACATAGTAAACAGAAGGCTCAGTACCCAGAGACTGTTTACGTCTGATTGTATAATTTTCATTTAAAAGTGCCCTGACCTCAGATTCAGGATCTTCCAGGTCTCCTACTAAAATTGCACCTTCACTTGCCTCTACGCAATGGGGTTGCTCCCCTTTTGCCAGGCGTTCAGCACAAAGATTGCACTTTTCCACAACCCCTTTGGAACGGGTGGGAAAATCAGGATTAATCTCTTCGACAAATGGTCTTGGATCCCTGAAATTAAAACTTCTGGCACCATAGGGGCAGGCTGCCATGCAGAAACGGCATCCAATACAGCGATGAAAGTCCATCAGGACTATCCCATCTTCTCTTTTGAATGTCGCCTGTGTGGGACAGGCCTTGACACAGGGGGCGTTTTTGCAATGGTTGCAGGTCACAAGAAAGGGAAGATCATGGAATTTTTCTGCAAGAAATTCATCTTCCTTGTCAGGGAATGCATATTGAAAATGCTCTTCCCATATCCATTTGACTTCCTGTTTGTGATTTACAGGTCTTGTCCCGGGAAATTTTTCCTCATCCACTTTATGATTAAAGTCGGGTACATTATGGGCTTTGTGACAGGCTGCGACAATATTTTCAACAACTTCATCTGTAATCTTGTTGGTATCAATCACCATACCCCAGCGATGTGCAAAAAGAACATTTTCATTTTTGCTTTTCACCGCAAGGGCTGTACCATTAGAACCAGATGCAGCAAAATTCATTGCCGGAGCAGCACCCAATCCAATGGCAGCAATACCTGCTACTTTAAGAAAGCTTCTTCTGCTCTTTTTCATCATTTAATCTCCTTGGGGTTTGTGTGACATTCCCAGCAATAGGGATTAACCGAAGCATAGGTATGACAAGAGTCACAAAATTTTGCTTTATCTTCATGGCATCCAAGACATGAATTTTCACCCGTGGAAAGGCTCATATTAAATGAATTACCATTGGCTGCTGTGTACATTCTATCAGCATTTCTTACCACGGAATCTCTCCATTCATCTAAGAGAGACATGTGATTGGCTCTCATTTCATATTTTCCCAGTACGCATTTTTTTTCTGTCTTGGCTTTGCCCACAAGTTCCGGCTCAGGTGCTGCCTGGGTGGTTGTAATCATATTAAACCAGAACGGCGAGAGCACGGTCAGGACAAAAATAACCAGTCCTGTGATGATATAGTTTTTATTCATCTTCATCCTCCTCTAACTCCATGCCGGGTAAGGGTTCAAGTCTCAAGTCCTGGGTTCTCTTTTTTTCACCCGGAAGAATCAAAGCATTTCCAACCAATTCATGGACCCCATACACTTCCACATCCGGTACCCAGTATTCGCACAGTGTTGTAAGAGCTGCCCTGTCAATGGCACAGACAGTACCAAGAGTATTGACACCGAATTTTTCATGGACATATTTCAGGGCATTGGCTCTTGGAAGAGCGCCGGCCATTCGAAGTTCCATGTTTTCACCCGCGTTCAGCCCGGAGCCGGAACCGCAACAGAAGGTCTGCTCCCGGATGGTGTTGGGCGGCATCTCATAAAAGTTGTCACAGACATTTTGAATCACATATCGCGGCTCATCCAGAAGCCCCATACCCCTTGAGGTATTACAGGAATCATGGAAGGTAATGATGCGCTCGGCATTACGGCTCTTATCAAGTTCAAGTTTTCCGTGTTTGATAAGGTCGGCCGTGAACTCGGTGATATGAACCATTTTTGTGGATCTGGCATTTTCAAATACTGTCCCGGTAATCGGGTTTTTCGGTACTTCCAGAAAATCGGCAGGGCCGTTCATGGTGTCCATGTACTGATGGATGACACGCCACATATGACCGCACTCTCCGCCCAGAATCCATTTAACGCCCAGACGTTTGGCTTCTGCATACATTTTGGCATTCAAGCGTTTCATGGTTTCATGGGATGTAAAGAAACCAAAGTTTCCGCCTTCTGATGCATAGGTGCTCCAGGTGACATCCAGCCCATATTTATCTTTAAGATACTTGAATAAAACCAGATATCCCTGGCAGGTATAGGTTCCCGGATCTGCAAATACATCCCCTGAAGGCGTGATAAAAAGGATGTCAGCCCCTTTTTTCTGGAAATTAGGCGTACAATCGACTCCTGTCACATCCTCAAGATCTTCCACAAAGAATTCCAGCATGTCTTTAAAGGCATGGGGTTGAATTCCCAGGTGGTTACCTGTTTGAAAACAGTTTGAAACAGGCGTTGCAATCCAGTCAATATTCAGACCTAAAAGGTTGAAAATCTCCCTTGCCATGATGGTGATTTCAGCAGTGTCGATTCCATAGGGACAGAACACAGAACAGCGCCTGCATTCCGTGCACTGGAAAAAATAGTACCACCACTCTTTGAGGACATCTATGGTCATTGGCCTTGAACCTGCCAATGCTTTCCCGCCCGGTATTTTACTCAGGATTTTTGCTGCAGTTGAAAAATCATTTCTGTATACGGATCTTAAAAGCTCAGCCCTTAAGACAGGCATGTTTTTGGGGTCACCCGTTCCAAGGAAAAAATGACATTTATCAGCACATGCACCGCAGCGTACACAGATATCCATGAAGACTTTGAATGTTCTGAATTTTTCCAGGCGTTCTTTTAACCCCTGGAAAATAATTTCCTGCCAGTTATCCGGAAGTTTCCAGTCTTCATCAAGCGGATTCCACGGCCGTGCATTGGGCAGGCCAAGTGTTTCAACACTTTCGGCCTTTGCCGCATAGCAATACATTCCCGGTCTGATCTGGACCGAAGCCGTCGTATCCATCCAATTGCTTGATTCTGGCCCTGATTTTGACTGGGGGCCATAGTCTATTTTATCTAATAACTCATTGGGTGTTAGTTCGTCAGACATCTATTACTCCTTCTTATCCACTGGCAGGCCAGCTTCAATCATTTTTTCTCTGAAGTGATCCTCATACTCTTCATATGTATGGGTTTTCACATCATAGTTCCAGGGGTTAACATGTCTTTTTGCACGGGTATTGTTTGCCATATTTCTTGTGGGACTTAAGAAGATTCCGCCCAGATGCATAAGCTTACTGGCCGGGAAATATGCAAAAAGGATACTCACCAGAAAAACATGGCCATAAAAAAGACCGCTGACACCTTCGGGAATGGTTGGACTGAAGGTTACAAGGCCCATGGTCAGTGTTTTAATGCCGACAATGTCAACCTTTGTAAAATATCTCATGGACAAACCCGTTGCTGCAATCCCGATGATCAAAAATAAGGGAAAGTAATCCGCTGCCTGGGAGATATAGGTAACCTTGGCATCAAATATTCTTCTTGCGAGCAAAAACAATGTTGCTGCAAGTAAGACAACACCGGATAAAAATATTCCGGGAAGCCCCAATTGTACAATACCGTCAATATACTCCAAAAACTTGATACAGGACGGTACCGGGGATGTAAAAAACCTGAAATGCCTTAACAAAACCACTAAAAAGGAATAATGAAATGCAAGGGCGCCTACCCATAGGAAAATTTCCCAGGAATAGGAAAGCCTGTTGGATGCATTTCTGTTGAATGCTGCTTTTGTATTTCTGAACAGAGACCTGAAAAGAAAAATTTCAAGAACCATACGCAGAAATACACCGGTTGAAGTATCAGGGTTGTCAATGGTGTTCTGTTTTATCCATGGCAGAGATTTTTGCTGGCCGCAGGTTGTTGGAATCCTGAACGGGACAGCAGAAGATGCCCATCCTAAAACCTTGTATACAAACCCGGCAAGGAAAGCGAGAATCGCTACATAAGGGAAAACAATTCCGAAGAACCACTGAAGCCCTGCTCCCTCAACCCCTGTGTATGCTACTAGAAAAAGCAGAAAAACAGCGGTCAGGGGGATCAAGTACTTTTGATTCATATTATAACCACCTCATTGTTTTATGCAGGACAAACCTAAATTTTGTCGTGCATGTTAAGATTTTTTAGAGCCAAGGAGATCTTCTTCCGATAGCTCAGCTACTAAACCCGCCCTTTCAAAAGCCCTGTGAATCCGCCTTTTACTCTCAGTGGCCTTTAAAAGGAATATTTCTTCTCTACATTTCATAAATCTGTTGAATGCCGCCAGAGCAATTTTATCAACAAGCTTGTCAAATTCTCTGATTAAATTGCCATCAATGATATCTTCACCAATTTGTTTTAAAGCAAAAACAAAACTGACTGCCTGGGAAGCTGAAAATGCCTGTACCGCCCTGATCCGGATTACAGGATCAAGTGTTTTTTCAAGCATTTCCTGATTGAAATCTTCCAGGATAAGAGTAAATACATCTTCAATGGTTTCATGGGTAATGGCACCGATCGGATTGTCAAACCGGTTGGAGTCTTTGCCCAGTACTTTTGCAGTTTGCTGGGGATAGGTATCAATTGTTGCCTGGAACCATTTTTTTATAAATGATTCCTTATTTTTTTTAAGTACCTGTTTTAATTCCATATTTTGTTTGCATTTTTTTATTAAAAATAATATTAATCTCTTAGTCCAATTGTTAAAAGGATATAAACTCCCTATAATTTTATGTCAAGGGTTATTGCATGTTAAAAAATAATTCCATGAATCCTCTGAAAGCCGGACAATCACAGCTATTTATTATATCCTTTTTCTTTTTTATTGAATAAATAAGAGGGTTCAATTAAAAGAGATGATGCAAAGACGCGGACAAATTTGTTCATTTGTTGCCCAGGAGATTCATGTTCTATTTAATTGATTCCATGGCACATTATTTTTTAAGGAAAATTTATTTATATGGATTTAGATGACAAAAATCAGCAGGGCCAGAAGGGGATCAATACAAAAGTGATCAAACAGGGGCTTTGTACAGGCTGTTGCGCCTGTGTAAACCTTTGTCCTTCCATGGAATATTACAAGGACAAAACCACCCTTGTTCATGACTGCAATCTGGATAAGGGACGGTGTTATACATATTGTCCCCGAACACCCACCAACCTTGAAGCGCTGAGACATGAGCTGTTCAATTCCAGGGACATTATTTGGGAAATAGGGCCCTTCAAAGGCCTTTACATGACCCGGGCAACAGATGAAAATATTCGGGCAGGAGCCCAGCATGGTGGTACTGTGACAGCACTGATTCAACTGGCACTTGCCGAAGGGATTATTGATGAGGCGATTCTGGCGGATCAGAACGATCAGCTTTTACCCATCGCTCAAACAATTGCAGATAAGGATGCGGTTTTTGACAAAGCCGGGAGTAAATTTGTGGTCTCCCCGACTATGTCTGCGTTCAACCGCATATCCCAGGCTGATGCCGGGAAAATTGGCGTTGTGGCCACGCCATGCCAGGCACTGGCCCTGGCAAAAATGAAGGTGAATTTTGTTCCAGAAGATAAGATGCGGATGGAAAAGCTTAAGCTTGTCCTGGGGCTTTTCTGTGGCTGGGCTCTTGACTGGCGCAAACTCCAGAAGCTGCTGAAAGAAATGTTGGGGGATCTCCAAATTAAGGGGATTGATATCCCTCCCAGTAAATATGCCTGCATAGAAGTTTATACAACAGATAGAACTATGAAAATTCCTATTGATAAGGTCAACACCTGCGTTAGAGACAATTGCAACTATTGTTTTGACATGACCTGTGAATTTGCTGATATCTCGGTTGGGGCGGCACGAAGTCCTGAAGGCTGGGATGTGGACAAGGGATGGAACCAGGTGATTGTTCGAACAGCCCTGGGTGAGCAATTGCTGGCCCTGGCCCGGGAAAAGGGTGTCCTGGAGTTTAAGGCCGTACCAGACAAAAATATAGAAAAACTCAAGACGGCATCTGCCGGCAAGAAGCGCACCTGTCTTATGAACCTGTCTGAAAAGACCGGCAGTCTGGATGATCTTATTTATATTGACCCTGAAGATCCAGTGGTTCGGTACATCAGGGGGATGAAGCTTGGGTAATGGTGAATGGTGAGTGGTGAATGGTAAATGGGGAAGGAAGATAGGCTGATGGTTTTTTTACTTAGTTCAAAACTCATATCAAAACTAACAGACATGCCCTTGCGGGCACAACAAATTATGAAAGCGTATTGAGATGTGAGATATGAGATGTGAGAGAAGCAAAACAGATGGTTTTTCTCACTACTCAAAACTCATATCTCACTACTTTCATATAAAGAGGATATATGTTGTCCATATTGCTTGAAAACAAGAATGGTTTTGAAGCACTCCTCATGGGAAATGATGCGATTTCCCGGGGGGCGCTTGAGGCAGGTGTGAATGTTGTGACCGGTTACCCAGGCACACCATCTTCAGAGATCGTGGAGCAACTGGCAAAAGTGGCCGGGGAGCGCAATTTATATGTGGAATGGTCGGTGAATGAAAAGGTAGCCCTGGAAGTAGCAGCGGCTGGATCATATGCGAATTTGAAGTCCATGTGCGTAATGAAACAGGTGGGGGTGAACGTAGCAGCAGATTCGCTTCTTCACATTGCTGAATATGGAACACGAGGGGCTTTGGTGCTGGTTTCCTGCGAAGACCCGGGAGCGCTTTCAAGCACAAATGAAGGGGATTCGCGTCCCTATGCCAAGATGATGGAATTCCCATTGCTGGAACCCGGGGATTTCCAGGAAGCAAAAGATATGGCCAAATGGGCGTTTGAGCTCTCAAGTGATATTCGCAATATTGTTATGCTTAGATCAGTCACCCGCTTGTCTCATGCCAGTGGAAATGTGGTTATGGGCGAGCTTCCAAAAGATATTCCTGAGGCGATTTTTGAATTCAGCGGAACCCCCATGGACCAGATGAAAGGACCGGTACTGGCTTTTCCGACCCTGGTTGATCCATTGCGAAGGCGCCAGCTTGAAAAGCTTTCAAAGGCTGTGGCGGCTTTTGAAGAATCTGTTTTTAATACATACGTCGGTCCGCAAAAACCTGAACTTTTGATTATTACAAGTTCGGTTTGCCAGCTATATGCCAGGGAAGCCCTTACCATTCTCGATCTGTGGGACCGGGTGGGTCTTCTCAAGCTGGGTACCACCTGGCCTTTGCCGCCAAGGCTCTTGGAACAACACCTTAGTGCCTGTGAAAAAATTTTTATTGTGGAGGAGGGAACCCCATTTCTTGAGGATAATATAAAGGTTTTGGCCGCGGAAAAGGCAAAACAGGTGGGCATAAAAATCTTTTTTGGAAGAAAAGATGGGACTCTTCCACCAGTGAACGAGTTGAACCCGGATCTTTTGATAAAAGGGATCAACAATATTATGGGCACAAGCTTTCAACCTGTTTCAGATGATTATAGTGAAAAAGCAGCTGAGATAACTGCTGCCGTGGCATTGAACAGGGAATTGACCTTTTGTCCGGGCTGCCCTCACCGGGCATCGTTCTGGCTCATTCACACCGTACTCAAGCTGGACAATCGAGCAGGTTTTCTATGTGGTGATATCGGGTGCTATGGCCTGGGGGCTGGCCCATGTGGATTCAGCACCATCAAGATCCTTCAGGCCATGGGTTCAGGCATCGGTATGGCCAGTGGATTTGGGAAGCTTGATATGTTTGGAATGTCACAGCCGGTTATGGCTGTTTGCGGCGATTCCACTTTTTTTCATGCAGTTATGCCGGCCCTGGTGAATGCCGTCCATAACCAGTCTGACATGATTCTGGTGGTTCTGGATAACTCTGGAACAGCCATGACCGGATTTCAGCCGCATCCTGGATCACCTGCCAGTGCAACTGGAAGCAAACTGCCGATTCTGGATATTGAAAAGCTGTGCTGTGCCATGGATATCCGGGTGGAGGTGAGTGATCCCTTTGATTTGAAAGCCACCCGGCAAATACTGCTCGATCTGCTGGAAGATGGAGGTAACCCACGAGTGCTGATTTTAAAACAGCCATGTGCATTAAGCCCCATAAGGAAAGGCAGGAAGATGTATGAGATGGCTATTGATGCCAATCGTTGTTTATTAGACCATTGCGGCTGCAACAGGCTTTGCACCAGAGTTTTTAAATGCCCGGGTCTGATATGGGATACTCAGAAGAATAAAATCCAGATTGACGAGGTGCTCTGCGCCGGCTGCGGCGTGTGTGCGAATATTTGCCCCACAGGGGCTATCACTGCTGAAAGGGATAGGTAATCCATGGAAAATACATTGCGTTGTGATCCATATAATTTGATAATTTCCGGTGTCGGGGGCCAGGGTAATGTTCTGGCTTCCCGTGTTATAGGGGATATGATGATTTATCAGGGATATAAGGTTACCATCGGAGAGACCTTTGGTGCTTCCCAGAGGGGGGGATCTGTGATGAGCCATTTGAGAATCTCTAACAGGGGCGGATTTTCTCCTCAGATGCCAAAGGGAACGGCGCATATGGTGGTGGCACTGGAGCCCATGGAAGCAATCCGAGTGCTGGCCGCCTATGGAAATCCTGAAGTCCATGTGCTGTGCAATACCAGGCCTATCCAGTCTGTGGGTGTTATTTGCGGGGAGCAGATTTATCCTGAAAAAAAACAGATTGTCCAGTGGTTTGAGTCACTCTCAGAAGATGCAAAGTTCTTTGATACCACAAAGGAGGCACTGAATCTCGGGAATCCGGTTTTTGGAAATATTATGGCTGTAGGCGCACTTTCATCAACGGGTGATCTTCCCATGTCTTTAAAGGTGTTTGAACAAGTAATTTTAAAAAAAATTCCAGCCGACAAGGTTGCCATAAATTTAAAAGCATACAAAATAGGCAAGAATCTGATCAGTGATAAATAATGGTCATTAACTTTTACAGGATTCGTTATGAAAGCAAAACAAAAAGGAATTAAAAGCCACAGCTTTTAATTCCTAAGATTGTTGTTACTGGCGGAGAAACAGAGATTCGAACTCTGGAGAGATAACAACACCTCTACTCGCTTAGCAGGCGGGAAAAACGATTTTATGCGGTTCTTCAGGCTTCCTTGCTAAACCATTAAAAGCTTTGGTATTATTGGGTTTGTGTAAATATGGCTTCATATATATTAATCTGTTTTGGTATTGTTTTTAAATAAAAGTACAGACTAAAGTACAGACTAAATTTGTTCATGATCCGGGTACCGGACAATCTTTTCAGGAGTGGCCGGCTCTCTTTTATCGGTTTCAAAATCATCCAGAGCGTCCAGACCTCGTTCAATATCCATATCAACAATTGATTTTAAATATGCGTCTGTAGTGGATGCTCTTTTGTGTCTTAAAATTTTCTGGATTTCACCAACAGAATAATTATAATTCATAAAAAGGTTAGCTGCTACATGGTGACGGATTGAATGCAAGCCAAACGGTTTGATTTGTTCTTTCCTGGGCTTTGGTTTATTATTGCTGTCAAAGTTGATCTTGTGGCAAAGCCGAGGCATTATTTTATCGAGACTATTTTTTTTAAGCCGGGTTCCATCTGGTCCCGGAAAGACATACTCGCTATCAACCAGTTTGCATCGTCGGTTTAAAATTTCCTTTAAAGATTTGTTTATATCTATTTTATCACCTTCCAGAGAACCGCCTTGACGTTTTCGTGTGTAAAACCAGACCTTGCCATTTGTAAAATCACAATCAGATATTTTTAGCCTTCTTAATTCGCTTGCTCTTGCTAATGAGTGGTATGCAGTCCTGATAATATCTTTTTCAAAAGCATTTGCAACTTGAATTACCCTTATAATATCTTTTTCAGGTGGGACATATTTTTTGAACGGGTCCTCTGAATATTTCTCAATGGGTGTGGTTGGATTAGTTTTAATAAATTTTCGGTTAAACATCCAATTGAACAGGGTACTTAATTCTCGTAAGCTCCGATTTGCCTTTTTGCCTCCTTGCATTTCAAAGAGATGATCTAAAAAGTTTTCAATATGGATGGTTTCAACTGGCAAGGTAATATCCTTCCCCCAAAAACCTATAATATCCTGGATTAATTTTTGTTTATATCGGAGTGTGTTGATACCAGTTGACCGGGTTTTAACTTGTTTGAGATATTGGCCTGATATGTTTGAGAAGGTTGAAAGGATCTCCGGGTTGACTTGGGTTGCAAAAATTTTTTCCCAATGTTCTTTCTCCCAGGTTATCGCATCTCTTTTGAGTTTGAAACCGGTTTTTACCTTCCGGTATTTGAATGTCGTTCCTTTCTTGCCATGCGACTTCCAAAGTGGCAGGTCCAGCAATCGTGTGAAGTCTTCTCCTTGAACTATTCTTTTGACTTCCCCCGCCCAGCACTCTCTTTTTTTGTCTGGAAATGGCATTGTTTTGTTCTTTTGTATAATCCCTATTTGTTAAAAAGCTCAACACGTCGTTGATGATAAACCTTGCCGAGCTTGCATTTCTGCCTGTACCTATAAAAACATGGGGGAATTGTTTCCAGTTTTTATACAGGGTGTGGACAGAACAATTTAATACTTCGGAAAGCCCTTGCATGTCAACAATATGTTGTTCGGCCTGGATCAAGTTTTATCTCCCGGCCTCATACTTTTTTTGTAAGAGGGGCCATGGGACATTAAAGAAACTGAACTTGCCATTGTATTGATAAAAATCAATCTTTTCGGATTCAGACGCAGGAGGCCAGACGCACAAAACCGAATTAAGCTATTACACTTATTTCGGTTTTTTAAATTGTCTTTCATTCTCGCCTCCCGATAGTTTGGGAGGTTGGGAATCCTGGAAGATGTTCCGGCTGTTATCGTTTCAAAAAATAATCAGGTTGTCAAATGTTTTTTTTTCATGTCTTTTTACAGCGCATCGTCAATGGGTATATGATGCCGTTGGCAATCAGGGCTATCAGTCTCGCCAAACATTTTTGGGAACTGCGGTTCTTTGGTCATGCTGTTGATTTTTTCAAACGGGGAAATGAGCTTTTCTTCAAAAAGCTGCCACTCTTTTTGATTTATTTCTTCCTCTCGAAAGGTGATGATATCTTCCTCTTGCGATACGCATGCCTTGAAATGCCGTATTTTTTTATATATGGATATTCTGTATTTTGTCTCCAGTTCAGTGCCAAATTCCAGAGATTTAGAAATATACCGAAATCTGTACAGATCCCGAGGATCGATTAAATTATAAATATTTTGCCCCAAAGGTTCAATGCCCTCTTTTTTTAGGCCTTTGAAACCCAAAATAGTCCCCTTCAAGTCTATCCGTATCTGAAAAATTTTTTCGTTCCTAAATTCCTTTTTATTTTTGAGTGAGTTGATGCTTACAATTGCTTGAGGCCTGAATTTTGTCTGGTCTATCCGTTCGCAACAGGTTTGTTGGTTTCCAGGTCTTGAGTCTGTCGCTCTTCGATATTTTTCAAGGCCTGGTATGCTTCCCCCAATTCTTTTACCCGGTTATCGTATTTTTCACGCAGACGGTCGATTTTATCTTCCAGCTTTGCAATCTTATCGTTTAACTCGGCCTTTTCTTGCTTTAATCCTGCTTTATCCTGCTTCAGATCATTAATTAATTCTTGATTCTGCAGAAGCAACATTTTTACTGTTTCGTCCATTTCTTTATTGTTCTCCCGGTTGGTTTCATTTGATTCGGGAGAGTTGATTTGTTTTTTTGATTTTCCTTCAAGAAGATTCTTACCATGTTGGAGAAATTCAATATATGGCATATCGCAAGTTTCGGCTATTTTGACTTGCCATTCAAAAGGGATTGGTTTGTTACGTTTTGGCGTTAAGAGTTGGGTAATGTAGCTTTGGCCGCATCCACACCCATTTGATAGGATTTTTTTATGGCCATGACCAGTATGATTAATCCATTCATTTAAGGCCGTTATAAAATATTTGTATGTATTTTCAAAACTCATAGAATTTATTTACATCAAATAAAAGTTTATAAAAAGGAAAAAAATATTACAAATAGCGTATTTTTGCTTGACACAAACTTTACATACTGTAAAGTATTTGCCATTATGATTATTAAACAAGTAGAAATAGCAAAACTAGTCGGGGTTTCCACAGGCTTTATAAGTCGCGTATTATCAAAAACCGACCCTTTAAAACCATCTTGGAAAACAGCAAAAAAACTTGCAAAAGCAACAAACACAGATCCCGTCCTTTGGTTAGAAGGTACTCCAGATCAAATCAAAGCTGGTATCAAAAACAACAATCAACCTCCAGGTGAATAATTTTTTATGCATTGTTTAAAAAAAAAGACAATTGGTTGTGTAAGATATTTTTCTCCTTCCAGTGCAATTTTTTTAAGTGATTCTTTCAACTCTTCCGTGCACTGGAATCTAATAGTGCCCGTCTTGGTTTTTCCATGTGCCTTTTTTTTAAACGTATCACGTTGGTTAAACAAAAAAACGTTGTTTGTCAATTATAAGTCAATAAATTTATGTGAAACATTTCCCTATCGGAACCTTATCGAGACCCTTTGGTATCGCTCTATAGTCAGAGTATTGTCTAAACAGGACGCAATTCCAAGCAATATAAATTTCCAAGGATTTCCATGTTTGATTTGGTTTTAGACAAGGCACTATCAAAGTGTGGCAGTTCAAAGGCCTTGGCCATTGAAATAGGGAAATCCCCATCTGAAATCACAAAGTTTAGATCCGGTGAAGCAGGTTTTAAAATTGAACATATTGAAAAACTCATAAAAATATCGGGGTTGATCATTGCCCCGGCAGACAAAGAAGCCAAACTCAAAACAGCTTTGAAAATAATGAGCGAGCTGTTCATTGAGGAAAGTAAAAATCAACCATAACAAAAAGGAGAAGAATGTCAGATCACCCATTCGGCTATTAGAATACAAACACACCCCAGGGCATCGGGCTTTGGGGATATCATTTTAAAAGTGGGGGTTGGGAATCCTGGAAGATGTTTCAACCACCCACAAAGGAGAATGATGAAAAAGGTAATCACTGGAATTTTGGTATTCATTGCATTAATCGGGCTCTCAATGATGGGTCAGGATAGTGAAGATATCAATGTTTTTTATTTCGTTAATATTTTAGGGATAAGCCTGTTCATAGGCGGGGTTGGTTTCTATTGGCTTTTGAACAGGAAAAGGAGGGGAGAGGATGGACGAATTAACAATTAACAAATTTCGGTATAAAAATTTCAAGGGAATCAAAGATTTTACCCTTGAGCCGTGCGGCAAAAATTTTTCTGTCTTTGGTGACAATGCAACGGGCAAAACAACACTCGTCGACGGTTTTTTCTGGTTACTGTTTGGAAAAGACAGCCAGGGCAAATCAGATTTTCAATTAAAACCGGTGGATCAATCCGGACAGGAAGTCCACAACCTTGAAACAGAGGTTGAAGGCATCCTGGACCATGATGGCAAGACCGTTACCCTCATGAAACGGTATCAGGAAAAGTACACAAAAAAACGTGGCACGGCGGTTTCGGAGTTCACAGGACATGAAACATCATATTTCATTGATGAGGTCCCGGTATCGAAAAAAGATTATGATATCAAGATTGCAGAAATAATCGATATTAACACTTTCAAGCTGGTAGCAAATCCGTTTGAATTCTCACTTCTCCACTGGACCGGCCGCCGGCAAATCCTTCTTGAAATGTGTGGTGATGTTACAGACCAGGACGTAATTGATTCAGATAAAAAACTGGCCAGGCTTGCCGATATCCTGGGGGAAACATCCATTGATAATCACAAAAAAAAGACCAAGGCGAAACAGGCGAAGATCAACAAAGAACTTGAGCAGATCCCTGTCAGGATTGCAGAAAATCAGGAAGTAGTCAAAAACGCAACCATCCCGGACCAGAGAGAAAAGACCCGGCTGGATGCTGCCCTGGAAGAAGCCCAGGAAAAACTCAGAGCCCTTATGTCAAACGAGGCATTGAGCGCAAAGCGGGTCAGGTTAAATGAGATCGATTCTGCTGTCATGAAAGCAAACAATGAGGCGAACAAAAAACAGACCGAAGCCAGGAAGCCCATGCAGGTTGTCATTGATAAATTAGAAGCCGAGTGCAGGGAAATCAAGACGGGCATCCTTGACCTGGAAGAATCAAATTTAAGGTATGGAAAACGCCTTGAAATCAGTTCAGAAGCAATCCAGGGCATTAGAGACAGATGGTACACAGAAGATAAAAAACAACTCAAGGGTGACGACCATTGCCCGACCTGCGGTCAGCATTTACCGGCTGATCAAATCCAGGCTGCAATCGAATCATTCAACAAGGCAAAGTCCGACAGGCTGGAAGGCATCACAAAAGAGGGCACCGGGCTTAAGGCGCTCATCCAAACCCTTGAAACCGATATCAACAATGCAGAAGCATCGATCAAAACAAAGACAACGGCCCTCAAATCCATTGAAGAAACCCTGACAGCCAGAAAGAAAGAACTTGAACAGGTTTATATCCCGCTATGCCTGGATAATATGGACCAAGAAAAGGACATCCTGGAAACCGAAATCAAGGCGCTCATGAACGGGTCAACCATCCAGGAAGGAACGGTTCAGGAGAAAATAAACGAGATCAAAGGATCACTTGATGCCTGGAATTTAACAGCGGCAGAATGGAAGTCTGCCGAGAAATCAAGAATCCGGATTGAAGAACTGACAGCCAGCGAAAGAGAACTTGCAGCAGAATTTGAACGGCTTGAATCTGAATTGTTTTTGATCGATCAGTTTATCATTCGGAAAGTTGGCATGCTGGAAGGAAAGATTAATTCCAGGTTCAGGCTTGCCAAGTTCATCTTGTTTGAAACTCAAATAAATTCAGGCATAAACGAATGTTGTCATATTTCTTATGATGGTGTGAAATTTGATCACGGATTAAATTCGGCTGCCAGGGTCAACGTAGGGCTCGATATCGTCAACACCCTTTCCGAGTATTATGGGTTTTCATGTCCAGTGTTTGTGGACAACCGAGAATCAGTCAATGAAGTTATACCTATCAATTCACAGGTGATCAGCCTGTTTGTGTCAAAAGATAAGGGATTAACCGTTTTAGAAACCGAAGCCCAAAAGGTTTCATAAGGAGAAAGATGGAAAATAAAATAATAGTCAGAGAACAATCATTACTTCTCGATGTTGTAAGATTTGAACACGCACAAAGAGTAAGCAAGCTGCTTGCATCCTCAACAATGGTCCCGGACCATTTTAAAAACAATCTTGGCAATTGTGTTATTGCATTAAATTATGCGCATAGGGCAGGGATTGATCCTTTTATGGCAATGCAGAAAATGTATGTCATACACGGGAAGCCTGCCATTGAAACCCAATTGCAGATTGCCCTATTTAATAATGGCGGTCGGTTCACATCCCTTAAATATAGGCTTACAGGGGATGGAGATAAAAAACAATGTGTCGCCTATGCCATTGAAAAAGCAACGAAAGAGACAATTGAAGGTCCTCCTGTGTCCATCGAAATGGCAAAAGCAGAGGGCTGGTATTCAAAAACAGGGTCAAAGTGGAAAACAATTCCAGAACTTATGCTCAGATACCGTGCGGCTGCTTTTTTTATTCGCCTGTATGCGCCTGAAACAACATTGGGGTTGCATACCCCTGAAGAATTGGCGGACATGGGAGAGGTTATTGATGTTACGCCGGCTGATCCACAGGAAGAAATAGACCAGAACGCCAATTCCGATGAGATTGACATCCCGGCAAATGAACCGGAAGACAAACCGGAAGGCGATGGCATGACCCAGGCCGAGAAAGATGAAATCTTGGCACAAGAACGGGCCGAAGCCGAAATGCAGAGAAAGCCTGGATTTTAATTGATCGACATCGCAACAATAGCCTCCGGGTCTGCCGGGAATTGTTATCGGATATCTGATGGTGAAACCATCATTATGATTGAAGCCGGTATCCGTTTCCGTCAGATTCGTGAGGCGTTTGATTTTAAGCTTTCTGAAGTATCAGGCTGCCTATGCAGCCACGAGCATGGGGACCATTCCAAGGCCATAAAAGATGTCATGAAGGCGGGAATTGACTGTTATATGAGCCCTGGAACAGCCAGGGCATTAAAGCTATCCGGACATCGTTTAAAAACCGTGAGACCAAAGGAAGTATTCACGGTTGGAACCTTTAAGATTTTACCTTTTAATGCTCAACATGATTGTGCTGAACCATACGGGTACTTACTGCAAGGTAAAAATGGCAAGAAGCTCATATTTATTACTGATTCGTTCTATTGCAGGTATCGTTTTCCCGGGGTTAATTATTACATGGTTGAATGCAATTATTCCAAGGAAATTCTGGAAAAAAATATTAAATCCGGCATTGTCCCGGAAGCCATCAGAAACAGGATTCTAAAGAGTCATTTTGAGCTTGAAAACGTGAAGGAATTTTTCAGGGCAAATGACCTGTCCAAATGTGATGAAATCCACCTGATACACATGAGCGCAAATAATTCAGATCCCGAATCCTTTAAAATAGAAATACAAAAGCTGACGGGAAGGCCTGTTTACATATAATCTTTTTTGGGAAAAAAAATGAACAAAGATTTTAGAGTGAGCGTAACACTTCCGACACATCCAAAGACTTTAAAATTAATGAGAAAGCTTGGTGATAGGGCTTTTTATAATTTAATAAGACTTTGGGCTTTTGTTTCTGCAAACAAGCCAAATGGCGTTCTTTCCGGGTATGATGAGGATGATATTGAAATAGCATCGGATTGGACTGGAGAACCCGGGCTATTTGTAAAAATTCTTTTAGATCCCAAAATAAGATTTTTAGAAAAGTCTGATGATGGATTTTTAATTCATGATTGGCAGGACCACAATGAATATGCTTTCCATGCTGATGAAAGGTCAGAGAAAGCCAAAAAAGCTGCAAGAGCTAAATGGGGGACAAACGATAATGAAACAACAGCAGAAAGAGATAAAAAAACACGGGCTCAAAGATTATCTGACGCCAGAAAAAAAGGAAGACATTCAAAAGTTGAGTGGGAGGAAATGTTTTCTTTTTTTAATGATACTTGTGTGAGGTGCGGTGGTGACTCTAATCTTCATGGTGTTGTAAAAGATCATATCATCCCAATTTATCAAGGTGGCAGTGACGGCATTGATAATTTGCAACCCTTATGTGCTCGCTGCAACTCAGGCAAAGGCCCTGAAAATATAGACTTTCGAATTGATTGGTGTGAAAAAAATGGATTAAAAATGCCTGCTAAATGGCTATCGAACGCCTGCCAAATGCCTGCGAATGCCTGCTCAAACGTCTGCCCTTCTCCCTCTCCTAGTCCTTCTCCCTCTCCTGATAAATCTAGTTTGACAAATGTCAGCGGTGGCCCGCTGGCCGATAAAAAAAAATCAAATCATTTTCGGGAAAAAACAGGGAATTATTTCAAAGAGATTAAAGCCGTGTGTGAAAAAATAGCAAAATCAAACCTTGATGGTTTTAACTCATACAAGTTTGTTCAATCCCAGATCAACAACAGGGGACATCCAGGAGCCATCCTTGAATCCTTAAACGGAATACTTAAATCCCAATTCCCCATTGAAAAACCATGGGGTTTTGTAAATGCAATCATGAGAAGAGAAAATGGAAACTTTAACGAGGCTGATGCAATCAAGATCCATCAGGAAATGAAAAATCTTAAACCAGGCGAGCTCAGTAATTTAACACATGGGCTTTTTGATAAATTTTGAGGAGGCAGGGTGTTAAAAATAATCATACCCGGAATTCCAATTGCAAAGCATAGACCCCGCTTTGCCCGCCGTGGAAAGGGTACAACCACTTACAGCGATCAGGAAACCGAAGAAGGATTAATACTTTGGCATGTTAAACAGCAAACCAATGGCCATAAATTGTTTAAAGATGCTGTGCTTGTGGATACTAAATTTTTCATGCCACGGCCTAAGTCACATTTTGGAACCGGCAGGAATGAAGGGATACTCAAGTCATCTGTCTCAAAATATCATATCAAAAAACCTGACACTGATAATCTTGTGAAGTTTTTATTTGATATTTTCAATGGCTCAGTCTGGAAAGATGATTCCCAGGTGATTTATGAGGTTTCAGAAAAGATCTACTGTGGGCCTGGTGAAGAGCCCAGAACGGAAGTGACAGTCAAGAAACCTGACGAATGTTGGATGCAGGAAAAAGATAACCTAAATCCCTCAAAAAGAGTATTATTGCTGAGAAGAAGAATCTGATCAATGCTGTGTTGGAACTTGGATGTGGTCATAACGAAGAGGTGTTAATGGTCAAGAATTGCGGGGAGTGCGCTGATTATAGAACCAGTTTTTGTGATCCTGCAAAATGCCTACCTGGGGATGGACCTAAGCGGTTTAAAGATCCTTATGAAATGCCGGACAAGTTCTGTCAGAAATGCAGAGCCAGGCTGGTCAGGAAGCGATCAAGAAAGCATTCACAGGCATACAGGGTAGTTGATTTGGTCTGCCCTAATGGATGCAAAAAGACTTATTTGCATGAGGAGGTCCGGGCTACTCCATAAGGTTGTTTGTTCTCCAATATGCTGTAAAGGAAAATTTAATTTTAGCCTCTCCCATATAATGAAATTTTGAATCTGAAACAAAAATATTGTCAATACCAGATGTGTTGGTCCCCATACCGCATGTGCTAATTTTTTAAACTGTTTCAAAGAATACCTCCTTTTGAACTTTAGGGTCTCCACAAAGCCTTTTTTAAGGAGGTATTCTATTTTTGTAAATCTATATCTTACCCGCTAAGCAAAGCTTGGACCATCAGCAAAGCTGAAGGTTTAATTTGTTAATTAAATTTATCATTTTCCCTTACCTTGCTTTTTCTCTCTTAGGCACTCCAAATTGGGATTTTTGGCCGGATTTAAGGTGAAATACCGTGCCGTTTTACAATTTGGTTTATCATACTACCAAATGTACTGTAGAAGTCTTCCCGAAAAATAGCTAAAAGAATCATCGTATGATACCCACCATTATAGTAAACATGGTCTTTTAGTTTTCCCTCAATTTGAAACCCTGCATTTTTTATACAAGAAAAGCTGTTATGATTATACTCTAAAACTTTGGATAAAATTCTACGGAAAGGGAAAAATGAAAACAAATAGTGTATAAACATAATGCATGCATTTGTTCCAATTAGCTTTTTCCGAAACCACGGAACAATATAGACAGCAAAATATGCAAATCCATTGAGCATGCTTTTTTTGTAACTATAGACCGTACCCACCGGGGTGCCATCGGGTTTTAATATTATGAAAATCTCATGATAGAAATTTTCAATTCTATCCATTATAAGGCTGTGAAACTCCAATTCGGAATAAAGGCCTCTTGTTGGAGCCCAAAGATTGGATTCAGTAATATCATTTTCCCAACTCCACAAGTATTTGACATGTTCCTCTTTTAAAGGTGACAGAACAAAATCTCTACCGGTTAATGATGGCGGTTTGACGATGTTTTTGTCTGATTTCATGGATTTATTATTCAAATCAGCTAAACACGCATTTACGATGGGATCTTCTATATTTTCAGTTAAGGATTTAATCTTCCTATGATGCTCACGGACCTTATTCTTATATATGAATGCCATTTTTTGGCTCTCCTTATTATTGCTTGGTTAATATTAGGTTTTGTTCAGTTTTAAGTAAAAAGCACGTTAAAAGGGAATTAATTGATCAAAAGGATCAAAAGGATTGAGATCAAAACGGTGATGATCAAAACGGTGATGATCAAAACGGTGATGATCAAAACGGTGATGATCAAAACGGTGATGATCAAAACGGTGATGATCAAAACGGTGATGATCAAAACGGTGATGATACAAAGAAATTCGCTCCACACGATGAATGGGTGAACGGCCATAAAAAATTTGATTTATAGAACTATTTTCACAAAATTTAGTCATATTCCCCCCCCCATATTATTTCTGGAAATTGGTTAAAATAAGTCGTATCCGTGTCCAATGGCCATAATGAATAAAGATCTCCTTCAGTCAGAGCAATTGCTGCCACCGCAAATGCGGTGGCAGCAGTTAGATGTTATTTGGTGGAATTACTCTTCCGTGAGTGACCAGTTCTCGTACCTTTACGATCATAATGAATCTCATACTTCTTCTTTTCGTTTGACATTTTTTCTTCTCCTTATCTGAAGTTTTTGTTTTCCCCTTTCCTTTTCTGGGGTGTTGGAAATGATTTATTTCAAGTAGCATGCCAAGATGCATTATTATATTTAAATTATTGATTTTATTATATTTAATTATGGATAAGAAAAATACCTAAAAACTTTAAAACCAATTACTGTAGATTACTGTAGGTTACTGTAAGATATTCTTTCTTGCGAAATGAAAGATGTGATTATAATGGTCTGTTAAAAAATTGACTAATATCCAAATTTGGAAAGAATGTCCAGCTATATTTTTCATAATTAATATTGAGATTTGATGAATAACTGTGATAACTATATTGAGATTGATAATAGTCTGAGACCATTTTTGTTCTGATTTTAAATTTATTTTGATACTGTGTTTTTAACCTTTGTTGTGATTTGTATTGTTAGCATTGGAGATCGATATGGGAAATTTTTCTGAAAATTTTAATTTTCAAAAGATGATCGGTAAAAGCGAATCAATGCAGGAAGTATATGAAATAATAAAAAAAGTTGCTCCTACCAATGCCAATGTGCTGATAGAAGGAGAAAGCGGCACTGGAAAAGAACTCGCAGCCGAATCCATTCATTTCAACAGCCTCAGAAAAAATTTACAAATGATTCCGGTTAATTGTTCAGAATTTGCTGAGAGTCTGCTGGAAAGCGAACTGTTCGGACATGAAAAAGGTGCTTTTACCGGTGCAGAATCCATGAGAAAAGGACCTTTTGAAATAGCGGATAAGGGGACCCTTTTTATCGATGAGATCGGTGAACTGACGATCCCTCTTCAAGTTAAGCTTCTTAGAGTTTTACAGGAGAGAACCATCAAACGGGTTGGTGGGACAAAATTAATTCCCGTCGACTTCAGGCTTATCTCTGCAACAAATAAAAAGCTTGAAAGCGAGGTGAAAAATGGGACGTTTAGAGAAGACCTGTTCTATCGAGTAAACGGTGTAAGGATCAGGCTCCCCTCCTTAAATGAACGGAAAGATGATATCCCTTTATTAATAAAACACTTTATCGATAAAAATATTCAAGATGTATCAATAGCAACCAAAGTAAAAGGTATTTCTCCAGAAGCGGTGGGGATATTGTGCAATTATGAATGGACAGGAAATGTGCGAGAACTTGAAAATACAATTCAGCGTTTGGTTATTTTTTGTGATGGAGAAAACATTACCCCGTCCGATCTTTCTAGGGCGGGAGGGCAAAACCTATCTTCAATCCAAAATTTTGACAGAACCGCCGAAGGCGGAGGGATGGAAGAAACTGATTCTGAGCTACATAGAAAGTTCGATTTATTTTTCAACGAAGTTATAAAAAATGAAAATTTGATCAACTTAAGCAGGGATAGGATAAAAGATTTTTTTAAAGAAAAATGTAAGGAGGCAGAAATTGAATGGCCACACAGTGTATATAGGCTTGGTCAAAAAGCAATTCGCTCCTATAATAAAAACAGGGCAGATTTTTTAAATCGATACGAGCCTGAAAAAATTTTTTCTCCATTTTTTTATAATGAGAGTTTTAAAAGCTATAAGAAGGGTGTTGTCATTTTACAAAGAGAATTTCATGAATTAGCACGAGACAAGCTGGAAATACATGATGAAACTAAAAAGACTCAAAAAAAAACAAGTGAAATTCAGATAGATGAACTTACAATTTCAAATGCTTTTAAAATTTTTAAAAAAATTGATACTATTGAACCAAAAGACATATTTGGAATACGTGCCAAGAAGTATCGCGATTATTATTTTCATCGAAAGATAGACGATGTTATATTTGAAACATTTCGATCACATAATATACTTTTAAAGGGTAAAGCACTTGCGGGTAAGACAAGAGCGATATATCAGCTTTTACAAAAAAAAAGTTCAGAAGATCCATCAATATTAATACTAATACCGGAACCGGGAAATCTTAATCCCAATTCATTAAGCCACATAAAAAAAAAATTTCCCTCAGTAGTTGTAGTCTTGGATGATATAGATCAATATTTTATAGAATCTAAAGCCAAAGCCGCAAACATTTTTATTGAGGAACTAATTCTAAACGGATGTAAAATTCTTGCTACCTGCAAAAATGGACCAGAATTTAAGCAGTTCTATCATAACTCAACAACAGGAGTTAAGGATGTATTTAAGAATTTAGAAATACCAACCCTTTCAGACGATGAGTTTAAGGAAGTCGTTTTATATTTAAACTCTGACGAAAACGATCCGGAATATGATGGGAATATTGGGTCATTGATTTTGCCCATAAATTTAATGAGAGAAAGATATGAGAATTTGAAAGATAGTAAGGATGATGTTGATAAAATAGCTATAAACCTTCTAAAATCATTGAAAGCATTAAATTATTCATCAAATTTCCATTCAAAAAGAACTTTTGAAATATATAAGTTAAAAGAATTTTGTTTGGGGATACATATAGGAAAACATGCTCGCCCTGGTGGTTATGAAGGCAATCTCATGCAAGCTAAAATGTTGGAAGCTCTAAAAATAACAGAAGAAGGAAAAATTCAATTTTTCACGGACAATGCAGATGCAGCATTACAAAGAATAGAAACTGATAATTTTAATTTAAATTTTATAATTAAAAAAAATAATCTCGTTGAAGTTGAGGAAGTCTATCTGGATAAAATTGTACAATATAAGCCCTATGAAATTATTGCCGACATAAATAAGTTATATAACAAACCAGAGCAACATTTACGTGGTTTCTACGTAAAGCCAGATTTTTATAATGATTCTATAAAAAATTGCTCTGATTATAAAGCTGCCTTACGATTATTCGAAAAAATGTGTAAAAATGGCATTAAGCCAAATTCGGAAACTTACGTGTTATTAATGCGAAAAGCAATAAATTATGAAGACGTCTTAAAATGGTTTAATAGGGCAAAAAAAGAAGAGATTCTATCGGTATCGATTTTTGGAGAAATTATTAAGAAAACAGTAAACAAGATAGCAGTAATTAAGTTTATAAAGCAAATGATTGAAACTCGAACTTCGTTGTTTGATTTTGACCAAGCTCTAAATTGGATTTTAGTTATACTCATGCAAAAAAAGGATATTAGTATACTTTATATCTTAAATCTCTTTGTGCAGAATCAAATCAAACTTTCTTCAAAGCATTATTCTAATTTTTTATCTAAAACAGAGACATTCGATCAGGCCAAGGCGATCTTCGATTCAATCCCAGAAGATGTAATGCTTGATGTTGGTTTGTATGCTAATCTTATGAAAAAAACAGAGACATACGATCAAGCCGAGAAAGTTCTCAATTTAATCCCAAAAAGAATAGTAAGTGATGCTCACTTTTTTAAAATCTTAATGGAAAAAGCAAAGGAATACGATCAAGCCGAGAAAGTTCTCAACTTAATCCCAAAACATTTTATTCTGGATGTTGGTTTGTATTATTGTCTTATGGAACAAGCAAAGAAATTTGATCAAGCCGAGAAAGTTCTCGATTTAATCCCAAAACATTTTATTCTGGATGTTGGCTTGTATTATACCTTTATGAAAAAAGCAGAGACATACGATCAAGCCAAGAAAGTTCTCGATTTAACCCCAAAACATTTAATTCTGGATGCTGCTTTGTATTATTTTCTTATGCAAAAAGCAGAGATATACGACCAAGCCAAAGAAGTCTTCGATTTAATCCCAGAACATTTTATTCTGGATGCTGCTTTGTATAATAGTCTTATGCAAAAAGCAGAGACATACGATCAAGCCAAAGAAGTCTTCGATTTAATCCCAGAACATTTTATTCTGGATGCTGCTTTGTATAATAGTCTTATGCAAAAAGCAGAGACATACGATCAAGCCAAAGAAGTCTTCGATTCAATCCCAAAACATTTTATTCTGGATGTTAGTTTGTATAATAAGCTTATGCAAAAAGCAGAGACATACGATCAAGCCAATGAGGTAATAGATTTCGGAATTCACAATCATCTCGAAAATATATTTTCAGATTGGGAGTTTGTTTTATCATTAAACTCACAAAGCAATAAATTATTGATAGAAAACTATTGGGAGAGAATACAAAGATACCAATCTTGTTTTAAAAAAGTTGCTATTAATCTAATTTTAAAATCAAACTTAAGCGAGAATATTAGGGAAAAAAATTCATTTCTAATTATTAAACAATTATATGATCTATCGGAAAAATTTTTTTTTAAAGAATTTAGAGAAACAATTCAAGAGAGTATTATGAAGTAGTCTATAATAGGAAGATGACCTCCTCACCATTCAAAAATATAAAAAAATATTTAATTAGTTCCTGTAGAAAACGGCTGATTTGACCCGGGTCGGTAGCAAAATTTTTGCACGACCATGATGTTACTTATAGGTTTCAACGTCGTTAAATTCAAAAATTTCAATTTCAGCGGTCAAATTACAACAATTGTCCGCACTCCTCTCCTGTCGAGTTGTTAACAAAAAGCATTATAAAGGGTTTGAATTAAAATTTAAAAGCAGTTACTGACAATCGAAGGGCTCACCCCACAGAAACTCTGGATAACCCCACATATGGTATATGAATCTTTTTCAGCATTAGTTTTTAATTCAATTTTATGGACCGCAACAGCTATCAAAAGATATTCTTAAAGATTATAGTGAATAAAGTACCAATATATAAACCTATCTCAAATTTTCGTGCGTGAAATGCAATTTTCACGCATGGATTCAATTGTAATCCCCATTTTCTCCTGAAACAATAAGCCCCAACGAACAAACTTTGGACTCCGACATGGAAATGAGGGGATTTTTGCTTTGATTATTGAGTTGAGAAGGCTTGAAAAGACTGACAAATGTATCATCGGATCTTTACAAATAGATGACCTTGAAGCGTACTCCACGCTTGAAAATCCAGATCTTGAAAACCAGCGTTTTATATCTTGCATCCCACCTGCTACCTACCTTTGCCGTCGCACCACATCCCCCAAATTTGGTGAAACCTTTGAAATATCAGTTCCTGACCGGGATCATATCCTTTTCCATGCAGGAAACACGGCTAAAGACACATCCGGTTGCATATTGATAGGGGATCATACCGGGTGGCTGAATGGAGACAGGGCAGTACTGAGTTCCCGCAAAGCTGTTAAGCGGTTCATGGCTGCCCTGGCAGATGTTGATCATTTTACAATAAAAATTACAGAGGATTTCGGCGATGACCATTCTTGATATTCCATTCCTTGCCGCAGCCGAGGCCAGCTCTCCAGTTGTTACGACAGCAATACCAGCTCCGCTTGATACCAATACTGTTTTTATGGGTGTTGGGTTCCTTTGTCTGGGTGCAATGGTATCCGTCCTGGGCTGGTTTTTAAAAAAGCAGCTGGAAGAAATTTTAGCAGCACAGTCGAGTATTGTCCAGGCACATCAGAATTGCCGGGATACGCTGTTCGATCGCTTTGCCGACAAGCAGAATACATCAGACCATCTTAAAATACTCTATCTTCGGACCGACAAATACGCAGTCGACATCGCAAAGCATGACATGCTGTTATATGGCCGCAGAAAGCTTGATGGATTAGGGGAACCGGCAGCCGAAAATGATCATTATCATGATGGTCCGGACAGGAGGGGTTGATGGGAAAACAAAAGAACCAGAAACCGGTAAGGCTTAATAAGACAGGCACTAAGGTTATTTATGATCCGGAATTTGTTTCCATGGCCCAGGTGGCTTGTGAGAACGGGTTTACCGATCTCAAGCTGGCCAATCTTTTCAGGGTTTCAAAGAGTCTGATTAACAATTGGAAAAAAGACCATCCTGAGTTCCTGGCTGCCATCAAGGCCGGGAAAGATACATATGACACGGAGAACGTTGAAACCTCCCTGCTAAAAAGAGCCCTGGGCTACAGTTATGAAGAAACTATCAAAGAGCTGGACGAAGACGGGGAGATGGAAATAACAAAAAAGATTAAAAAACATATGGCCGGCGATGTTAAAGCTCAACAATTTTGGCTTCGCAATAGGAACCGGGAACGATGGCCGGACACAAAAAATCTTGATGGTGATCTGAATGTTACTCTTTCACACGAAGAACTTTTAGAGGCCTTGGAATAATGGTTTCTGATAGAGAAATGAACGCAAGGCGGCGGGCGAAGAAGGATTTACCGCATTATGCAGAGCGGTGTCTCAAGATCAGGACCAAAAAGCCCATATTGGTTGATGGGCGGATGCAGAAGATTGTTCCGTTTGTTTTCAACAAGGCCCAGAGGTACCTACATGATCGACTGGAAGAACAGAAGAAAAAAACAGGGAAAATAAGAGCCCTGCTTCTCAAGGGACGTCAACAGGGGTGCAGCACATACGTGGGCGGTCGATTCTATCACCAGACCACGCACAAAAATGGTGTCAAAACCTTTATCCTTGCCCACATGGACGATGCCACCACTAATCTTTTCAAGATGGTGCAGCGTTACCACGAACATTGCAACCCATTGATAAAGCCATCCACTTCCTTTTCAAACCGGAAAGAGCTGGTATTTGATAAGCTTGATTCAGCATATGGCCTGGGTACGGCTGGATCAAAGAACGTGGGAAGATCTGATACAATAGACTTTTTCCATGGATCTGAGGTCGCTTTCTGGGAAAATACTGACGAGATCAAAACAGGTGTCTTTCAGGCTGCTGAAATGGCTGAAGAGATCATCCTTGAATCCACGGCCAATGGCCTGGGGAATATGTTTCATAGAATGTGGCAGGATGCGGAGAAGGGTAAGAGCGACTACATTGCAATCTTTATTCCCTGGTACTGGCAATCAGAATACAGAAAGCCCATTCCGAGTGATGAAAAATTTATTCCGACCATTGAAGAAGCAGCATATCAAAAGGCCTACAAGCTGGATGATGAACAGATTTATTGGAGACGGCTCAAAATAGTTGAACTGGGTGACCCTCTTCTTTTCAAGCAGGAGTATCCCGGGAATGCGGCGGAAGCTTTCCAGACAACGGGTATCAATTCCTTGATATCTGCTGAATCAGTATTGACGGCCAGAAAAACAATGGGTGTTCCCAAATATGGTGCTTATGTCGTTGGCTGTGATCCTGCCCGTGAAGGCGACGATGCGACCACATTTATCAGACGGCAGGGTCGTAGAGCCTGGAATATAGAATCCCACCACAAACTGGATGATATGGCCAAGGCCGGTCAGGCCCGGATGATCCTTGAGAATGAACCCGTTGACAGGATGTTCATTGACCGGGGCGGCGGATCTGGCATGTATGACCGGCTGGTTGAAATGGGCTTTGGAAATAGAGTGACCCTTGTTAATTTCGGCAGCAAGGCCATGGACCCGGAGCATTATAAAAACCGCCGTGCAGAAATGTGGGACGAGGTCAGGAAATGGCTTGAGTCAGATGAAGAAGTACAGATCCCGGACGTTGATACCCTTCAGGCAGATCTCACGGCCCCTGGGTACAAATATACCAGCACAACCCAGAAGCAGCTTGAGCCCAAAGAAGATATCAAAAAAAGGATTGGCAGATCCCCGGATGAAGGGGATGGCCTTGCACTGACCTTTGCTGAGCCTGTGCAGATTGTAAAAACCAGGACAAAAAGGCGGAAACGCTCAGGGATGGCCGCATAATGGCTGAAGTAATTAGAAGAATAGCATATCGGACGATTGATGATGAGCCCGAGCCCGTGTTGCTTATATGCCCAAAATTTCCAAGGGAAGGGCACACTGCAAATTTTTGTATCAGGATGGAAGATTTATGGATGTACACCCCTGATAAGAATCCGAATTTTACCAAATGGATGTATAACATTACTTCATTAATCTATTATCAATTCAATCTCGGTGTTGTGACCAGCCAGCGTATGGCCGAGGTTGCCACGGCTATTGAAGACGGCATCGAAGAGTTATTGTCGGCCACACCGGAACCTCTCCTTCCCCCTGCTGCAACCCCAGGGGGTGGTTCCGGTGATGGAATGAAAAAGGTGATTATATGAGTGAATCATCTGAAAGCCAGGCCATGTTTGCTGACAACCTGAATGGTGATGAGAAAAAGGCCTCTCCTGAGATTACAGAAAAACAGCGGGAAAAGCTGAACAAAATCAAGGCATGGTGGGCATATACAAGGTCTATACAGGCACCTGCCCGTACTGAATGCCTCAAAGACCATGATATTTATGATGGTGATCAATGGGACCCGGATGATAAGGCGGAAGTGGAAGCAAGAGGTCAGATTGCAACGGTTTTTAATCGTGTCAAGCCCACAATCGACTGGATCATTGGTTCAGAAAAAAAGAACCGGATAGATTTTCGGGTCCTGCCAAGAACTTCAGAGGATGCCAAACCTGCCGAGGTCAAGACCCATATCTTAAAATATCTTTCAGATGTCAACAAGTTACCGGCTGAGAGGTCACAGGCGTTTAAGGACACAGTCATATCAGGATTGGGATGGCTGGAAGCAGGTGTCACAAAAGATATCATGGAAGAACCGATATTCATTGATTATGAGGACTGGCGAAACATTTGGTATGACCCGTTGTCCGTACGTTTGGACCTCAAAGATGCCCGGTTTATGTTCAGGCGCAAACGGGTGGATCTGGATGTGGCATGTTCCATGTTCAGTGAGTTTTCAGGGGTTTTAAAAATATTGGCAAACAGTTCTGTTATTGATGAGGGCGCCTATTCCCAAGAATATGCGGACGAAGATACAGACCTTGAATCCATGATAGAAATGACGGGGTTTGAAGGTACCGACAGAGCTCAGAGAAACAGGCTTGAGCTGGTTGAATGCTGGTATAAAACACCTGAAAATATTGAAATCATGGACAATGGTACCCAAGACCTTGGCACGCTCAGAGGGCAGAAATATTATGCTGATGACCCGGCACATAAGGATCTGATAGAAGGCGGATATGCATCACTGACAAGCAGTATCAGAATGGTTATTCGATGTATGATCTTTACCGGGGATCTGGTTTTGCAGGATCAGGAATCACCTTATAACCACAATCGTTTTCCCTTTATCCCCATTTGGGGATTCAGGAAAAAGAAAGACAATAGTCAATACGGCCCGGTCCGTAATCTAAGAGATATCCAGGACGATCTGAATAAAAGAAGGAGCAAGGCCTTATTCATTCTTAGCACCAACCAGGTCATTGCTGATGATGATGCCGTAACCGATTGGGATGAATTGGCAGACGAAGTGTCACGGCCGGACGGCATCATAAAAAAGAAAAAAGGGTCTGAGATTGAGATCAACAACGATAGAGGCCTGGCTCAAGAGCATGTTGCATTGATGAACCAGGACGCTGAATATATTGAGGCTGTTGGTGGTGTGACGGATGAACAGATGGGGCGGGAAACAAACGCCATATCCGGCAAAGCGATTGAAGCCAGGAAGGAACAGGGAAATATTGTCAATTCAGAAGTATTTGACAATTTAAGAGTTTCTACCCAAATGCTCGGTGAAATTGTCCTGTCCTTGATTGAACAGTATTACACGGATCAGAAGATATTCAGGATTACAAACGAGAAAAACCAGCCTGAATTCATTGAAATCAATGGTGTGGACCCGGAAACAAACAACCCTTTAAATGATATCACCAAGGCCCAGGCTGATTTTGTAGTTGATTCTTCCGCATGGACAGCCAGTATCAGGCAGGCCACATTTGAAACCCTCATGGAAATGATCAAGGACATGGCCCCTGAAATTGCAATCAACCTGCTTGATCTGGTGGTTGATCTGTCAGATATCCCGGGCAAGGAAGATCTTGTAGCCAGAATCAGAATGGTTAATGGCCAGAGCGACCCGGATGCGGATCAGAATGATCCAGACCTTCAAGCTGAACAGGATGCACAAAGACAGGCGGATGAAGCCCAGGCCCTGTTTGAAGAAACAATGCAAAGACTTGAAATGAATAAGCTTGAAAGTGAAATTGATAAGAATGTTGAAGATGCAGCGGCAACCAGGGCAGGTGTACAATTTGATCGAGAAAAATTGAGGATTGACAAGGCCAAGGCCCTGCATGACATCCAGATCGGTAATAAAGCTTTAAATCAGAAAAATAAACCCGCAGCAACCAAGACAAAAGACAGGGTCATGTCCACTAAACAAGGTGAACATGGCATTAAATCAGATAACAAGAAAAAAGGAGCAAAGTAATCATGGGTGACAGCGACAGCAACGATTTTGATGGACTGTCTGAAGAAGAAATCGCAGCAATCGAAGATGATGAGGGAGATGCTTCAGATGATCAGAATGATGATGTTCATGAGGATAATGAGGAGAATAAGGGAACCCAAGACCAAGATGACAAATCCTCAGATGATGACAAAGACAACATCGATGATGGCAAAAATGATGATGCTGCAAGCGACTCAGAAGATGACGACACTGATGATGATTCTAAAGACGATGCGACTAAGGATGATGAAGAGGGCGACGACAAAGAGGATAAAAAGACTGACACTGCTACAGATGATACTGACGCTTCTTCCGCTGATGACGGCAGGCAGTCTGTAGACAAAGAATACGAAGATAAGATCAAGGCCCTGGATACAAAGCTGGATGAAGGTGACATTGAATTTGATGATTATAAAAAGCAGTTGCTTGCAGTTGAAAGGGAACGAACCCGGGCAATTGTCCGGGAAGAAACAAGCCGTATTTCTGCTGAAAAAACATGGGAGTTTGAACAGACAGAATTTTTCAGTGACAAGGATAATGCCAAACTTAAACAGAATCCTATTGTCTATGATGCCTTTGCCCGTGAGGTCAACCGGCTTCTGGGAATCAAAGAATGGAAATCAAAAGCCGGCCCTGAAATACTTGCCAAGGCCAAAGAATCCATCAAGGCTGCCTTTGGGATTCAGGACAGCAAAGAGAACATGAAAAAAGAGGATTCAGACGGCCAGAAGGCAGTCAAAGCTGCCAAGAAATCTTCTGGAAAGCGTACAGGCCCCAAAACATTAAAAGATGTACCGGCATCTGACAAGAACACGGATGACGGGTATGAATATTTGGATAAACTTGAAGGTGCAGAATATGAGACAGCACTCTCAAAATTATCCGAATCAGAATTGGAAGCATACGCAAAGGCGTAGGGCCTTTGGATGCAGTTTTAAAATTTTAAAAAGGTCAGTGGTTCAGTATAGCTCCTCTGTCAATTGCGGCAGGGTAAGACCGAAAAACAATCAACATAAGGAGCAATACAATGAGTAAAACAATTATCGGTCTTAATGATCCCAAAGCGGTTAAAAAGTATTCCGCCTTTTTAGCAATTGACACCCCGAGAAAATCTTTCTGGTCCAAGAAGTTTACCGGCCCGGAAGGCGGGTCAACTCCTGTTGTTAAGGTTGACCGTTTGAAGAATGATGCCGGGGAATATGTTTCCTTTGATCTTAATATGCAGTTAGGGATGAAGCCTGTCGAGGGGGATGACATCCTGGAGAACAAAGAAGAGAAACTCAAGTTCTACACTGATGGATTATATATCGATCAGATGAGGGGCGGGGTTAATGCGGGTGGACGTATGACCCGGAAAAGAACCATTCATGACCTTAGAAAAGTAGCCCGTGCCCGTCAGTCTGACTGGTGGGCCAGGGTGTTTGATGAGCTGCATTTCATGTACGCATCCGGAACCAGGGGAGTCAATGATGAATTCATCTTTGATGCAACTTATCCCGGGTTTGCCAACAATCCGCTTGCAGCACCGGACAGCCTTCATCACTATTTTGCCAATGGCAAGGCAAAGGCCACAATAACGGTTGATGATAAAATGTCCCTTTCCGGCGTTGACCGCCTGGTTGCCGAGGCAGATATGATGGGTGGCGGTACCCAGGGCACCCCTCAGATCCAGCCGATTAAGCTTGAGGGTGAAGACCATTTTCTCCTTCTTATGAATCCCTGGCAGGCTTATGACTTAAGAACCGATACAGCATCCGGAAAGTGGCTTGATATCCAGAAAGCACTTGCAACCTCAGAAGGAAGAAAATCACCTATCTGCAAGGGTGGTCTTGGTATGTACAACAACGTGATCCTGCAGAAGCATAAAGGCATTATCCGGTTTGACGATTATGGATCAGGTGGAAACGTCAAGGCGGCCCGTGCATTATTCCTTGGTGAACAGGGCCTTGCGGTTGCATGGGGTTCTTCCGGTTCAGGCCTGCGTTTTGACTGGCACGAAGAGTCAAGAGATAACGGCAATATCCTGATCATCAGCACTTACAGTATGTTCGGGTTGAATAAGGTGGCTTTCAATGGCCTTGATTATGGCCTGATTGCCTATGATACAGCGGCTACAAAAGTCGCAGCATAAGTAACAAATCCATAAGGGGTATGCGTAAGCCCCTTTACACATGAAATGATTTTAATTTTATAAGGAGTTTTTAATATGCCTACATTTGAAAGCAATAATTTTGAAAAGTCTATCCTGTCTCCCCATAGTGCCGGGGAAGTGTATGTCTGTGATGACAAAGTTGTCCTGCCTGATACCCTGGCCAGTGACGATATTGTTAAAATGGGTCACCTGCCCGCTGACTGCATGCCTGTTGATCTGGTCATACGGACAGAAGAGCTTGATTCCAATGGAACCGACACCCTTCGCTTTTCCGTTGGTCTTCTGAACGAAGCAGGGGATGATCTTGTCTCCGGATCTGAGCTTCTGGTTGGTGCCCAGGCAGAAGCAGTTAAAACCATCCGTGGCGATGGTGCAGGTTTCTTAGGCATCACAAGGGATAAGGTCAATGACAGAATTCTGGCAATCAAGGTTACGGCAACCGCAGCTACAGCAGTTTCCGGGGCCATCCGTGCAGCAATGACTTACCGTGCCTCTGATTACGGTGCCTAATATTTATTTTTATAAAGGAATTCATCACCCATGATTATGCAAGCAAATTTTACCAGATGCGGCCAGCCGATCCCCATGCGTGTGGAAAAGTTCGACTATCTATTCACTGAAAACCAATACGGTGATTTTGTGGCAAGTATAGTCTCGGAAGACCATGTGAAGCACCTTCTTGATACCGGTAATTTCAAAGAATACGTTCCTCCCACCATGGAAGAATTCAAAGCCCGGGAGAAAGAAGCGGCCAAGGACAAAGCCAAATCAGATGCAGCCAAGGGAAAGGCGAATAAGGAATGATTCTGGAAACGATATTGGCCCGGATTGAAACAGGCATACAAGACCCCTCCCTCACAAGGGAAGATGATATTTGCCCCCTGGTCAATGAGTTTGTATCAGAGGTAAGCGAATTGTTTACCCTGCCAGGTCTGCAGGAACATGAGACGATTGCGGTTGCGATAGCTGATAACCCGGTTTTTATTGCAATGCCGGATATTTTTGCCCATGACCTGTACCGGGTTTACAATGAAACAAGCAGGGAAACAGTCAGTATCCGGTCGAATATCAAGGCGCTTGAAAATCTATACTCCGGGTGGGAATCACCAGGTATGATCCAGGATGTTGCCCTGGAGCATAAAACTCTTTGGTATCGACCGCTACCCGTTCAAGACCAATTTTTGACCCTGTTCTTTTACAGGGAGCCTGTACCGGTTGAGTTTGACGATGATGAAGCCCATCTTGACGGGATTCCCTATAACCTCAACACGATCGCTGTTGATTATGCGCTGAAAGAATTATGGGCTTTGGCAGAGGACGGAATTGACGGGCAGAAGATAAATACTCTTTATTACACTGATCGATATAATATTGGCCTGGCTAAATTGGCAAAGCATTGTCAAACTGCCCCCCGCTTTACGCCGGTGATCAAACGATCAGCGAGGTTCTTCTAATGCGTGAGATTAAAGTTGATAGCTTCAATGGCATGAACAATATTGTCGTCAAAGCCAAAAGGACCATGGGAGAGCCTTCCATTATTTTAAATGCAAACGTTGAGCCGGATGGCAGCCTTGTAAGACGTCCAGGGCTTGAAAAGGTCATTGACCTGCCGGGAGCGCATAGCCTTTGGACAAACAACAAGGGGCTTGTATTGTGTGTGGCGGAAAGCAAAGTTTACCGGGTACTTGACGGGATCACGACGGTCGAATTGGCAGATACAGGCCAGGCTGACTCTCCCATGTCCTACCTGGAAGTAGATGAAAAAATATATCTTTCAAACAAAAACTGGAACGGGATGTATGACCCCGGGCTTAACACCATCGGGAAATGGGGAGTGCCTGTTCCAGTAACGCCAGTATTATTGCAAACAAAAGGAAGTCTTCCGGCAGGTAATTACAAAGTTTGTCTTACAGCCATTGGTAATTATGGAAGACCGTCAGGGAATAGTGGCGTGACAGGGATAACCTTGTCAGAAACAGGCGGAATCAATATTTTAAATTTCCCTGAAGGTGCAACCGTTTGGATGACAGACCCGAACAGTTTCCAATTCTTTTATGCCGGAAATAGTTCAATCATCACTGCTTTGCCTGAACAGGCAGAACCCATTCCTACTATGTGGGGTGTACCACCTGATCCCATGAGCCATCTATGTTGGGCCTTTGGCCGGGTCTGGGGAACTCGATTTAAAAAAGTGTATTACAGCGAGCCTTATCAACCGGAGCTTTTTCGCTTAACTACAGGATTCTTTGATTTTAGCGAAACTGTCCTGATGATCGCAAAAACAGACCATGGCTTATTCGTTGGATGTGAGGTTAATACTTATTTCCTTTCGGGGGCAAATCCGGCTGAAATGGTTCAAACAATCGCCGGTATCGGGGTTGTCCCTGGGACCTTATGCTATGCCAGTGATCTTGGGGAGCTTGGAAAGAATGTTCCTGTATGGGTAGGCAAAGACGGCATATATGCAGGTCTTGCTGATGGCAGGATTTTAAACGTCGTAAAAGAGAAACTCCGCATAGATCCTCAGCAGGTCCAGGGAGCATCATTTTACAGGGTGAAGGATGGACGTAAACAGATGTTATTCTCCATGAAACACAATCAGCCAAAGGGTCAGGTCGTTGGATTTGGTGACCTGGCCGCGTGTGATGTTGTCAGAAACGGGGTGGTGATATGAATGCCCAGATGGATATAGATTACGATAACAAAATTAAATCATAAAAGATAAAAAAAGGAGCTTTAACCATGAACGGAATTATCGCAGGTGCAGAACTTTTACAGGCAATCGCAGAGGACAGAGAAATTCAACATGCCCTCAAACACCACAAAGACAAACTCGGTTTCATGGGGCATGTGACCATGGATCATATGAGAGCCGGTAAACTGTTGTGCAGGCAATCCGGTAAGAATACGTTTACAACCGAGGGCATGGCCAAACTGTTGAATATCCTTTTCCATGATATCAGCAAGGCCGCTGCCAATATCTGGTATGTTGGTATTTTCAAAAACAACATTACCCCGGCCCTTGCGGATACATCGGCAAAACTCGGTTCCGGAAATGCTTATGGTGAGTGCCAGGATGCTGACTATGATTCTCCGTTGACCAACCGGCCATCGTATGCAACCGAGGATACCACAACGGCTGTTATCTCCAATGTAAATTCCAAGGCTCATTTTGTCATGAATGCAAGTATCACCGTGTATGGTGCTTTCCTTGCAGATGCAGCGGCAAAGACTGCATCCTCCGGGGTTTTGATGTGTGCCAAACGGTTTGGTACGCCCCGTGCTGTAATCAATGATGATGAGATTTATGTCACTTATCAGATTACATCCACTACATCTTGATTGTTGTTTCATTTTTTTCCTCCGGTATTGGTCTCCCTGTCCCATCATAGGGGTGGTGATGGGGGGCCAATGTTAATACCTGGTTTTCCTTTAAGGGACTTATATGCCAAACTCAATCAATCATCAAAATCTTGGGGACATTCAGAAGCATGAATACCTTACAGGCATTATATCAAAGGTATATCCCGAAGACCCCGACACTCCCGAAGAATATTGGGACACCGCCGATGTATTGATTGAAGAGCTGGGCTTGCCCTGGGAGAAAGCCCCTATTTTTTATCACTGTTCACCTGATATGCCAGCCAGGGACAATGGTTCTATCTTTTCAGGTGCCAGGGGATTCAATGAAAACGATTCAGTAATCCTACTTTGTGAGATACAAACGGCTCAAGCTGACAATCAACTCGTTTCTAATGTGATGGTTATTGGCCATGTTGATGGGTTGAAGAAATGCTCTTATAATTATGTGATTGTTCGTGCCAGCCTGGAAGCCCTTGAGCCTTTGGATATTTTTGATCCCCTTGCAAATCTTGATGAACTTTGTACTGTTTACGATGTTGCTGCAGGAGTTGTGGCCGGCATCGTTGATCCTGATTTAAGCCCCGCCCTTCTTCAATTTCCCTGCCCCGTGTCAAAGATCAAACCTTTTTTGGAATTTGTAGAACTGTCTGGGGTTGCCTTATTTGAGGAATACCCGCAGGGGGATGATGCAATCCAGATTGCCGGTGTGATTCCCAATTGGCAAACCGATTGCCAGGGAGATATCATTCGTGGCGGCGATTCACCACAAGACTGGTGGAACACATACGATGTTGATGGCAACCCGGTCCTGAGTTTTTTCCAAGACCTTTGTTTTGCCATGATGCTCGATAATGAAGGGGCCTCGAATGGAACATATCAAAACACCATGGACGTATATACTGATAATTTAGACAGTATCGAAAATTGGAAAACAAGTCCGGCTTTCGGAACTGATTCCCGTGAGTATCATGTTACAGGGTCAGCAGATTTGGGTTTGCCATGTATTGCACCAACCGGCTTGCCTTCAGACAAAGCAACATCTTTTCACATGCAAACAGCCTTTGGAGAGGATGAAATCTGGGAATGCGCTGTAAATACCTGGGATGGATACATTGTCGGATATTGTGATTCCATGTGGAAATTCGTGAGATTTGTAGAGGTGCCGCCTGACATGCCAATTCCAGGCCTTTATGAAAATGCTGAAAATCTCGCCAACCAGGCCTTGATTGCCTCGACGGTTCCCGGGGCCGGCGGTATGTTGCTTACTGACCTTGGGTCTGTTTTGGCCGGGGAAGCTTCCCTCGCAGGCATGGGTGGTGAAAATAGCCTATGGAGTTTTGGGCTTTTAAAGCGGATTAATGAGGGCGCTTTCCATCGAACTATTCATCCAGCAATTACCGGCAGCATGGCTTTTAAAACGACACCGGTTCCAGAGGATACCTTTCAAGAACCGGCTTACCTTTCTGCTTTAAATCTAAGATGGGATAAAATCGAGACCTGGAATAGATATGATAACTGGCAAAACACCTTTAATTCAGCCTATGGTTCCTTTGGTGTTGATGTCACATGGTGGTTCCGCAGTAATGCCCAGGCTTGGGGAGCTGAGTCAATATATGCGGATACGCCTTTGGGGTGCATGTGGTTTCAAGCGCCTGACTGGAAAGCCGCAATCTGGTACATGTATCAATTGGGAAGCTGTTCTACTGTGGCCAGAAGGGATAAAGCCCTTAACCAAAGGTTGATCCATTGTTGTAAGCATAACCGGGCAACCGTCGCACAATTATATATAGTTCAGAGAACTTCGGTCACATTGTGGGCTGAGACGGAAAACCTTTTTGCCAAACAGGCAGTTGGTTACAGTCCATACGATTCCATTCCTTTGGATATTCTCGGAGAAGATTCGATCGCTTATATAAAAATGCCGGACAATTCCATGGTTCACATAGATGCTGCGACCAATGAAGAAATTGAAAGCATACTTTCAGCAAGAATCTATATCCGGTCTGTTTGCGCTGATGAGGATATTGACCAGGTACCCACCAATCAAGCTTTCAGGTCAAATAGAAATGAATTTGAGATAATGGGAGCCGCTGATCTTTACGGGTCTTTAAAAACCAGCCATCAAAGAAGAAATCCGATTGATCAAACCAGGAACCCGGAATTTGAAAGAGCTGTTGCAGAACTGCTTGAGCAAGTAATGGTAACTGCCCCGTTGTCTTTTTCTCAGGTTTATACAGATATGGAGATCATATAAATGCTGTTATTTACAGATGGCTTTGAAGGTATCAGGCCCAGGGATATAGGGCGTAAATGGGGGCTTGAAGGGTGGGGTGAATTCGATTGTGCTGATGACAAGATTATGCTTGTAACGGGCATGGACAATTCGGTAAGCCCGCCTCAAAAATATGCCAGAAGAGAAGACGGCAGGGCGTTATATTACAATTTATGGTATGGTGCCGCAACATTCAAAACATATATACGCAAATCAAGGACTGTCTATTTAGGGTTCGGTTTCCGGCATCGTGGCGACCTGCATCCTGCCCCAACTCCTGTGATTAGATTTTATACAAGAACATTTCCTGGTGTCCCGGGTAAAATGAATGACACAAGGCGGGATACTCATGCTCTGGTGGCCACATGTACTCTTACCATAAGCTCCACAGTTATAAATTTTGTGTGGGAATTCCCAAGTGAATATTGCCCCAATGCCTATGGTCAATTAAATGCAAATGGTGTGATATGCAATGGTGACTGGCAGTATTTTCAACTTGGGATATCTCTCCATGGTAACAATTCGGAAGGAGCCCAGGCATGGGTAGAAAATAGAATCGGGTCCCTTGTTACGGATCGGATTGATAATATTTTTACAGCCGCCCCGGATACTGACAATAGTTATTTTATTGATTCTGTTGAAATTGATGTTCAACCTTATTCATCCATTGACGATGTCTATATCGCCAATGACGAAGGCAGCGTTAATAATGATTTCCTTGGACCGATTTATATCAGGACGATATTACCGGAAACGCAAGGGTCAAAGAATGATGGTGTGCCGGTCAATACCAGCCTGGCAGATAGAGCCCAGATAGTAAACACATCAATGATCGGCACATTTGAACAAATGCCGGCAATCTTGCCAACCCCTGAAGAAGATCAGCATTTTGAAGCATGGGAAGATCCCAGGGCAATGTATTTAAGTTTGCCCAAGGCTGGCGACAAACAGTTGTTTGATTTCTCAAATCCAAACTTTGCCGGGTCTGAGCCCAGGTTTTACGGTGCTATTGCATATATGATGACAAGGCCTGGTTATTATGACCAGGGGCAAACATCTCTACGCCCGGTTATGAAAAGCGGGCTTGCAGAAATTGAAGCGACCATGCCATTGCGCAGGCCGTTAATGTATTTATTCAACAATGAATGGGAAACAAGGCGGGGTGTTTTTGAAAACCCGGAGGTCAACAACGTCACCGGCTTTTTATCCCCCACTTGGAATCGAACCGCCATTGCCAATGCAGAATTCGGGATAGAAGTCATTCGTGCAGACGATGATCCTGAATCTTATTTGCCCGAACATTTAAGGGTAAAATATGAATTTGATGATTCCCTGGAAGAAAGCCTGAGATTGATAGATGCTCCGGAAAGGTTCTGGGAAGAAATGATGAACCTGACCTTTGATTTATCACCGTCTGTTGAATTCGATCTTACCTACGCCATATATGATGCTCTTGGCCTTTCTGATGACGGAAGCCAGGGTGTTAAGGGCCTTAAACAATATGTGAACAGCCTCCTTTATCTCCATGATGAAATACCATGGACTTATTTGTTTGCCGGGGAAGAATTAACCCTTGAGGATCAAGCCCAGTTCACCTGGGTGCAAGTAGTTGAAGAATTATTTACTGCAATAGACACCGGGTATTCATGGTGGGTTGAACAATTCCAAGATGATCTTGACCTGGCAGAGGATAGCGCCCCAAGTCAAGGCTTTACCGTTGAAGATGATTTGGAAATGATTGACTGGATTAATACCAATCAAGAGTTAATAGAGGATGGCTTCCAGGTTGATTCATCCTATATTTTCAGTGGCCATGAATTTGTTTTTGAAACGTTATACCCGGCCTCGGATGCTTCTGTTGGAATACTTGAGTTTGTCCCAGACACATTTGATTTGGAAGAAGAACACTATAATGGGTGGTATGTTGCAGTGATAGCAGACCAATTCAGCATTACAGACGATATTTTAACCCAGCAATGGAGATATGATTTCTTCCTTGGCGTTTGTATTGATGGCGGGCAGATAGAACCCGTTGAGCAAGAATCCACTGAATATGACAGGACCGGTCAATTTACTTCAGAATATGAAGATAGCTTACCATAGGGGGGGATGTGATTATATTTTCTGAAAATTTTGACCAGGTGAAAGAAGCGGCTGATCTTGAAGAGCTTTATGGTTACGATGGACTTGTTGATTATTACGGTGATAACCCGGCAATAATTGACTCATCCGATGCTTTTTTAAATGTCAACACGTCAACCCCATTAGAATTAGGAGATCAACATAAGCGGTCACTTTATGGCTTTACTAAATTGACCACCACTTCTTTTTCAACTCCTCTTCTCCGTGATTCGAGACGGATTGTCTTCGGGATATCTATTGGTACCAGCGGTATGCGAGACGGTCTTACTGAAGTGATAGGCGCCATTGACCTGGTGCAACCCTTCATGCTTTGGACAAGAATGGACATATTGTTCTCAAATGAGTCCAGCGCTTTATTTAAAGTATCTATATTTTTTCGGCAAAACGGAACCATAGATATTACATTTGATAATATGGGTGCAGGCCTTCCGGAAATATCCCCTATGTCTGGCATACCTATCAATAACTACAGGAAAAATTTTCTTGAAATTTATACTGATTCTACGGGAGCGGAAAGCGGGCACGGTAATTTGAAGATTGCCTTGAACGGCCTCACTATTGCTGCAAGAGAAGATGTTGTAAACAGCAATTATCTTGCCTGGGAGGGGAATCCTTCAAACCCTGTGTCGTATTACAGAAAGGTTGCCGTTACTATGACGTATCATACACTGGATTGGCAATACGCATATCAAAGGAACGCACAACAATGGCTTATCGATTCTTTTTATGTATGCAATGAAGAAGGCGGTGTCCATGATGATTTTTTAGGCCCCGTCCATATTACAAGCATGTATCCAGATCCCGCACAAACAGGGGATAAAAACAATTGGATCGGCTATAAAAATAATGTGCAGGTAGCAGAAGAGCAAAAAGAGCAATATCCCAATGCGTCTTTGGTTAATAACCCGGCTCTTGATTTTACAGCAGATGCTGATGATTACATCCAGGCCGATGCCGAACTATTGCAGGAACTGTATTACATGAAAAACAATATTGATCCTGGCAGGATAGGCTTGAATAATCCCATTGCAATTAATTTTTCAACTTTCGTTAAACAAATTTTCAGCTATGAGGGCCAGGATTTTGATAAGGGTCTTATAGCCATAACAAAGCCTTCAGGGAATGATATTGACAGGGAAACCGGCGCTAAAATTGCAGTCGATCAGTACACATACAAGCCATTAGACATTTATTGGCCGGTGATCCCTAACCTTGCTGTACCGTGGACATGGGAATTATTGGACGGAACGCAATTCGGATTTGAATCCACACAAATTATACACCAGCTATCTTTATCTGAGAGTATGGATTTGTCTGAAGACGTAACGGAGGAATAGATGACCGTATATAACGATCAGGTGGAAGATTACATCTGGTACTCCCTTTATATGCAGGGCAATGTCAATATTGCCGGCCTGGTCTTTGATGATCTTTTGACCGAGAGCTTTGATTCCATCGATTCCATATACACTGTAAACGTTGAGCTTGTTACAAGTGAGTTTGACCTTTCAGAATCATTGGCTCCGGAACACCATTGTTTTATAGAGGACGGTTTTTCCATGTCGGAAATCTTTGGTTTCCCGTCAAGGATAAAACAGATGGCCATCAATGTCATCCATCAACCGATTGTCTCTCCCGTCCACCTTTGTCATATGCACATTGATATTGTCCATGGGGTTGATACGTATTGGGAAGAAATTGGGGACAACGTCCATTTCCCAACAGAAAACGATGATACAACAAAGCTGGCTTTCTTGTATTACCCATGGGTTTATGAAACCTTTGACCTTGATTTTGAAATGGCTGAAGGTACTCCCGGGGTATGGAAGGGTGTTTTCCCTGAAGTGTCAGACCTTGTCAACATGAGGCATGAGCTTGATGCCCTCTGGTATTTTAATAACCTGTCAGATGAAAAACTGTTTATATATGAAAAACCATCCTTGGGGTGGAACCATGCAGTAGAGGATGGCTTTGTCATTACGGATAATGTTCAAAGGTATCTTGGATTCAAATTGATAGAACATCTTTTTTTCAATATTGAGAATGTCGATGTTCATTGGATTGGCAATAATTATCTTTGGGATAATTTGTTCATTTATGACAAAGGGGATGGTGTTCGCGGATTCAATGAACAGGCCTTTGAATCTTTCCTTCTTGAAGACAATATTTCTGCACCATTATTCATTGAAAAACTTGTGGAAGAAATGAATCTGTCCGGAGACCTACCCGAAACAATCGGAAAAACTGCATTGACAGTGGAAGAAACCCTAACGATAAGCGGGAGTATTAATTAATGGGACTTGTTTTAAATCTTACAATAGAAGATGAGATTTCGATCCAAGGCAAATTAGAACTGATTCAAGCTTCCATGTTTTTAGTTGAGGAATCTTTAATTGCAGTGGATGACTTTATCTCTATTTCTGTTGTGAAGGATTACATTGAAGCGATCGAGGATGGGTTTGCAATCAATGTTAATGCCCTGGATAAGACAATCTCTGTGCAATCGATTATTGAATCTTTTACAAATACTGATTCATCATTACCGGAAAGATTTATTACCATCCTGGTGGATGAAAATTTAGAGATACAGATTGTCGGAGATATCAAAGGAATCTTTGCATCTATCATCATGGATGCATTAGATTTTCTGCCTGAAAACTTTTTTGATGTAGAACCCTATTTAATCCTTTCGCTGGATACTGAAAGATTATTGCCGGCGATTCACAGCCTGCCTTTTTTTAATTCTTTTATTGAATTTGATGGAGAAATATACGGATCGAATACGGATGGTATATTTAAACTAGCAGGGGATACCGACCAGGGACAGACAATTCATACCGGTGTTGTCTGGAGCAAAACAAGTTTTGGATTTCCTCATAAAAAACGGATTAGAACTGCCATTATAGATGGAATTATTGGCAGCACCGTTATGCAGGTCACAACCGATTCCGGATCAGCCCTTTGTGTTTTAAGAAAAAATAGAATCCCGGTCAGCAGGAATCTCTATGGCCGGGATTGGGAAATCAGGCTGGCTGAGTTTGAAAGGCTTGAATCATTTGAATTAATCCCGGTGCTTTTAAGGAGATAGTCTTGAAAAAAACTAAAAAAAATAGTGGAAATAGGATGAGAATAGAATGAGTCAACTTTTAGAAGGGTCTGAATGGTACCGGGGAAAAACCCCTATTATTGATGAGTTTTTAACCCAAAAAGATGGATTGTTAATCAATGCGGCTTCCCGTAACTTTACCGCAATCCCCGGGCATATCTTTAATGGCCTGACCCTTTTGGAATTAAAAGTAAAGCAGGCATTATCCGGCCTGAATTTTGATATCACAGCCAGGGCCATTGAGCGTGAACTTGCACAACAGGGAATTGATTACGACCTTTCATACAAAAACGCCGTTACTATTTGGGAGATTGAAAAGGCTACCCTCCTGGATGATCTTACCAGGGAATTGGCGGACAGTCAGAAAACCAGGGAAGACAGAGAACAAGAACTTGCTGGCCTGGCCATTGAAGTGGGTCTAAGGCAGGTGGCGATTATCAATGCCAAGACTCTCCTTGAGATTGAGACAGAAGAATTAAGAAAACAGATCGTCGAGAATGAAGGACAAACACTTCCGTATGAAGTGCAGCTCGCACAACAGAAACTTGTAACCGCCCGGAAAAAACTTGAGATCATTCCATATCTTGAGGCCATCATGGCGGCGGAAGAAAATTTAATTATAGCTGAAACGGCCAACGTGGACCTCAGTGAAGATTTGATTGATAAAAGGCTGTTACAGATACCCATTAAAGAAAACATTGCCAGCTTGAAAGAATATTTATTGGTAATCAAAGATGCTTTAACCTCCATGGGCATGGGTATCGCAGAGAAAAAAGAGTTATTGGCTTTAGCGAAGCAGGCATACGAAGTAAGAGCCCAGGATAAAATCACTCCGACAAATAATTTGGTAACAGCAATGACTGAAATGAATGCCGCCTTACAGCTATATGTTACAAAAAAAGGAGAGCTGGTTGCCCCATATCTGGCCCGTGCTATAAAATTAAATGAACTGATTGACCCTGCGAATTTATATTCTCAGGCCTTACTGGATACCCTCCCTTACATTCAAGCACTTGCCGATAAGCGTGCCCTTCTGATCGATCCGAGTTTGGAAAAGGCGGCAGCACTTGGTTTGCTGATAGCACCACTACAGGCCAAGGCGGCAAAAACATTGCTATATGCTGCCGAGCTTACCGCACAGAACTTACTTGAGACGGAAATAAAAAACATCGCATTGGACATTGAGAACCTTAAAAAATCAGGGATTGATGCAGACCTGTCAGTTTTGACAAAAAAACTTGAGGAAGGCGATTATCAAAAGGCATTGGTTGAAGCCAATGTTATTTTGAAAGCCCTTGCAGAAAACAATAAAGCAGACCTCATGGCACTGGATGCCACACAGACCGTCGAGTATGTAACCGAAAAAGAAGAAGGCCAGACCAATGTGGTTGCCAAAGAGAAAGAGGCGGCCACAGGCCAGGTGGACAGTAATTATATCGTTGCCGGGATCAGAATGAAAACCCGGTTGGATAGCACCATTACAAATGTCGGCTCCAGGGCGGGGTCAGGTGGCAGCATCCAGAAGATCGGTAATTACCATGCGACAGAACGTAAAAAAACGGCTGAAATCGCAGCGATGGCGAATATAACAAGTACCCTGATCCATCAGATAAGTTAAGGAGTGGCCATGACGGTTGATGATATTATTTCAAGGTCAAGATTAAGAGAGCAACGTATGTGGACACCCTTTTCCCATTGTTTCTTCGGGTCCCATGATGCAGAGAGAAGGACTGTTTTATTTGGCCTGTATGCCAACAGCTTTGAAAATGGTTTTGTGTATCTTGTGGAAATCTCAACACAACGATTGCTGCAAATCGTGGCCCAGTACGATTCCAACATGGCCGCCCTTGATGCTGACCAGCAAAAAGCGGTCCTTGATATTGCCTCTAAGCGGTACCTGGATATACTGGAACAACAAATCCATGATCAGAAGATGATCGTTCAACGATCAAAAATAGATGCCGATGACCTGGAATTTGATGCCAAAGAAGCGGCTTTGGAAGCTGACCAAAAAGCCTTGGAGACATTACAGGCGAAACTTGTTCAGGCTCAAACAAAGGCTTTAGCGGAAATATCCATACTTGAAGCCAAGCTGGCAGAGGAAACGCTCGCCCAAAGTTATGTTGACGTTGACATAATCGAAAAGGAAATTGCTGCAAAACGGTCTGAGCTGAAAGTAATTCAGGCCGGCATTAAAGGATCAGAAATTCAGCTTGATATTCAAAATGCGGCTATCCAGAATTTAGAGTATTCCGTTGACAAGCATAATGTTCAGCAGCAGATAGATTTGATTCCTGAAAAAACAAAGGAACTGGAAGCCGAATCAATCAGTATCGATGCCAGTATCTTGAATTCAGGAACCGATAAATCATTGCTGGATGCCGGCATAGCGGAAATTGGCATCCGGACGGTCAATACCCAGATTGATACTGAATCAAAAGAGGTTGATACGCAGCTCTTTGAAGTTGACATTGCAAAGGCCCTTGTGGATACGGCAATGACCGATGTCGATGTAAAGAAACTCAACACAAATACAGCCATGGAAATAGCCAAAAAGATTAATTTGCAGACAGATACGGCGTTATTGGATGTCACCATAGCGCAACTGCAGGTAGATACAGACATGGTGAATGTGCGGTTGGCTGATATCGATGTTGATATAGCCATGCTTGATGTAAAAATGTTGAGAACAGCTCTTTTGGAAATTGATAAAAAGATTATCCAGGCCAGGGAAGACAACATGGTTTATGAAATCCCGTTGAAAGAACAGGCTCAACTTGACCTTATTTCAAAACAGATAGAAGTGTTGCAAGCCAAGATAACTGAATCCGAACAATACAAACTTCTTGAAACGTCCATGCAGCTTTCCAGGACAGACAAAAAAAATGCAGAGCATGCTTACCGAATGGCAATCGCAGCTCTTGACGAAGATATTTCTCTTCATAGGGCAGAGGTTAAAATTTTAGGATATTCAAAGGATATTGATATTGCAAACGAGCAACAAAATTACCAGGAAGACGATGACGTAGAACAAGTCAAAATACCTGCTTCCCAGATTTCTGCTGCTGCGACTTCCATGAATGCTGCCATTGATGCAGCCGAAACTATGGCCACTGCAAATATAGTCAACACACTTACCCACCAGATAGGGGCATCTTAAATGGAAAACCTCTGGTCAAAAGGGATCAGCACTTCAGGCATTGATTTGTCCAAAGAAAGGCAGATGTCCGGAGCTTTATCCAACCGCCTGGTTCAGCTATTTAAGATGGCGAACGAAACCAAAGGATTGACTTATGCCCCTGTCTCCATTGATCCGGGAGACTATATCAGGATTGGAGACGATGGAACACCAGGCATTGCATTATCCCTGCCCATTGCTTATGACGTCTGGTATTTGTGGAAAACAGTCAATGCCATTTCTGATAGTGAAGAGGACTCGATTCTTTTTATTCAGTTAATTTTGAATCCGTTCCTGACCCGGCTTGGAGGCGTGAAGCCGCTTCGAATGATACCCAAAGAAATGTTGGTGCCAGATCCCAATTCATTATTTTCAATGGACCCTCCAGACCTTTCTTTTTTCCAGACCAATGGATTTCCCTTTATAAAGCAAATGCGGTTTGAAACTTTTCTGAAAGATCGATCACCTGAATATTCATCCCCAGGTCCACAAGAAATGACCGAAGATGGATTAGATCAACAGAACATGGGGCCGGGTGATCTTTATTCAGGATACCTGGCCTTCCCGGTAGGGTCTCTTGGTGTTATGGAGACCATTTCTTTTGTGTGTGGCAGTCTTCTGGATGTTCTTGAGGAAGATAATCAAGAATATGACGGGACATACGATGCTGTTATTGGCGATAGCCTGCTTCCCCCGGCTGAATCCCTGGAAGTACAATGCAAGGGATTAAATCTATATGAGAAAGCATATTTAAAAACCAGCATTGATGTAGAATATCCGGCAGCGACAATGCAAGGTCAGGATTCTATTCTCCCCCACCACTGGCTAAGGCTTTGGCTCGATAAAGAAAATACTTATCCGATTCCCGGGGAGTTTGTCGGGATCACGGTAAAACCCCTGGCCATTCCGCCCCATTGCTGGTGGTTCCAGGAAACAAGTCCATTGCTTTATTCCGGAAACTGGTTTGAAACAGATTATTACACATCCGGTATTGTTCTGGCTGTCATTAACAATGTTGATGAGGGAAAATATGCAGTATCCGGAGTGTCCACAGAATACCTGCAAAGAACCGGATACGGTGATTATAACCTTTATGAAGGTGCAGAACTTCTGCTTTCTGGAATCGGCAATATATACAAAGTCCGTGTGAAAGATCAGGATTTATATCTGAAAAGCACTGATTTTAAAGAATATCAGATTAATGAAAGGGTGGCCATTGTCAAAGGAACCGGCATTAATATCGACAATTTTAACTGGACCCGGCTTACGCCCGGGAAAATGATTCCAGGAGAAACAGTGGATAGTAGGCAGGCGTATGATTTAATTATGTCCGGTCAATTATTTGAAATTAATTCAACATGGGTCATCGCACCCATTACATTTTATGAGGATTGATCATGAACTTGAATTCAATATTGGATCAGGCCTGGGATTTTTTGGAAGAATCTTTAAAGCAAAAACAGGCAAACGCCAAGCTGGAGAATGAGAGACTGACACAACTCGGTCTTGAACAAGAAAAAACCAAGCGGATGAACATGTCCTCACAGGAAAAAATTCAAAGACTTATGAACAAAGGACTTCTTGATAAACAAGAACTGGTTAATTCCGGGGCCTTGTCTCTGCAAGACCTTCAAAATTCCGGACTCCTGGACAAATCGGAGCTTGAAGGGAAAAACAAACTTGATGAACGGAAAATGATGAATACAGGCGCCCTGGATGTTGAAAATACTCGAGGTTCTTTTGAGAATGAAAGAGCATTGCTTAAATCCAATACGGATTTAGGGATTGAGAGATCAAGAAGGCAAGGTGCAAAAGAGACATCCAATTCTGTTCTAAATGAGTATGGAGATGACGGTACCATAATCGGGCAGAAAATCGGGAACCCTTACACAAATGCAATTGGTTCAGCAGGCCCGGAAGAAATTGATAACGACAGTCAAATTGACAGTATTTACGGTCCTAAAAAGAAAACACCATTGTCCCCCCTTACACAAACTCCGCCTTCCGGCAATTTATCTGCCCTGGGCAGACATACGGTTGATCGTTCATTGCGGCCGGCAACCAATAATCCAGGGATGGCCATTCCGGGAATCGGTAAAACTCCACTTGCTGGGTCGTATGAAGATCAAGAGAGAAAAAGAAGGATTTTTTAATAATGGCTGCCTTGTCTGACCGTACCATCAAATACTATCAGGATTTAATAGATGATAACCCTGAAAGGGATAGAGCTGCCCTTGTTGAGGGAATTAAACATTTTCATCAGAAAGGGAACAAGACACAGTTTTATCCAACGGCCAATAAATTGGAATACGAAGGCCGTAAAAGAATGGATGTTCAGGGAACACAGGCTGCCGATGAAACAGGAAGAACCCTATCCGGAACCATTAAGGATGTGGGAATTACTGTTGCAAAAAGTGTTATTGGTACAGGTGAAGCAGCCGTCGGGTTGGCTGATATCCCGACATTGGGACGTGCCGGAAGATTCATGGAAGAGAATTTGGGGTATGATCCCAAAAGCACCCATAAGATTCTGGATAGTTATTATTCCCCAGCTCAGAAGGAAGCGAACAGGAAATTTTCACAGGCCGATGGCATTGGCGGCAAACTTTCGGCTGCCATCCAAAATCCAAGTATCATTGGACATGCCGTTGTTGAGTCTTTGCCCTTAATGGGTGCCGGGGCTGCTATTGGAAGGGGGATTGCAGGACTTGCCAGCAAGGCTGCCCCCTGGGTGGCAAGTGCCATTGGTGAGGGTATTGTTGGTGCCGGGTCGGCTGCCGAACAAACCAGACAACAGACCAGGGACAAGGCCTTAACATTTGGTCAATCTGCTATTTCTATTGCATCTGGTGTCGGCACAACTGTTTTTGGTCTTGCCGGCGGACGTCTTGCTAATAAATTTGGATTTGATGATATCGATACCTTGCTGGTAGGCGGCAAGGCTTCGGTTGCCAAGGGAGTTGGGGAAAAATTTGCCAGGTCTGCCAAAGATGTTGCCAAGCGGATCGTGGCAGGTGGTATCAGTGAAGGTGTATTTGAAGAATTGCCACAATCAATCCAGGAACAGATTTGGTCTAATGCTGCAATCGGTCAACCTTTGATGAATGGTGTTGACGAAGCGGCTGTCATGGGGTTGCTCACCGGTGGTGTTATGGGTGCGGGGGCCAATGTTTTGACATCCGGAGCCAGAGCTTTGGATGATGACGGCAAAAAAGATAGAGATGATACAGGCCCGTCTGATGCTGAAAAAATGCTCATGGATGAAAAGGATCTCGGAAAGTCAGCAGAGGATTTCTTAAAAGAGGATATCACAAACCAGGAAGATGATGTCAGAGCTGCTTCTGAGTTCACTGATGAAGAACTTGATCAGGTTATCAACAAGTCTGATAATCCAGATATTGCGGATATTGCAAAGGAAAAAGAAAAACCTTCTGAAAAACTTTTATCCGGACAGTCTGTATCATGGATGAATTCTTCCGGAGAAACGCTCACTGGCACGGTTGATTCCCTTGGTGCAAAGACCGCTTCAATTACCGGCAAAGATGGGAAAAATTACCGGCCAAGGTTAGATAAACTCAGTGCCCAGGACACTCAGGACCAAACCGATGACAAGACCGAACCAGTTGATGGATTATCCGGAAAACCAATCAGAGCATTCCATGGCACCCATGCAAAAAAGATAGATGTTTTTGACAGGCAATACGCATTAAAAAACAAAAAAGTAAATGGGGAACAATCCATTGACCTTATTGGGTCATGGTTTTCAAATACGCCAGAGGCTGCGAAAGGATATGGCCCGAATGTAATAGAAGCTGATCTTTATTTTAAAAAGCCTTTGATATTCACAGGCGACGGCGCATTTAAGCAAATGGAAACTGCCATTAAGAACGAAGGCGGGGCAGTGTCCTTCCGTGAGAATATAATCAAAGAAGGATATGACGGTATTGTCATATTAGGTGACAAAATAGATGGTGTCAAACAAGATGCTTACGTCGCCCTTGAAGATAAACAGATTTCACAGATTCAACAATCTGTTGGTGATGAGAAGGCCGAGACGGTTGACAGACAGCCGGAAAAGGATGATAGCGATTTTATATTCAAAATTGATCAAATGCAGAATGAAGTCAATACGACTCAGACAGGTGGATTCAATCAGGAAAAGGTCAATCAGCAAAGTGAAGGCGTTCGATATTCTGCCGATTCCCCTCAATGGATGCAAAAGCTTCAAGCAGACCTGAAGGCAGACAAAAAAAAGGCATTAAGTCGGAAAGAGCTAAATGTTTTATTTGATAAAGTCAGGGCAGGCAAGCCATTAACCGATATTCAACAAGAGAAATATTTATATCTTGAAAGAGCTATCGAGAGCTATGCCGGTGCCGCTGGAGAGTTGGTGGCAAACGATGAACTCGCAGATCTTGAAAAGAGAGGATTTGATCCTTTAGGCGGTCAAAAAATGTCCGTTGCCAATTTGAACGAAGGTGACAAAATTGTTGGCACGATTGATGGCATCAAAGATGAGTATGAAGTCAAAGATACAAATGATCAAGGCGAAACACTTTTGCAGGATGGCATTTCCAAACGTGTTGATATGTTTGACCAGGTTACTGTTGATGGGATTAAACGGGTGGGACAAACCATTGATACCAAGGCTTTAGACGATGTTCCGGAAACAGATTTCCAGAAGGAGACAGAAGTAGAAAAGAAAGTTATTCCTGAAACAAAAGATTCGCTAAAAACTGAAAAACCGCTTACAAGCGAACAGCAGGAGACAAGCGAACAGGCAGATGTCCCTTCTGTCCATAGACAAATGTCCCCAGGGGACTCCGTAACCTGGAAAACCAAAAAAGGCAAAGAGATTTTTGCCACTCTTGTAAGAAAAGACAAAAATGATAGATGGTATGTGGAAAAATCAGATGGTAAAAAGACTATTGTTGCTCAGAAAAGTTTGACCTTATCGGAAAAACCTTCCCACAAATCGAAAAATATTTTCTACAAATCGAAAAATGCTTTCTACAAAAAAGAAGAGGTCCCATCACAAGACGCTATAAAGGTACTAACACAGAAGAATATAAAGCTTGATGATCGTGTGATCGCCATTAAAGACAAGGATATCTTTGGGGAAGAACCTTTGGTGGTAAAGCATATATCATCATCCGGCATAAGGGTTGAAAATCTTGATGGTGAATCAAAAGGCGGGCATTATAGTTTTGATAATTTTGAAAAAATAGAGAAGCCGGAAAAACAGAAAGATGTCCCCAAGAAAAAAGAGAATGAATTCTCCCCAGACAATCTTTTGGCCGAATGGGACAGACAGGCAAAAGAGGTTGAGAAAAAAGAAAAGACCATCGAAGTCAAACAGCATCTTTCAAATGCCATGGATAAATTCAAAAAAATTAATGATATCCTTGGTGAACGGGGAAGCTTTTCCAATAAAGAAACAGACGAAAATATATATGCCCAAATCAAGCCGTTATTGCAAGAAGCTCTTGATGATGTATTGAAGGCGGGCAAGTCTGCCTCTGAATATGTGGCCCTGGCTATTGGGAGTTTGTCAACAAAAGCCCGGCCTTATTTTGAGCGGTTTGTGAAGATCGATATGGTCATTGATAAAGACCCGAAAACGGATTATATTGAAAATAAAAAGCTAAAGGAGGAATCCTCTGATGATACCGATGATGCTGGAAGGACCGCCACACGAGAAACAAAGAAGGGACATGATCGAGGAAGCCATGAAGACAATGGCCCCAAAGCTGTACCAAAGCCTGAAGAAAAGTCGATCCCTGAAAAAGTTTCTGGTGACAAGGGAAAACCAAATAATGGAAGTGTTCCGGGCGGAAAAAGGTCAGTTCATAACAAGCCGGGAACGAAACGCAAGGCCGGGGGAAGATCCGATACAGCAGACTCAAAGAATAGAGATGAGACTGAAACAGATCTGGGAGATAACGCTGGCACAGTTTCTGGAATTCGGAGAAGAGACTACCGCATAAAACCAGATTCTCTGTCCAGGGAGGGAAGTTGGCGAGCATCGGCAATCAACAACCTGGATGCCATAGACCTCTTAAAAAAAATAAACAAAGAAAAACGGCCTGCCACACCCATAGAACAAGAGATTCTTGCTAAATATGTAGGGTGGGGAGCATCAGAGTTAGCAAACAGCATGTTCCCCGGTTATGCAGAAACCGGGAAAATCAATTTATATCAAGCAAAAGAAGGGTGGAAAACCCTTGTTCAGCGGGTGGAAAAAACTCTGAACCCGAAAGAACTAAAAACCGCAGCAAAAAGTACAAAATACGCTCATTACACCAATGAACCGATAATCAAATCAATCTATAAAGCATTATCCAGAATGGGTTTTACCGGCGGTAAGATACTTGAACCTGGCATGGGGATTGGTAATTTTGTTGGCCTTCTTCCGGATGAAATGCAGAAAAATTCTATTTATACTGGTATCGAGATGGACCATGTATCTGCGGGTATCGCAAAGCTTTTGTATCCGAATCAAAATATGATGCAAGCTGATTTCACATCACAAAGCTTTCCTCCCAATTTTTTTGATGCTGCAATAGGGAATCCTCCTTTCGGCAAACTGCCTATCCTTGCTGATCCGGAATATAAGAAATACAGATTCGCCCTTCACAATTATTTTTTTGCCAAAGCCATTGACCGTGTAAGACCTGGTGGCCTTCTCGTATTTGTTACCAGCCGATATACAATGGATGCCGGAATAGACAAGGCCAGACAATATATTTCAGACAGGGCAGACCTTTTGGGCGCAATCAGATTGCCCCAGACCGCATTCAAGCAAAGTGCCGGAACTGAGGTTGTCACAGATGTCCTGTTTCTTCAAAAAAGAGAAGAAGGGGCCAAGCCTGGTGGAAAACATTGGACCGGGCAAAAAGAAGTGAAAATCGGTGATGAGAAAAAAATGATCAATGAATATTTTGTTAAGCATCCTTCCATGGTTCTTGGAACTCATTCTACGGAAGGTTCCATGTATACAAACAATGAATATACCGTTCTCCCTGCTGACGGGAAAATAGAAGATCATTTCTCTAAAGCCATAAATAATCTTCCTTCAGATATATATGACAGTCATTCAAGGAAGAACAGTAAAACGTATAACGAGCAAACCATTATTGAAAGGGATTTTAACCCTAAGCACAAAAAAGAGGGTGGAGTTTATCTTTCTGGTGATGGTCACTTGATGAAAGTCGATTTCGGGTCCGGGGTTCCCATTGAAAGTGTTTACAAGACTATCCCAAAAGAAACCGTTGGATTCCTGAAAAGTTACATAAAATTAAGAGATGCCTTAAAACTTTCTCATAAAGCACAGCTTGAAGATGGTGATTGGGAATCGGCCTTAGAAGCCCTGAATAAAGAATATGATAAGTTTGTCAAAAAGCATGGCCTGATTACAGCCTTTACCGTAACCATGCGGACCAAGGAAAATGAGGACGGAACAAAAGAGAAAGTAGCATATCGCAATTTGAAGAATCAAAAAGCGTTTGATATGGATGCAGAATCTTCCTTGGTCCTCACTCTTGAGAGAGAAAATAATGACGGGGAAATAGTCAAATCAAAGGTTTTAAAAACCAGGACTGTTAATAAGCCTAAAACCCCTGTCATACATTCTATCCCGGATGCCCTGGCAGTGTCCCTTGATCTGATTGGAAAACTTGATATTGATCATATTGCCAAAACTGCTAAGAAGACCAAAGAAGAAGTCATCGGCACCCTGGGGGATTTGATTTATGATAATCCCGACGGGACCGGTCATGTAATGGCAGATGAATATTTGTCTGGAAATGTCGTAAGAAAACTTGCAGAGGCTGAAGTTGCGGCAAAACTCAATCCAGATTTTGAGCGCAATGTGGCAGCCCTTAAAGAATCTCAGCCAGAGCCACTGAAACCAGAACATATTTCAATCTCACCCGGTGCGCCCTGGGTACCGTTAGAATATTACAATGACTTTGCAGCCGAAGCCCTTGGAATGCCTGCTACTGTTGTCGAACATCAACCTGTTGATAATTCATGGAAAGTTATGCCAACCCCGGACACAAGGCCATCCTATATGCAGCGTGGCGACAAAAGAGGATATGCGCCGCAGGGATTAAGAAGTTCTACCAATGAATGGGGTACTACGTATAGAGGCCCAAATGAATTGTTTGAAGCTATCCTTAATAATCGATCTATCCGGATTACAAGAACCGTAAAAGAGGACGGCAAAACACGAACCGAGTTTTTAGTAGATGAGACGGCAGCCGCAAACGAAATAGTCAAAAAGATGAGGGCACGCTTTAGTGCCTGGGTATGGGAAGATGCAGAAAGAGCCTCTGATCTGCTTGATATTTATAATACTAAAATCAATACCATAAAAGGCCGGCAGTTTGATGGATCACATTTGACACTTCCTGGTTTAAGTAACCATTTCAAACCATATGACCACCAGAAACGGGCAATATGGCGAATCATTCAAACAGGAAATACTTATCTTGCCCATGCCGTAGGGGCAGGAAAAACATTTGTCATGATAGCGGCAGGTATGGAAATGCGGCGCTTAGGCATGATTAATAAGCCATTGTATGTTGTGCCTAATCATATGTTAGGGCAATTTTCTCAGGAATTTCAGGAAATTTATCCCATGGCCAATGTAATGGTGGCGGGGAAAAAGAATTTTCATACTGAAAATAGAAGAAGGTTTGTTGCCCAGGCAGCTTTGAATGATCCTGATGCTATTATCTTAACGCATTCAAGTTTTGGTCTATTGCGGGTCAAAGAAGAAACCCTTGCGCCTGTCCGGGATAACTTTTTATCCCAGATGAGGTATGCCTTGTCGGAGATGGAAGACGACAATATGCCAAGAATGACCATAAAGCGAATGGAAGCACGGATAGAAGCTGCAGAACAAAGATTTGCAGCCCTTGTCTCAGGCGGGGACAATGCTATTTCTTTTGAAGAACTTGGAGCTGATTTTTTGTTTGTTGATGAAGCCCATGAATTCAGAAAGCTTGATTTTGTTACCAACAGACAAATGAAAGGGATCGATCCTAACGGTTCAAAGAGAGCGATTGATCTTTTTATTAAAACACTTTGGCTCGATGGGCAGAATAAGGGCCGGTCTCATTCTTTTGCTTCAGGTACTCCGATCACAAACACCCTGGGCGAATTATATACTTTGATGCGGTTCTTTTCCGGGGATCAGATGGAGGAAGACGGAATAGATCATTTTGATTCATGGGCCAATATGTTTGGAGAACCTGCAACAGCCTATGAAATGAATGCTGCCGGCAACCATGTTCCGGTTGAAAGGTTTGCTAATTTTGTCAATGTTCCGGAATTAATGTCCCGGGTAAGAATGTTCATGGATGTATTAACGAGTTCTCAGCTTGGAACCAGAGTTACCAGGCCGGATATAAAAAACAATGCGCCAAAGGTGGTTCTTGCCCCTAAAAATTCAGGATTGCAGGCATACCAGGACGGCCCGTTAAACGAACGAATCAAAATCAGTAAGGAATGGAAACCGTCGAAAGAACAGCCAGGCAATCCAGACCCTATGATTAATATTATCACTGATGGCAAGCTGGCCTCTATTGACATGCGTTTTGTGGACCCTGATGCGAAAAATGACCCGACAAGTAAATTAAATGTCTTCATTGATGGCATCATCGATACGTATCATAGAACAAAAGATATTGAATATGCCATGTCGTATGGCTCAATGGATAAATCTCCTGTCAAGGGTGGGTCCCAGATCGTTTTTTATAACAATGGTTTCGGGAAAGGAGTTATTGATAGAAGGGGATTTGATTCAAAATCTTTTTTAATGGGAAGGCTTAAAAAGGCGGATGTTCCTGCAAGTCACGTGGGATGGATTGATGATTATAAGACACCAACCCAGAAAGAAACCCTTTTTAAAGCTGTCAGAGATGGAAAGAAAAGAATTCTTATAGGGTCAGCCAAAAAGATGGGGACAGGTGTCAATGCCCAGAACAGATTGACAGACCTGCATTATCTTGATGCCCCTTGGTATCCGGCAGATGTAGAGCAACCAGATGGCAGAATCGTTCGCCAGGGGAACCAAAACAAAGAGGTCGGTATCAATCGATATGCCACAGAGGGCAGTTATGATGCAACTCTTTGGCAGATGGTGGCAAGAAAGGCCAGAGCAATTGATCAGGCATTTGCCGGGGATAAGAATCTTCGTAAGGTAGAAGACGTTTCAGAGGCTTCACAGTATGAAATGGCCGCCGCACTGGCATCCGGTGATGAACGGGTGGTTGAGCTTGTCAAATTAAAAGCGGCTATTGACAGTCTGTTGATGTTGAGTAGTGCCCATAGCAGTAATCAAAGATCCCTGGCAATGGATAAAAGAAAACTGGAATATAATATTCGATCCACACAGGCTAGGCTTGAAGAATTCAAAGAAATGGAACCCCATTTGCCTGATTATATAGGCGCTGAAATTCAGGGGAAAGTAGGCGAAAAAAAGTTTGAAAAGAGAAAAGAGTTTGGTGCAGCATTAATAATCAGGATTAGAAAAGCTCTGAACGGCAAAATCAGCGGAACTTTTAACATTGGTTCTGTTAATGGTGTTACCATCAATGTTGATGCAAAAGTCGGTAAAGAATCTGTCCTGAATAATGCGGAAATTGAAGCTGAAATCAAAGATATCCCTATCCCGCTCAAAGGGCTGTTTATTACACCAGAAAATATCAAAGAACTTGATGCAGTTGGACTCACACAAAAAATTACCAATGCAATCAATAAACTTCCTTCTGTTAAATCTAAGATAGAAACTGATTTATCAAATAGTCAAAAAGAACTTGATAGGGTTAATAAAAGGCTTGGTGCTCCGTTTGAGCATGCAAAAGAATTGTCTGAAAAAATAGCCGAGGCCAACAGTCTTGAAAAAGAACTGGCCAGTGAAGAAAATGAAGTTGAAAAACAAGGTTCACCTGATATAATAGAAGAATTCCAAAGGGGGTTATTCAGTGAAAAAGCAGGCCAACTTGATTTATTTGAATATCAAGCAACACAATTGCCAAAGATTAAAATCCCGGGAAAGTTGCGAACAAAGCAGGAAGTATCCACAAAACCCATTCCCGGAGTGGATATTTCCAGAAATCGATATATCGTACAAACCCCGGAAGATGCCGCCTCGTTATTATCCCACCTTGTTGTAGAACCACAGGAACAGGCTTATTTTTTATCTATAGATAAGAACGGGAAAGTTCTTGAAGTATTAAAACATACAACCGGTACAAAAGGTTCAAGTTTAATTGATGCCATCACAGCAATCGCAAGATCATTTAACGTTGGCACCGTTGCAAAGATTGTGTTCGCCCATAACCATCCATCAGGCAGTTTAACCCCTTCCGTTTCTGACAAACAAATCCTTATAAAATTAAAATCAATTGCAGCCCTTAAAGATATCCCTATTCTCCCTTTGATAATTGGTAACCAAGAATATGCAGTATTCGGGGCAAATACCGATACTCCCAGGGTCATGTCCATTAAAAATACAGTTAAAAAAATAGATGTTCCGATTAAAGAAAGAATATTCACAAAGCGGATAAAAAGCACTGACCTTGTGATTGAAGGCCAGGATCAGGCAATAAGAAGATTCAGAGACGAAGATGACGGGTTTTTGCTTCTTAATTCCCAGAACCAGGAAGTCGGATATTTGCCTTTTCCATCCGGTCTTCCGCAAAAAGAGATTACTGCCCGTGTACTGGGCGCTATTGAAAAAACAAATGCAAGTTCAATTCTTATCAATAATAAGCCACCGGCTAATGCTACCGGCAGGGCAGAATTTTTTGAGCAATTATCCGATGCTTTGCTGGAACATAGCATTTTTCTTTTTGATATTTTTTCATATACTGAAACAGGCCAGATAAGAACTAATCCTCAAGACATCAGAAGAACCCCATATTATTCTATGGAAAGTATGAATAAAGAGCAGATCCAATTCTCCACCAGCTCAGATTCAGTTAATGAAAAGTTTTCCATAGATCAAACCCCAGGCCAGGGCGTAACCCTTCCAGATATTCAAAAAAGGTTCACCGGCCAGGATGTTTTCATATCGAAGGATGGTTCTATATCCATTCACATGAACAATGGCAAAGGGTTTAAAATACTCAACGTTAAAAATATGCCCAATGGTGAAATTGAATTTGCTATCCGGAGTGGCAGGATGAAAAAAGGCGGTATTATTCTCGGGTCATATAAAGATAGTACAATCAGTTTGAATAAGGATCTTTCAAGCGGATTTACCCTTTCCCATGAGACATATCACATGCTCAGAGATTTTGGCATGATAACCAATTCAGACCGGGCCGTATTAATGGGTCTGATGCACAAATGGAACAAGCAGGGTAAACTTAAAACAGAACTTTCAAAAAATATTGAAGAGAATGAGGCCAATACTTTTGCCCAATTGATTGAAGAACGGGAAGGGCTTAGAAATACTGCCATGGGCCGGATCATCCAGAAGATTATGGATTTTCTTGATGGTCTTCTTTACATCGGCAGGATGTCTGCCCGTAAGCTGGCAAGGCAGGTGGAGTCAGGAAAAATTTTCAAAAGAGAAGGTGTGCAGGGAAAATCAAAAAAAAGTAAATCCCAAACATCGGATGATTTTAATAAGGACCCTGAATCAAAAGCTTCCAAAATAAAGTCCAGATTTAACAAAAAAGATGCCGGGTACGAATCTGATCAATTCAAGGATATTTTACCAAAGAATGTTGCCAAGGTTATGCAGGAAGGGCGGGGCATTAAAAAGGACACTCTGTTTGATAAATTCCGCAATTTCAAAACAGATATGAAAATGGAAATGGATCACTTCCCGGACCTTACCAGAATGGAACCGGGTACCCAGCGATCTTCCGCCAGAGAAATTTTGAGAAGGCACCAGGATATTTCCAATATTGTCCAGGACAAAGCAGCAAGAAAAATGTCTGAAATGCTGCGTGATTTGAATAAGCAAGAGTATGATATGTTTGCCATGGATCTGATCTTAGGTGATGAGGTAAGGTCGATTAACGACGGCCTGAGAACAGAAGAGAATCTTCCATGGGGATTTGAAACCATGGATCAGATAATCGAATCGCATAAGAAAATTCAAAGTATTAACAGGAAAAATGAAAGGGTGGCCAACGCCCTTGAAAATCGACGTAAATTTCACAAAGGCCTTGCCCGGGATCTGGTTAATTTGGGAATTATGAAAAAGGAAATTTTGAAATCAGGTGATTATTTCCATCATCAAATCCTTTTATACTGGAACGAGAAAGCGGAAGAACATAGTAGGGGCATGGGCACGTCATCCAGTGAAGTCAGAACCAAATGGCGGCCATGGATGACAGCCCGTAAAGGGTCCCCCTTAGATTATAACACCGAATATATGGAAGCTGAATTCATTGCCACATCGCAACAGATGGCCATGATAGAAACTGCAAAAAATCTGGCCCAGATCAAAAAAGAAAATGATGTTCTCAAAAATCTGAAGCAACACGCCAAAGCAGCAAATAAGGCGACGTATGAAAAATGGGTCGCCTTGCAGCAGAAAAATGATATAGGTTTTGAAGACCCGGCAAAGCCTCATGTAACGAAAATAGCCATGGGGTTTTCCAATCTTGCACAGGCCGTAAAAACGGGAAAGATCACCTATGATAGTGATTTCCAGGATGTCATTAATGCCATCCTGGAAGCTGAAGAAAACCAAAAAGCAGACAAAGCCGCATGGAGAGAAGCCATAGATGATAATCCCAATGTCAGTTTGGCCATTGATCATCCACGGCTGTTTCCCTTTTTGTCCCACCTTATAGAAAAACAACATCAGGGTTCTATGTATGCGGCCATGATTTATAAAGGTATCAAGGGCCGTGACCGGGTTGTGAAAGGCGTTCTTGGAAAGCATTTTAAAACATGGAAACAGATCATTCCAAAAGGCTATAAGGAATGGAAACCAGACCCGAATAAGGGTGCCTTTTTTGTGAATTCTGTTACTGACCAGGTGCTTCAAAATGTTTTGGCCGGTGAAAAGACTCTTGAAGACAAGGATGTCAGAAAGGTTTTGGCCAGGGGTTATCCTCCTGTATGGGTATTGCCTGAAGGATTGGCCGATACCATGGATAATTTCAAGCTTCATAATGCAGAAGGACGGTTGTCAAGACTTTCAGAAAAAGCCATGGCCGCATGGAAACAATATATCCTTTTGAATCCTTTTTCAGCTATTAAATATAACATTAATAATATGTCAGGCGATTTGGATATTGTTCTTGCTTATAGGCCTGAGATTGCAAGCCCAAAGGCTTTAAAGAAATCCCTGGGTGATCTGATCAATTGGTCCCGGTATAAAAAATTAAGTCCGCAATTAAAAACCGAATTGGAAGAGGCCCAGAAGCATGGTGTTATCGGCAGTGGTTTTGCTGTGCAGGAAGTAACCGACACCATGAAGATCATGACAAATACTGCCTTTGTAAAAGACATCCTCACAGAAGAAAAACTCGGTCTTACTGCATCATACTGGAAGCAGGTTAAAAATGCTTCCCAGACAAGAGAAAATATTCTCCGGCTGGCAGCTTTCCGGTGGTTTAAAAAACAATTGGAATCCGGCGAAAGCGTTTATGGTGCGAGCAATATCGATGATATCAACAATCTTGTTGAACAGAAAAAAAATACCGAGGCAGCCGCCAAACTTTCACGGGAGCTTTTAGGTGATTATGGGAATATTTCCCGGCATGGAGAGTTTATCAGAAGAAGGATGATCCCATTCTATTCCTGGATTGAAATAAATGCTCCCAGATATGTCTATCTCATGAGAAATCTTAAACATGAAGGAGAAACCATCAATCGGTTAGGGTTTGTTTTTGCCAAACGCAGCCTTGTTTACGCGGCTAAGGCCTCCATGCTTGCCGGGGCTGTCATGTTATTTAATGCCACGGTGTTCCCGGATGAACTGGAAGATCTGGGGCCGGAGAAAAGGCGACAGATGCACCTGATACTTGGCAGACGGGAAGATGGTTCCATCATTACGTTAAGGTTTCAAGGGGCTCTGTCTGATGCCTTGTCATGGTTTGCAAAAGAGGATTTGCCCTCTGATATTAAAGATTTAATGCAAGGCAAATCAACGATTCAAGAACAATTGATGGATATTCCAAAGGCTGTTCTTAATAAAACAGTTAATAGTATCAGGCCGGATGTGAAGATGTTATTTGAAACATTGACGGGATATTCAACGTATCCCGATGCAACCTCTCCGAAACCGATTCGTGACAAAGTTGAGAATATCCTGAAGACATTCAAGCTTGATGTGTTTTATCGGGCAGCCATGGGGAGGCCTGGCCGGGGTAAGGATATGGCTGAACATTTCCTTAATGATCTTTTGACCTTAGTCACATACACCTCAGAACCCGGGGTTCAAGCCTACTATGATACCCGGAAACTTGTTTTTGAATGGAAAGAAAAGAACGGGTTTGAATCCGGCGGTGGAAAACCGACAAAGAAAGGAAACGCTTTTTATTATTATCGGCAGGCTTTGAAATATGGTGATCTGGTCGCAGCAAAGAAATATTTACAGAAATATTATGATTTGGGCGGAACTGCAAAAGGGAAAAAGAGTGCCGTTAGACTTGCTCATCCATTGGCAGGGATAAAGAAAACGGATCGGTATGAATTTAAAAAGACCTTATTACCTGCAGAAAAGAAACGATTGGAATATGCCATCAAATGGTACACACAAACATATGTTGAAAAAGGAAGGGAGGTTTCCAGGTGATCGCACCACAAGAGATTGATCTCACAATTTATCAAGGGGCCACCTATCGAAAATCATGGGATTTGGCATCAAATGATACACCCATGGATTTAACAGGCTGGACAGCGCGGATGCAGATCCGGGAAAAATTAAAATCAGATGTGGTCCTGCAGGAATTGACCACAGAGAATGACGGGATTGTGATTGATGTAGCAGCAGAATACACAAGGATTTCTCTATATATCAATCCTGTGGATACTGCATCCTTGCCGGTTAAAAAAGGTGTGTATGATCTTGAACTTATTGACGTTAATGGTGATGTGGCCAGGCTGTTGATGGGTAAGGTTGTTATAGATCAGGAGGTTACCAGATGACCACAATTGAAATAATATCAATTGCAGATGAACCCATTGCTGTTATCGAGGTGCCTGCCAATTCCGGGACTTCTTTTCTCCAGGCAATGCAGAAATATATCACTTTGGATGGAGGGCATCCAGCGGATGTTATGACGAATATCGAGCCATTAGACGGCGGAGGAGTATAAATGTCAATACCAATACAATTCAGACGTGGGACAGAAAGCGAATGGACTGCCGCCGATCCGGTTTTATTTGAAGGGGAGCTGGGCCTTTTGATTTCGGATGATCCCGACACACAGCTCATGAAAATCGGGAATGGTACAAATAAATGGTCAGAATTGCCATGGGCCTTGCGGGGTCCCCGTGGATTTGATTTTGCCTTTGAGTGGAATGGAGCCATTTTGGGGGTTAAAACCTCTGATGAGGCTGAATATACTGAATCTGACCTGGGGATTTATTTTCTCTGGGATGGAACCCGGCTTGGTATCAAGAAAGGAACGGACGTCGAATATACTTATGTTGATTTAAAAGGGATTCAAGGCATTCAGGGTATTCAGGGCCTCAAAGGAGATCAGGGGGACCAAGGCGATCAGGGTATCCAGGGTATTCAAGGCATCCAGGGGGATAAAGGTGATCAGGGAGACATAGGTGTCACCGGTGATCAGGGCATCCAAGGTATCCAGGGAATACAAGGCGATCAAGGAATACAGGGTGTCCAGGGCGAGCAAGGAAACAAAGGTGATACTGGTGACCCGGGAGCTTTGACCGAGGGCAAAATATGGGTTGGAAATGGTTCTGGTATTGCAACCGAGAAAGATGCCCCTGTTGATGTTCTTTCCGGGATCGATGATCCGCCAAATCCAACGGGTTTGGCTGATGGAACCCTTTACTTTAAACATGAATAATTAAAAAGGAAAAGATATTATGTTAATTGATTACCCAATGGCCGGAAGTGCTACACGGGCATCATGGCTTACTGCAATGGCCAATATATTTGGCACCACTGGAGATGTTTTTGCCTTGCCAGCTCCAACCTGGTTATATTACGGAAGTGCTACAGCTCCGGCGGACGGTTCTCCCTGGTGGTTTGCAATAGATTTTCAAGAGGCTATGGCTTTAAAAACACTTAATTGGTTTCCTTATAGTACAGATGGTGTACCAAGTCCTCTTAAAATTTATGGATCAGCAACAGGTGCTTTTTCAGGTGAAGAAACCTTAATACAAACATTCACTGACAAAGTCGGGCTGGGAGATCAAATAGGAATTTCATACACTATAGATACTCCTCAAAGTTTTCAATACTATAAATTTGAAATAATATCTTTTGCTGAGACTTATGGTCTCAAATATGATTATTTTTATGGAATATCTTTTGGATTTGCACAAGGTGTTTACGCATTTGACACGGTTGCAGACTATATCGAACCTCAAAATAAAATAGTAGGTGATGATGGTTGGACCTTTGAAAGGCGGCAAATGAACTTTACTGACCCTGCAGATAAGTTTTGGTCCATAGTCTGTATGCTTGTCGAGGATTTTGGATGGGAAGTTGAAGTGGATAGCTTTCCGACCAAGATGATTGTTAAATCAAAGGGTGTAGATGATGATCAGCCATATATATATTTTCATTTGACACTTGCCGCAAACACTCTCCGGCCAGACCATGCTTATGGATATTGGGACTCGGTTACAAAAGTGGGAACATTGGAATTGCCTCATACCAATAATTATGCCGATAGATATGAACAAGTCTATTATGATGAGACTGAAGGGTCCATAGGACTTTGTGTCTGGGGAAATAAAGACCTGATCATAATGAATTCGTATGAGAATAAAACGGCTAATTACAAAGAAGGCGCTGCTATGATAGGACGTATACCCAAAGATGTTATGTTTATTCCTGCCCATACTACCCTTCTTGCTTCTCAGGTTGCTGCTACTGATGTTTCCCTTAACGTGGCATCCTCAGCCGGTTTTGAAGTAGGATTATATTATTGTCTATGGGGTGCTGAAGGGGAAGGTCGTGATTTCGGGGTCATGGTGACTGAGATTACTGATGCAACTCATATCGTGGTTGATAATCTACCAAGAGATTATTCAGCCGGTTCATTCATTGGCAACTATCCACAAACAGGTTTTTATCCTTCGTATTATTTTCATAATTTTGGTCAGCGGTTTAAATCAGGTCTAATTGAAGAATATGGAACCTTTGATCAAAATGATATTGCAGGTGGTTATAATGATCCAGCCGGTGCCCTTGGAAAAAATGTTTTATTCCCATTGATATGGCGGGAGGTTAATGGCGAGGGTACTGACCCGGGGGTACTATCCATGGACAAACATATTGCAGCTAAATTAGATTCCCAGACGGCATTTGATATTCATTTGGTCGGGGCAGGGCTGCCCGGTACTGCAACGGGGGGAGGGGCAAAAACCCTTGAAGATACTGCCAAAGCCTGGACAATAGATGAGCATATCGGAAAATTTGTTTATATCTCCGCCGGCACAGGTGCACATGATTGTGGTAATTTTGCGGAGATTGTGTCCAATATGGCTGACACATTAACGGTTGCTTATGATTGGCTTACTGATCCGGTTGCTGGCGATACCTATTATATAGCGGATGAAATATGGCAGGTCCCCGTTGACTTTATTTATTATGGCGGTCCTATAAAATGTGGAGGTTGATAATATGGCTTTTTACCCTTCAATCAAAATAGATATTATCCCCAAGGTGTCAGTATTGCCATCTTGGGATAAAGCCCTTAATGACATTATCGTTTATGATAAGGTAAGGACATCAAGGGTTGCTGCCACCATGCTTGACAACCCGGTAACTGTTCACAGGCTCATTAAGCCATATACTTCAATCAGAGTGATAGGAGGCCCATAATGGCATTTTATAAATCTATCCGGATTGAATTTGTTTCTGATGAAGTCATTCTTCCAAAAGTTTTAACTTCAGGCGTATGGGCAAAGTGCAAGGAAGGCTTTGTCTGCCTGGGGGAAGCATGGAAAGCAATCAAAGAGGTCTATATTTTAAAAAATGAGATTTGGATTAAAACCAAAAATTAGAGAAGGAACTGCATGATGTTTTCCTGGATAACAGCCATACAAGAAACAATTGGTGGCGCATTTGGTATTATAAAAGAGCCGATTGTTGAATGGCAGAAAAGAAAGACAATTAAAGCACAAGCCGCCACAGAAGTTGAAAAGCTTTATGCCGTCGCCGCTGTTAAAAAGGCAGAGGTCGTTGTTGAAATGGCAAAACAGGGCCAGGTTATTGAAGCTGATTGGGATGCAAAGGCTCAAGAACAGGCAAAATTTTCCTGGAAAGATGAAGCCTTGATGGTACTGTTATTTTTTCCTGTTTTAATAATCTTTATTTCTCCGTTTATTCCCGGGGAATACCAGGATAAAATAATTGATGCTGTTGCCGCCCTGGAAAAATTTCCAACATGGTATGTTGTAATGCTTTTAGGTATTGTGGCATCTGTTTTTGGGTTGCGGTGGTTGATCGCTCCGCTAGTCCAAAAGATGAATGCAAAAAATAATTAATTTTAAATGGAAGACATTCCTTTTAACTCAATAACGGTCTAACCAGATGGTTGTGTTTAATTTGTAAAACCATATAACCAAGACCTGATTTCCAAATCAATATTCAAAAACTTTAATTTCTTCACCAAGCATATCTGGCAGTTCTTCATGTTGTGCTGGGTTAAAGTCTTTTGTATTTATGTAATATAATTCACTAAGCTTCCGAAATGTCTTGATTTTATCAAACTTATAATATTTAATTTCTTTCAGTTGAAGATTGTTATTTTTTAATTCTAAATTGATTATTATGTTATTAGCCAAAATTGCATTTTCACTATTGATGAATTCCGCGATTGATTTACTCTTTTTATTATCAAATTTTCGTTAAACTCTATTATCGATTTCATAGGATATTCCCTCTTCCCTATCTACATCTCTATGGTTAAGATATGATATCTCTCTTAAATCAGCGGCAGACATACTAAACAGCAAATGATATGATACGGATAGGTGATTGGGTCTCCATGCCAAAATATGGCG